>JAPPNY010000006.1 GCA_028818385.1 Spirochaetaceae bacterium
TATCGACTCATTCACAGGATCACCAGTCCTCTGTCAGCGTGGGATCGCCCTGCGGTCCACGCGACGCCAGCCGCTGTTTCGTATGCTATGATCCAGCATGAGGAGTCACGGCGCTCGAATTCGTCGACCAACAGTGTCTCGTGACCGCCAGCACAGGAGACCGTCATGCTGACCCGTATTGAAGTCGATGGCTTCAAGAACCTGGTCGATTTCTCGCTGGATCTTGGACCCTATACCTGCATTGCCGGTGTCAACGGCGTCGGCAAGTCCAACATTTTCGACGCCATCCGCTTTCTCTCGCTGTTGACAGACCACACCATCAATCAATCCGCACTGCTGATTCGCAGTTCCGGACAGGACACGGGAGAAACTGGAAACCTGTTCTTCTCCGCTGATGGTGACACGATGAGCCGCATCGCGTTCGCAGCCGAGATGATCGTAGATAGACGAGTTGTGGATGACTTTGGACGACCAGGGGATCCTTCATCGACGTTCTTGCGGTACGAAGTTGCGTTTCGACGGGAACCTCCATCCCCCTCTGCCGGTCCGCTCGGCGGACTTGTCCTAGAACGGGAGGAGCTTCGCCACATCCCCTCCGGACAAGCTGGGGAGAGGTTGCGTTTTCCGCATGCCAAACGTGATTTTCTGAGCAGCGTGATCTACAACAAGCGGCGCGGTTCCGGGTATATTTCTACAGTCGGTGACGGAAAATCACAACCGGCGACCATCGTCATCCATCAGGATGGCGGCTCCTCAGGGCGCGCCCGTTCAGCCGCCCCTGCGGAACGCGCCCCTCGCACCATCATCGGCACCGAGAATACCGCGGCGACCCCCACGATTCTCGCAGCTCGTCGAGAAATGCAGCGGTGGCGGATACTGTCACTGGAACCCTCTGCGATGCGCCGGCCTGACAAGTTCACTGAGGAACCCGGCATTACCGCCGACGGCGGACACATCCCCGTCACCCTGCACCATCTGGCCAAGCAAGCGTCGACCTCCGAGACCGCCGATGACCTCCCAGACGACATCCTGAGCAGGATTGCCAGCACGCTTTCCGGCCTCGTGCCGGTACGAGCGGTTCGGGCAGTGAGCGACGATGTCCGCCAGCTCTTTTCGCTGGAACTCGAAGAACCCGGCGGCGTACGCCTCCGCGCCAACTCCATTTCCGACGGCACGCTTCGATTCTTGGCTTTGACCGCTATCGCGGAAGCCGCCGACGCCGGGGTGTACTGCATGGAGGAACCGGAAAACGGCATCCACCCGGAGAGGCTGGAGGCAATGAATCGACTCCTTCACGACATCGCAGTCGACCCTGACGAACCTGTCGCCACCGACAATCCACTACGACAAGTCATCGTCGCTACCCATTCTCCTTATTTCGTGCAGCTACAGAATCCGGGGGAAATCGTGCTCGCAAAGAATCCCGCTGTCAGATCGCCTTCCGGAAAAGCCGTGTGGCCGTTGAAGTGTTATGCATTACAGGGCTCGTGGCGGGATCACAATGGTCTGGAAGATGCTGCACGTAACGGCGGTCTAGGCACACTCGAACTGCAATCCTATTTGGTACCTCCGGAGGGTGCGCAGCTAGTATTGCCTGGTGATTTCTGGCACCAATAGTCCGTCCGAAAATGAGAATACTATTTCTCTTGATCTGTGAAGGTTCATCGGACGCTGCGCTAGTGTCCTACATTCAGGCCCTTCTCATCGAGAATGGCGCATCCGAGGCCGATGGAACCGCATCGTACCATGGCCGTCTCGTAAGCGACAAGGTGCGTAATGGCCTGCAGTATTGTGGCGATACCGACTTGTTGTTCGTCCACCGGGATGCCGACACGGCGGGATCCGTTGCCAGATATGAGGAGATCGGACGCGGCGTGTCGGCTGCGGGGTACGGCGGTCGTTGGGTCGGGATGGTCCCGGTACGGATGATGGAGGCTTGGCTACTGGCTGATGAAGCGGCGATCCGCCGGGTCGCGGGACGCCCGCGTGGCACAGAAGCGCTCGACCTGCCCAAACCGGACCAACTTGAGAACCTCTCGAATCCCAAGCAAACGCTACGGGAGGTATTGTTGAAAGCGGGAGCACCTCGAGGAGTTCGCCGCACGAAGAGGTTCAAGGCTGACTTCGGCAGTTTTCTAAAACAGCTTGCGGAGAACCTGCCGGTGGGCAGACCCCTGGAGCAGATATCCGCTTGGATGAGATTTCGCGATGACGTTGCAGCCGCCATGGGAAAGCAACTGCAGACGGATTGAATCAGAGCTCTACCACCGGGCGGGCGGTGATGCTGACAGGTCGCCGGAACCGGACCGTCACCGGGCCGGTCAGGCCGCCGCCCTGCTGCTCCTTCGGAGCGTGTGAGGACGGGGGGAATCCGACGCTGAAGTGATTGGCCAGCGTGTTGTACACCTCGACCGTGAGATCGTTGTCACCGATACGAACGTGTTCGGTGATGCGCAGCCGATACGGCGGCCGCAGCGCGACCCCAATCCGCTCGCCGTTGAGGGTGACCTCCGCCGTGGTGTGGACCAGGCCGAGATCCAGCTCGATCTCCGTGTCGAGATGCTCCTGCTCCAGCCGGAAGCGGGTGCGGTAGTGCGCCCCGCCCGAGTAGCTGCCGAGCGCCAGCTCGCTCCAGTCCGCCAGCTCGACCGCACACGGCTCGCAGGTGAACGCCACCGGCTCCGGCATCGCCGCGCCGGCATAGCCGCCGGGGTGCTGCTCAATCCGCACCGCCACCTGAGCGACCGCCGTGGTGGGCTCGGCCAGCGTCACGCCTCCGGCGTCGATGGAGACTTCAGCGCCGTCGACCCACACCCGCGCACCCGCGGCCTGCACGGGGAGCCGCATCTCCCTGGTGCCGGGAGGCGCCTCGAACCGTAGCCAGCCCACGCGCGGGTGATCGGCTTCGTGCACGTCCCACACCAGCTCGCCGCCCGGCTGGAACCACGGCAACGACGGCAGGGGATGGCCGCCGGTGGCTGCCACCGCCTCCTCGGGAGCCAGCAAGGCAGCGTACATGCGGATCGGGCGGTCACCCACGTGAGCGAGCTTGAGCAGCAGCTCGTTCGGCCCGGCAGCCAGGCTCACGGTCGCCCTGCAGCGCTCGCCGGGACCGGTCGACAGCGCGAGCGCCGAGCCGTTCAGCCGCACGGCGACGGCCGCGCCGTCGACCCCGCCGATGAGCAGGTCCCACTCGCCCGCCGCAGGCGCGACGACCCTGGCCAGCAGGTAGCGAACGTGGCCGCCGGCGGCGTCCCCGTGCTCCACGCTCGGCGGGAAGACGATGTACTCCTCCGGGACGCCCTCGAAGCTGCGGCGATCGGGATCGCCGGGCGTGGAGTGCCGGTGGCCGTAGCGGAGCGAGAAGGCGAACGGCTGCCAGCGATGCGTCCGGCCATCGACGACGTGGTCGGCGTCCAGCCGAACGGCGCCGTTCTTGAGCTCCGCAGGTTCCGAGCCGGGCCAGAACGGTCCCAAGCTGTACGCGAAGGGACCCTCCGAGTAGAGGTAGTCCTGCCAGTGGCTGTCATCGAGTCCGGCGGTGTGCCAGCCCAGATCGGTTCCGGCCGTGCCCTGCTCTTCACGGTACCGGAACCGGCGCGCCTCCGGCCCGATGAGTCGCTCGGTAGCCGGCAGGCGGAAGTCCCCCCAGCGGTTGTCCAGTGTCGGGATCAGGGTCAGGCGCCACTCCCCGCCGACGGTCAGCGGCGCCGGGGGCGGCTCCACCTTCAGGACGCCACGAAACCCGGCCGGGCCGACCCCACCTGCGACCGCCACGTGCTTCCGTCCCCCGGAGTCCGCCAACCCTGCGACGACCGCGTCGCCGCCGACGCCGTCGAGCCGAACCACTTCGTCGAGGTTGTCATCGACCACCCGCAGCGACGTTCCCGGCCGCGAGCCCGCCGCATCGTCCCCGGCATGGAACACGACGATGAGGCCCGCGTAGCGCTCCATGTCGATCCGGACCCTGGTGCCGCCCCGCGCCGGCCGCCAGCGGAGCAGCGGGCGGGTCGATCCGGTGGCCGCGTCCCAGAGCTCCGGCTTTCCCACGCAGCGGAACGTCACTTCCACCTCGCGGCGCTCGGCGCTCTGGTTGAACAGGAAGTAGACGTCGCTCCGCCTGCCCGCCGCCCGCGTACGCCGATGGGTGTGGTACACGTCGGCGACGCTGCAGCGGACGTCGAGGTCGATGGTGCGCTCGATCATGGCGGCGACGCGCGGCCCCTCGTTGTACGGCGTGCCGTGCATCTGCATCACCGGCAGGTAGATCGCGCTGCCGCCGCGCTCGTTGCTGTTCACGTGCACGCTGTCGAGCGCCTGGCTGTAGAGCGGAAGCTGATCCATGGCGCGCTTGCCGGCGACGTGGGCGTACGCCCGGTCGGGAGCCACCTGGAAGATCGCCTGCACCAGCTCGCGCACCCGCGGATCGCCGCGTCCGTGCTCCTGCGACGCGGTCGGCAGGCGGCGGTAGCCGATCACGGTGCCGCCGGCGTCGTAGAAGCGCTTCAGGGTCTCCAGTGTGGCTGTCTTGATGGTCGTCATCGGCGGCACGACGACGCAGCGGAACTCGATCCCGGCGATGGTGAGCACCCCGTCGCCGACCTCCGCACCGTTCAGGGAGTGATCGTCGACGAAGTCGAAGTCGATGCCGCTGCGATAGATGTGCTGCGCCAGCGCGAAGCACTCGTTGCCCGCCTCGTACGCCAGACTGGTGAAGTGCTCGCCGCGCAGCCAGTGCGCGTGCACGGTCGTGAGCGGGTAGAGCAGCGCCACGTCGGCGCAGTGCGTGCCCTGGCTCATGACCGCGCAGAGCGGGGAGACGTGCTGCACGAAGGCCGGCCAGTGCCGGGCGTACGGCTGCCGGAAATAGATCAGCGGCGGCTCCCACTCGTACCAGCCGCCCATGGAGCCGTAGAGCCCGCCGTGGCCGTTGTACAGGTTGAGGCCGTAGGCGAGGTTCTCGTGGGTCCAGGCGAGGTTCCGGTCCTGGCTCATGCCCCAGCCCGAGCGCCAGTAGGCGCACACCGCCGACCGCTCGCGCCGGTAGATGTGCGCGATGGAGCTGGACATCTTGGCGTCGATCAGGCAGCGGTTGCCCGGCTCGGCGCCGAGCGGGTCCTCGTTGCCGGTGATGTGGAAGTGGCGGAGGTAGCGGAAGTAGTCGACGTAGTGCCAGGTCTGGCCCAGGACGCTCTGCCGGCCCCAGGTGGCGATGGTCGCGAAGCGCAGGCCGCGCTCCTCGTACCAGCGGCTGAAGGGCCGGTAGAAGTGCTCCTCCAGCAGGATGGCCACCGCCTCGTAGTAGTCGCAGCGGATCTTGTCGGTGCGCGGGCCGATGTCCCGGAACAGCGCCGCGATCTCGGGCAGCGGATCGTAGCCGTGGTCGGCCCTGATGCGATCCAGCAGCGACTGCGAATAGATGATGTCCCCGCGCAGCACCCACAGCTCGTCGTGCAGGAAGACGTCCAGGGTGTCGCCGAACAGGTCGCCGAGCTCCCGCTCGTGCACCTCCGAGTACAGCTCCAGCCAGCGCGCGACGACCGCGGGATTCAGGTAGTCGAGGTCGTGGCTCTCGCTGGTGACGACGATGACGCGCCATGCGCCCGCCGGCGCGCTCCAGGTGAGCGTGCCTCCGGTGAGGCGATCGGCAAGGTCGATCCGGCTGTCTCCGTCCAGGCGGTCGCCGGCGCCTTGCGCGACGCGGAAGGCCGCCGCGCTGACGACGGACTCGGCAGCCGGGACGGGCATCTCGAGCGCAGGTCCTCCGCCGGCCGCGGCCGCCTCGTGGCAGAGCAGGCGCCGGCCGACCAGTTCGGGCCGCGTGCGGCCCTCCTCCCGCAGGCGCTCCTGCCAGTAGCCGCGTCCTGTCCAGTCGGAGAAACCCGCCTTCATGCCGAGCCGGCGATGCTCGGCTACCGAGTGGTTGAAGAGCTCCCGCCACTCGTCGCTCCAGTAAGGAGGGTCGGGAGCGAGCGGTTCGGTGCCGACGAAGCGGGGGTAGTACCACGTCCCGCTCACCCCGGCCGCCTTCATCTGTTCGAGCTGCCAGGTGATCCGCTCCCTGGTCAGGGTGCCGGTCTCCCAGAACCAGGTGGCGAAATCGCCGTATTCGGCCGGCGGATCCCGGAACAGGGCCAGGAGATCGGCCATCGAACGGTCCGTCGTGCTCACGAAGCGGACAGCACCGCGTAGAGCTCGGGCCGGCGGACCCGCTGCTCGTTCCAGTGGACGGCGCGCGCCTCTCGCATCGCGGCCATGTCCAGCTCGGCGCGGATAATCGATTCGCCAGCTCCGGCCTCCGCGACCACGTTCCCTTTCCAGTCGAAGATCGCGCTGTGTCCGCCACGGGCATGGCCCTGGGCGCGATTGGCGACCGCGACTGCCGCGCAGTTGCTGGCCGCGTGGTAGGCCGCCGATCCGCGCTTCACGCCGGGGCGGTTGGTGAGCCACAGAATGATCTCCGCCCCCTTGACGGCGAGGATCCGCGGCACCTCCGGGTAGTCGCCGTCCTTGCAGATCATGATGCCGACCCTGGCGAACGGGGTATCGAACACGGGCATGTCGTCACCCGGCACCAGAACGTCCGCTTCCCGCGCGATCGCCGGGTCGTAGTGGTTCAGGGAGAGGTGGGTCTTCCGACACATGCCGGCCAGCGCTCCATCGGGGTCGATGAGGACGACCGTATTGTGCAGACCGCGAGGGGACTTCTCGATCAGACCCGCGGCGACGAAGACCCCGCAACGCGCGGCCGCCCGCGCCAGCACCGTGGACTGCTCGCCCGGCACGGAACTCGCCAGCGAAGCGAAGTCCGTCCCGAAGTAGTCCGACACGGCTACCTCCGGGAACGCGACGAGCTCCGCTCCCCGCGCTGCCGCGTCGTCGATGAGCTGCACCATGCGGCGAAGATTCGCGTCGACGTGGCCCGGCAGCCCGTCGAACTGGACGCTTGCGACGGTGACGCTGTTCATCGTCCGAGACGGCTCCGGGTGCGCGTCAGCCCAGGCCCACCTGGGCGAGGTAAATGCACGCCTTGCCTTCGTGCGACGAGTAGTAGCTGACCCACAGCCGCTCCTCGTGCCAGACCAGGCCGGGGTAGGAGCTGTCGCCGCCGCTCGGCAGCACCAGCGCCACGTCGAAGGCGTCGCGGCTCATCCTAGCCAGCGCGGTGACCGGCGCCCCCTCGGCATCGCTTACGCGGGCGCCGGCCCAGAGCTCGCCGTTCGGGAGGCGGATGAAGTTGGGGCCGCCCAGGCTCTGCGTCAGGTGCGCGTACGACCACTCGGTGTAGGGCGGCCGGCTGCTGCCGATCCAGTCGGGCCGGATCAGCGCGATCATCTCGCCGTCGGGCATGATGCGCAGGGTGGTCTCGCTGACCGTCCAGCTCCCATCCGGTGGGCGCAACTCCGTCACCCACTGCCAGTCCAGGCCGTCACGGGTCGTGTAGAGGAAGCCGCGGCGCGGATTGCTGCCTTCACCCAGCTTCGAGACGGAGTAGCCGATTCCGTCGTGCCACGTCACCCGCCACAGCCAGTGGTCCTCGGCCAGCACGCGGGCGGGCGCACTCCAGGTGGTGCCGTCCTCGGAGAACGACACGCGGGGCGAGCGCGAGAGGTACGTCGTGCCCCGGAAGACCGAGCCGCCGGCCAGCAGCAGCATGCGTCCGTCCGGCATGACCGACAGCTTGGGATCGCGCAGGTCGATCCCCTCCTCCGTGACCTCGGCGGCGCTCGTCCATGCCACGCCGTCATCGGACACCAGCACCCGGAGCGTGCCGATGCTCTCGCCGTGATCCTGAGCCTCCCGGAACGTGCACCACCAGCGGCCGCGGTGGCGCAGCAGGTCGGTGAAGGCGCTGTGCGGCGCCCGGTCCCATATTCGCTCGACTGAGATCAAGCGCGCTTCGGCACCCATCTCAGCCTCCGGATCCGGCGGAAGCGGACGGCCCGCCGGCCTCCGCGCCTGCCCACGGCGGCTTGGTGATGACGCGCCCCTGCAGCGTCAGTTCGCTCGCGCGTATGCACGCGCTCATCTGTTCCACGGCAACCTCCTCGAGGTGCGGCACGTCCTGACGGCAGGCGTCGACCGCATACGGACAGCGGGTATGAAATGCGCAGCCGGCCGGCGGGTTGGCCGCGCTCGGCACATCGCCTTCCAGGACGATGCGCTCGTCGGTATCGTCCGGATCCGGGGCCGGGAACGCCGAAAGCAGCGCCTCCGTATACGGATGCCGGGGATTGCGGAACACCGCCTCCGACGCTCCGGTCTCGACGATGCGCCCCAGGTACATCACGGCGACGCGGTCGCTGATGTAGCGGACCACGCTCAGATCATGGGCGATGAACAGATAGCTCAGGGCGAACCGGCGCTGCAGCTCGATCATCAGATTGAGGATCTGCGCCTGCACCGACACGTCGAGGGCCGACACCGGCTCGTCGGCGACGACCAGTTCCGGCTTCAGCGCCAGCGCGCGGGCAAGGCTGATCCGCTGACGCTGGCCGCCCGAGAACTCGTGCGGGAACCGGTCCGCGTACGCCGGCCGCAACCCCACCGCCTCCAGCAGGGGCTCCACCTCCCTGCGCAGCGCCGGCCCGCGAATCCCTTCCTGCACCTCCAGCGGCTCGCCGACGATCTCGATCACGCGCAGGTAGGGGTTGAGCGAGGAATAGGGATCCTGGAACACCACCTGCACGTGGCGCCGGAACGCCCTGAGCTCCTGGCGGCTCAGGGCGTGCACGTCGATGCGCTCTCCGTTGGAGTGAAAGATCACCGAGCCTCCGGACGGCCTGGCGAGGCCCGCGGCCACCCTGCCGGCGGTGGTCTTGCCGCAGCCGCTCTCGCCGACCAGTCCCAGGGTCTCACCCTTCCGCACGGAGAAGCTCACGCCGTCCACGGCCTTGACCTGTCCGACGGTGCGGCGCAGCAGCCCCTTCTCGATCGGGAAATGCTTCCGCAGGTTCTCGACGGTCAGCAGATCGGGTGGTTCCGCCACGCCTACTCCTCGCCTGACCCCTCATAGAGCCAGCACGCCACCGTGTGCCCCGCTCCGACCTCGAACTCCGGCGGCTTCTGCGCGCACCGGTCGGTGGCGTGATCGCAGCGGGGCGCAAAGGGGCAGCCGGTGCTGTGCGTCAACGGATGCGGAACCGAGCCCTGGATGACCGCCAGCCGTTGCTTCGGTTCCTCCGCCATGGAGGGAATCGAGCGGAACAGCGCCTGCGTGTAGGGGTGCCGCGGATCGTGGAAGAGGCCGCGGACCGGCGCGCGCTCCATCACCTGGCCCAGGTACATCACCATCACCGCGTCGGCCATCTTCGCGATCACCCCCAGGTCGTGGGTGATGAACAGGATGGCCATGTGGAACTGCTCCTGCAGCCGCTTCAGCAGCGCCAGGATCTGCGCCTCGATGGTGACGTCGAGAGCGGTGGTCGGCTCGTCGGCGATCAGCAGCCTCGGCCGGCAGACCAGCGCCATGGCGATCATGACCCGCTGCCGCATGCCGCCCGAGAGCTGGTGCGGGTAGGTGTTCATGCGCTGCTCCGGGTCCGGCATGCCCACCGCGCGCAACATCTCGACCGCCGTGGAGGCCGCCTCCTCGGCGCTCACGGACGTGTGCTCCTGCAGGGCCTCCCTGATCTGGAAGCCGATGGTGTACACCGGGGTCAGCGCCCGCATCGGCTCCTGAAAGATCATGGACACGTCCCGGCCGCGGATGGCACGGATCCGCCGGCCGCGCTGCGGCAGCCTGACCAGGTCGACCGGGCCCCGGTCGGTCTCCAGCATCATGGAGCCGCTCTCCAGCTTGCCGGGCGGGCTCTTGACCAGCCGCAACACGCTCAGCGCGGTGACGCTCTTGCCGCAGCCGCTCTCTCCCACCACCCCCAGCGTCTGGTTCGGCGCTACGCTGAAGCTCACGCCGTCCACCGCGCGCACGACGCCGTCGTCGGTGTGGAAGTAGGTCCGCAGGTCGCTCACCCGGAGCAGCGCGCCGCTCATGTGGCAAATGGATCGGCGGCGTCGCGGACGCCGTCGCCCAGGAAGTTGAAGGCCAGCACGATGACGATGATGAAGATCGCCGGCAGGCCGAGCCAGGGCTGGTGCAGCAACGCCTGCACGCTCTGCGCCCCCTGCAGCAGGATGCCCCAGCTCGTCATGGGCGGCGTGACGCCGACGCCCAGGAAGCTCAGGCTGCTCTCCGCCAGGATCAGCTCGGGCACGGACAGCGTCGCCACGACGATGATGTGGCTGAGCGAGCCCGGCAGCAGGTGCTTGGTGATGATGCGCCAGTTGCCGGCGCCGACGCCCTCGGCGGCCAGGACGTACTCCTCGTTGCGATACGCCAGCACCTTCCCGCGCACGACCCGTGCCAGGCCGCCCCAGCCGATGAGCGAAATCGCCACGACGATCCCCATGTACACCCACCCGGAAGGCCAGGTGGCGGGAATGGCGGCCGAGAACGCCAGCCACAGCGGCACCCTGGGGAACGAGATCAGCACCTCGATGAACCGCTGCAGCGCGTGGTCGATCATGCGGCCGAAGTAGCCGGAGGCGATGCCGAGAATGGTGCCGATGATGATCGTCACCAGGGTGCCTACCAGCGGTACGCTCAGGCTCACCTGCGATCCGATCAGGATGCGGGACAGCAGGTCCCGGCCCAGGGTGTCCGTCCCGAACAGGAAGATCGAGCCGCCCTCTTCGACCCCGAACAGGTGGCGCTCCATCGGGAAGATGCCGAGCCACCGGTACGGCTCTCCCTGCACGAAGAACCGCACGTAGTACTTGGTGTCCTTCTGCTCCTGGTAGGTGAGCGCGAAGGTCTCCAGGTCCAGCTCCTGCTTGAGCGCGTACGTGAAGGGCCGGCCCAGACGGCCGTCCTCGTCGAAGAAGTGGACCCGCTGCGGCGGGGCGAAGCGCAGCTTGGTGAACTTCTCGTCGTGGTGATAGGGGCTCAGGAACTCCGCGAAGAGCGCCATCAGGTAGAACAGCGCGACCACGACCGCGCTCGCGACCGCCAGTCGGTTCTTGCGGAATCTCCTCCAGGCAAGCTGGCGCGGCGTCCGGCGTTCCGTTTCCAGAGCATCGGCAGCTTCGAAACCGACCTCGTGGGTGCTCACTTCGGGTCCTCAGTCATAGCGGATCCGCGGGTCGAGCCACGCCAGCGCGATGTCGGCGATGAGATTGCCGAGCAGGAGGAAGATCCCGAAGAACTGCAGGATGCTCCCCGCCAGGTACACGTCCTCCTGCAGGAGAGCCCTGAACAGCAGCGGTCCGGCGGTGGGCAGGTTCAGCACGATCGAGGTGATCGTCTCTCCCGACAGCATGGCCGGCAACGACAGGCCGAGGGCGCTGATGAACGGGTTGAACGCGATGCGGACGCTGTGGCGCCTGATGACCACCGGCTCGGCCATGCCCTTGGAGCGCGCGGTGGTCACGTGCGGCTGCTCCAGCACCTCCAGCAGGTTGCCGCGCATGATGCGGATGGTGCTGGCCGTGCCGGCGGTGCCGATGACGATGATCGGAATCCACAGGTTCTTCGCCAGGTCCCACAGTTTCGCGAGGCTCCACGGCGCATCCTCGTACTCCGCGGAGAGCAGCCTCCCCACCGGGAGGTCGAGCGCAAACAGCGCGAACACCATCAGGACCAGGGCCAGGAAGAAGTTCGGGATGGACAGGCCGATGAAGCCGGCCAGAGTCGCGGCGTGATCGCCCAGGGTGTTCTTGTGCGTGGCGGTGTAGATGCCGATCGGAATGCCGATCGCCCAGGTGAACAGCAGCGTGATGAGCGACAGGCCGAAACTGATCAGGAGCCGGTCCTCCAGCATCTCCCGGACCGGCAGAAACGTCTCCAGCGACAAGCCGAAGTCGCCGCGCATGAAGTTGCCGATCCAGAGCAGGTATTGCTGCCACTGCGGCCTGTCCAGACCGAAGCGTGCCCTGATGTTCTGCGCCAGTTCCTCGGCCGCCTGAGCGTTGATCACCCGCGCGTCGGTGCCGGCGGCGAGCGCGATCAGATTCGACGCGTAGTCGCCCGGCGGCAACTGGATGGTGATGAAGACCACGATCGAGATCAGGAAGAACGACACGATCATGGTCAGCACCCGGCGGATGATGAACGTCGTCATGAGGGCTCAAATGGGGCCGAATCAAAAAGGGACTGACGGGAGATCCCGCCAGTCCCTGAACGTCAGCCTTTCAGGATCCTACTTGAAGTAGAACTGATCCAGATGCGCGGACATGATGCCCTTCAGCTTCACGCCGGTCTCGGGCATGTTGCCGATCTTGTTGCTGCGCAGCACCGGGATCGGAACCTCGGCGATGTGGGCGATCTGAAACAGCACGTCCTCGCCCATCATGACGTAGAAGTCCTTGACCAGCTCGACGTACCGCTCCGCGTCGAGCTCCGAGGTGAGCTCCTGCTCCAGCTCCCAGATGTCCTTGTACTCCTGCGGCGGGTCCACCAGGCCGTGCCCGCACATGTGCGACAGCGGGCTGAACTGGCGACCCAGGAAGGTGTTCGGCAGGTACGGCTCGAACGACGGGCCGACCCACATGATGGCCTCTCCGTCGCCGCCGCAGCGCGCGGCCCAGCCCGAACCGGCCAGGACGTCCATGGTGGCGTCGATGCCGATCTCCTTCCAGTAGCCGACGATCAGCTCGGACGGCGGGATCGTGTCGGGTACCCCCGAGTGCACGTCGAGCACCATCGTCACGTTGCCGCCCTCCGGATACTCGAGCAAGCCGTCGCCGTTGCTGTCCGTCAGGCCGAGGCCTTCCAGGAGGCTGCGCGCGCGGTCGGGATCGTACTCGGCGTACGTGTCCATCCGCGGGTCGTAGAACACCGAGTTCGGCGACACGACCGTGCCCGCGGTCTCACCCAGTCCGAAGAACAGGGTGTCGTTCATCTCGTCGCGGTTCAGAGCCAGCGACAGCGCCCGGCGGAAGTCGATCTCCCGGATGTACTTGGCCAGCTTCTCATCGGTCGGCTCGACAATGAGGTTGACCCACCCCTGCCGGGCGCCGCCCGTCCACATGTCGATGGTGTAGTCACCGCGCGACTGGCCCTCGCGCAGAACCTGCAAGTCGGACAGCGCGATGAGTCCCTGCTGCGCGGTCACCTCGCCCTGGACCATCGCCAGGATGGCCGCCTCCTTGTTCGCCACCGAGCGCCGCTCGATGCGATCGATATAGGGAAGCTGGTTCCCTTCCGTGTCGACCACGGGATAGTACGGATTCCTTACCGCGACCAGCTTGGTGGCCGGGTCATAGCTCTCCAGCACCCACGGGCCGAGCCACGGCTGCTGGGGGTGCTCCTCCCGGTTCATGCGGCGATGCAGGTCCTCGTAGCTCCGGTCGGAGTTCACCTCCGGGTGGTAGTCCTCGAGCCAGTGCTTGGCGTGGGTGCTCTCGGCCAGGATCCACATGTGCATCAGCGGATGCGGCACCGGCGACGTGAAGCGCACCGTGCGATCGCTGATCGCCTCGACCTGGACCACGTCGTCGCCGATCTGGGCGAACCATCGCGGAATCTGGTTCACCTCCGGGTGGATGTGGACCATGTTGTAGACCCAAGCGATGTCCTCGGCGGTGAACGGCTCGCCGTCCGACCAGCGCGCGTTCTCCCGGATCGTCCCCTCGAACACGGTGAAGTCGTCGTTGATCGTGTAGCTCTCGAAGTAGAAGGGATTGAGCGTGTCCGCGCCCAGGTGCATGCCGTCCTCGACCCACTGGTGGACGTCGAACGGTATGTCGAAGGCGATGCCGCCGCCCTCCGTGTTGTAGCCGGCCAGGTTCAGCCAGCCGATGCTCGGCTTGCCCTGGTCGACGCCGAGAAACGTGCCGCCGTACGTGCCGATCTCGCTGTGGACCTCGCGCACGAACGGGTTGTTCGACACGCGTTCCTCCACCGGGGGCAGCTCACCGTTGGCTACCATCTCCGCCAGCATCGGCGATTCCTGATACTGGGCCGCGCCGTGCGTGGCGGCCAGGAGCATCAGCCCCGTGGCGAGCGTTGCGAGAGACCAGAGTCTGCGTGTTACCACCGTGTTCTCCTTTTGTGCGCGAGGCGAGCTCGGGGCCCGCGATCGCGGCGGTGCTCTGTTCGGCGCGCGAATCGCGCCGATAATGAACGGTTGCGCGTGCTGTCGGGCGTGTCAACCAGCAGCCCCGTGCGGCCGGTGCGGGCCGACTCGTACGCTGCCCCCGGCCGTGGCGACTAGAATCTGACCTCGTGACCCTCCGCCTCGGTATCGATCTCGGCGAGGAAGATGTCGGCGGGGCCGGTCATCCGCAGCGATCTGTCGTCCAGCTCCGGCAGGAAGCCCGACGTGTTCGTGTCCGCCGGCACCACGCCGCCCAGGTACGCATGCTGTGAGTAGTAGCTCATCACCAGGGTGCGCGGCCCCGTGGCGATCAGGCCCGGGTAGGCCGCGTCGCCTTCGCTTGCGAGTGCCAGAAACGGCTCGACCTTCCCCTTCTCGAGCACGAATATCGCCGTGTTGCCCGCCGGCGTCGGCTGAATCTTCCATGGCGTGTCGGTGCTTCTCCTGCCGGCCACGTACAGCACTCCGTCACATTCGCAGATCGCCGGACAGTGGATCCTGGTCTTCAGATCCACCCAGTCCCACTCTCGATAGGGTGGCCTGGACCAGTAGAAGATCGAGTCGTCCGGATCGCGGTTCGTCCGCGACACGCACCAGAGCTCGCCATCCGGGCGAAAGACGAAGTCCGTTTCGCTGATGGAGTTGCAGGGCTTGTGCGTCACCGTTCGCGGATCGAATGACGGATCGGTCGGATCCACGACATCGTCCTCGGCAAGAGGGATACGGCTGACCGTCTTCCAGTTCAGGCAGTCCGAGCTGGTCAGGAGCTCGCCGCCCTTCTCGGCCGAGTAGAAGGCGCCCTGATGCTGCCTGATGCTCCACAGCCAATAGTTCGACTTGTGGATCTGCACCGGGGTCGTCCAGCTTACGCCATTGTCGCTTGAGGACAGGTAGGTGTGCCCGACCTGCCGCAGCTCGCCGTTCACGGCGCTGAACCGGCAGCCAAGGAAATACACGCAGAGCCTGTCGTCGGTGGCGAGGAGCTTGGGATCACGATCGTCCAGTCCTGAATCGATGACCGTGACGGTGTGCCACCGCTTCAGGTCGAGCGACCGCATGACGACGATCGTTCCCTCCGGAGAGGCGTGGGCGGCGTTACGCGAGTACACCAGCCAGTAGCAGTCTCTCCAGAAGCAGAGATTGGTGCCCATGTTGTGCCAGCCGTCTCTGACTACCGTCCTCTGCCAGTTAATGTGAGGCATGCGGTCCTCCGTCACTGCTCATCATGAGCGAACGCGGGGAACGACATAGACTTCAACCTCCTCGACGACCGCGGCTTCCTGCGCCGCGGGGTCGCTGTGGTCGAGCCGCAGATCCAGGCTGTTCTCGCCGCGCACGGTCAGATCGGCGGTCAGCGGGAACCAGTAGGTCACGAAGGGACGGGTGTCCGCGCGGCTCGCTTCGGCGTCCGGGCCCGGTGGCACCTCGCTCGGCCGCAGGTCGATGCGCACCTCGTCGTCACGGCGCCGCAGTCCGCGGTCGGGGACCGGGCGGCCGTTCAGGCTCACCGCGAGCGTGTCGGCAAGCGACAGGTGGTGCGCGCGGAACAGCAGCATGGCCGCGGCCACGCCGTCCAGGTCCTCGTACAGCCGGAACCGGTACGACGCTGAGCCGTCAGGACGGCAGAGCACCGCCCGTTGCGCCTTGACCTTGCCGCTGGCGGCGCGGTCGGGCCCGAACCCGCCCAGGCCGCCCAGGGTGGGGTCGAACACGTAGTGGCGGCGGCCCCGCAGCGCCAGCTCGGGGGTGCGCAGGTCCTCCATGTCGTGCAGGGCAAATGGGTAGAAGGGAGCGTGGGCGCCGACGCCGCGGGAGGTCCAGTCGCCTTCGTCGCCGCCCGACCAGGTCATCACCAGGAAGTGGTTGTACAGGGAGATGCCGTCGGCTCCCTGCGCGTACATGCTGGTGACCAGGGCGCGGCGCTGGTCCTGGGTGATCGGCTGCTGGCCCATGCGCCTGCGCGCCCGGTGGCTGGCCCAGTTCATCAGCGCCGGGTAGAGCCGGCACGGTCCCCCTTCGGTCAACTCCCGCCATTCGGGGTAGGGGATGTTGGCCTCCGCGTACATGGTGTCCTGCGGCGCCACGTGGTCCACCAGCCCGTCGCCGACCCAGGTGGGCAGGTCGAGCCCCATCGCGTGGCACTCGTCGATGGTGGACGGCACGCGGCACCCCAGCAGCAGCCGCTTGCCCGCTCCGCTGCGATCGAGCAGCGCCCGCACCTGCCGCACCAGCCCGGTCATCAGGTGCTCCCGCTCGGGGCCGGTCCCCGGCGGAAAGTAGCGGTTGTCGCGGAAGCAGAGCTCGACGCCGTCCACGGCGAACGACTCCAGGAAGCGCGTCACTACGCTCAGGACGTAGGCGCGCACCTCCGCAAAGCTGAAGTCCAGCGGCTCGCTCAGGCGGTACGTCGGGCCCGGAGGTGCGTCCCGCAGCCGGAACTGCGGGTTGTCGACGATGAAGCCGGCGCCGGCGCCGACCCCCTGCCGAACCGAGTCGGTGTGGTTGTCGTTCATCCGGAACCCGCCCATCACCTCCATGCCGTGCGCCCGGCACTGGTCGAGCAGGACCCCGAACGGCTGCGTGCCGGCATCCAGCAGCGGCAGGAAGCGGCGGTGCTGCAGCCGCGCGTCGTAGTCGAGCCCGTCGCTGCGCCAGTAGGTCGTCCAGCCCTGCGTGTACACCTCCTGGATGAAGAGGTCGGGGCCGGCCGCGGCGACATCGTCGATCCAGTCGCGCAGGTGCGCCTCGGTGACCGGGTCGGGCAGGTAGCGGCTGGCGATCAGCGACGGATCGCTGACGTAGATCAGCCTCCGCTCGCCGCGCGGGGCCGGCCGCTCCGCGGACGTGTCCGGGGTCAGGAGTGACCGATCCGGGGTCAGGAGTGACCGATCCGCGGTCAGGAGTAGGGATCCGCGGCGTCGCGCACGCCGTCGCCGAAGAAGTTGAACGCCAGCACGGTGACGACGATGAAGATGCCGGGCAGGACCAGCCAGCGGTGCTGGATGAGCACCTCGATCTTCTGCGCGTCCTGCAGCAGCACCCCCCAGCTCGTCAGCGGCGGCGTGATGCCCACGCCCAGGAAGCTCAGCGCGCTCTCGCCCAGGATCACCCCGGGGATGGAGAGGCTGGAGACCACGATCAGGTGGCTCAGCGTGCCCGGAACCAGGTGGCGGAAGATGATGCGGCCCAGGCCGGCACCCGACATCTGCGCGGCTGCCACGAAGTCCTCGCCGCGATACTGCAGCACCTTGCCGCGCACCACCCGCGCCAGGCCGCCCCAGTCGATGATCGACAGGATGACGACGATGAGCAGGTAGCGGTACCCGGAGGGCATGCTCAGCGGCATGGCGGCGGCCAGCGCCAGCCACAGCGGCAGCGACGGCAGCGCGATCAGCACCTCGATGAAGCGCTGGATGTAGTGGTCCACGCGCCCCGCG
The DNA here is from genome assembly GCA_028818385.1 of Spirochaetaceae bacterium. Next base: position 17,534 of record JAPPNY010000006.1, read on the forward strand.
AAATAGCCCGAGATCATGCCCATGACGGAGCCGATCAGGATGGTCAGGAAGGTGCCGACGAAGGGCACCGACAGGCTCACCTGCGAGCCGCGCAGGATCCGCGAGTAGAGGTCGCGGCCCAGCGAGTCGGTCCCCCAGAAGTTCCAGCGCGCGCCTTCGCCGACGCTCATGAGCCGCACGCTGCCCGGAATGATCCACAGGATCCGGTACGGCTCGCCGCGCTGGAAGAACAGGATGGGAAAGCGCTGCTCGCGATCCTCCGTGTAGAAGATCCTGAGGGTTTCCCGGTCGCGCGTCTTGTCCAGGTTGTAGACGTACGGGCGCGTCAGGCGGCCAGTGTCGTGGTCGCGGAAGTAGATGCGCTGCGGAGGCGCGAACAGGTGCCTGGAGGACTGCTCGGTGTGGTCCATGGTGCTGAGGAACGGAGCCAGCAGCGCCATCACCAGCAGGACCGCGATCACGAGGCCGGCGGTGCGCGCCAGCCGATTGCGGCGGAACCGGCGCCAGATAAGCTGCCCGACGGTGCGTCCGGTGAGGTGCTGGGGAGCCTCCACGACGATCGCGCTCTCAGCCGCCATGCGTCACTCGTACCGTATGCGCGGATCGAACCAGGCCAGGGCGATGTCGGCCAGCAGGTTGCCGATCAGCAGAAACACGGCCAGCACCATGAGGATGCTGCCCGACAGGTAGATGTCCTCGTTGCGCAGCGCCGCGTACAGCAGCGGGCCCGCGGTCGGGATGTTCATGACGATGGAGACGATCGTCTCCCCCGATACCAGGGTCGGCAGCCACAGCCCCAGGGCGGTGATCACGGGGTTGATGGCGATGCGCACCGCGTGCTTGACCGTGACGGTGCGCTCCGGCAGTCCCTTGGCGCGCAGCGCGGTGATGTACGGCTCGCCGATCACGTCCAGCAGATTGCCGCGCACGACGCGGATGATTCCCGCGGTGCCCGCGGTGCCGATCACGACGACGGCGATCCACACGTGCTTGAGAAAGTCCACCAGCTTCGCCCAGCTCCACGGCGCGCTCCGGAGCTCGGGCGAGAACAGGCCGCCGACCGGAAAGTCGAGCACGAGCAGCGCGAACACCATCAGGATCAGCGCCAGGAAGAAGTTCGGGATCGACAGCCCGATGAAGCCGGCGAAGGTGGCGATGTGGTCGGAGATCTTGTTCTTGTGCAGCGCCGAGTAGATGCCGATCGGCAGGCCCACGGCGTAGACGAACAGCAGCGACATCAGCGCCACCGCAATGCTGTACGGGATGCGCTTCCACAGGATCTCGTGGACCTCGGTGTTGTAGGCGAACGACTCCCCCATGTCGCCGCGCAGGAAGTTGGTGAACCAGGTGACGTACTTCACCAGGTAGGGCTTGTCGAGCTGATAGCGCAGGGTGAGCTCCTCCACCATCTGCTTGTACTGCTCGGTCGCGAAGGTGCCGCCCCGGTCCTGGTAGAACTCGAGCACGAAGCGCTCCACCCAGTTGCTCGGCGGCAACTGGATGACCGCGAACACCAGGAAGGAGACGATCAGGAACGTCGGGATCATGGCGAGCAGGCGCCGCACGACGAACGTGGTCACCGCTCTTCACTCTCCATGACAAGGAGAGTCGGTGGAACCGATGTTCCACCGACTCTCGCGCTCAGCAACGTCGTGCGGCTAGCCGCCGGGGCGCGGGTAGCTGCAGTCCGAGTGGACGAACCACTGGTCGGTCTTGGCCGTCATCATGAACTTCTGGAACACGCGCACGTCGGGCACGTTGCCCATGCACTTGTGCCGGATCACCTGCTGCGGCCGCTCGGTGACGAACGCCGGCCAGCTCAACGACTCCGTGGCGATGTGGTTGAAGAACGCCTTGGCCGCCGCCTGCTGCTCCTCGACCGTGGTCGCGGACGCGTACGCCAACTCCAGCTCGAACGCCTTGTCGTAGCTCTCCGGCTGCTCGATGGGATCTCCCCAGGCGTAGCTGACGCGGTTGTGCCAGATGCCCAGGTAGTGGAACGGGGAGTAGTCGGGCACGCCGGTACTGACCTGCAACGCGATCTCACCGGCCCGCATCTTGCCGGCGATGGTGGACCAGTCGGCAGCCACCAGCGTGGTGGAGACGCCCAGCTTCGTCCACTCGTCGATGAGCGCCTCGACGGTCTCCACGTTGAGCAGACCGTTGGTCGCCCCCGGCACGAAGATGTGCACGTCGGAGCCGTCCTCGTACTCCAGCATGCCGTCGCCGTCGCTGTCCGTGATGCCGATCTCGGCGAACAGCCTCCACGCCTCCTCCCGGTCCGGTCCCAGGAAGGTGTCCTGAATCGGGTCGTAGAGGGCATGGTCACGCGGGATGCCGGTCACCGACGGGACCGCCAGTCCGGCGAACAGCTTCTCGTTGATCTCCTCGCGGTCGATGCCGATCGACAGCGCCTGGCGGAACTGGTTGGTCATGCCGGCAGCCTGGAAGTTCGGGTCCTGGGTGCCGGGTGCGGCGCCCTTGAGCTGCTGGCCGGTGGGATAGCGCCAGGAAATCTGCGAGGTCTGCCGCGAGCCCTTCCAGATCAGCGTGTCGTAGTTGCCGCGGGACTCGTTGTCCTTCAGCACCGCGTGCTTGTTGAGGTCGCCGCAGTCGGCGGCGCAGATGTCCACCTCGCCCTGGATCACGGACAGGTAGCGCGCCTCGCCGTCCGTCACCCTGCTCACGCGCACGTAGTCGAAGTAGGGAAGCTGCTTGCCATCGGCGTCCACCACCGGGTAGTAGGCATTGCGCTCCCACAGCGTGCCGGTGCTCTCATCGGTCTCGACGGGGAGCCACGCCTGCAGCGACGGTATCGCCAGGTTGTTGACGCGGGAGCGGGCGGCGCGGAAGTCCTCCCAGGTCTTGCCGTCGGCGAAGTCCGGGTGGTGCTGCTCCAGGTAGTGCGCGGGCTGCGGATAACCCTCGAAGGTCTCCCGGAGCTGGCCGGCCCACGGGCCCGCCGGCGAGTGGAAGCGCACCGTCAGGTCGTCCACCTGGGTGACCTCGAAGCGCTCGCCCTTGTAGGTGCTCTGCAGGTTGGTCATGCGCGCCGAGTAGCCGGGATTGGTGTACATGTTCTCGAACGGCCAGATGATGTCCACGGCGGTCAACGGATGGCCGTCGGACCACCTGGCGCCCTCGCGGATCTTCACCTCCATGGTGGCGCCGTCGTCCAGCCACGTGTAGTACTCGGCGTACTTGGGCTCGAACCCGGCGATCGGGCCGCCCATGGCCACGTGCTCTTCGAGCGACATCGGGATCTGGAACAGGCCCGGCATCTCACCCTGCGTGAAGAAGGTTCCGTAGCCCCACTGGTGCTGCGAGACGACGCGCATGGTGCCGGAGTACTCGCCGATCTCCTCCTCCACCTGCCGGACGAACGGGTCGGCTGGTATGCGATCTTCGATCGGTGGCAGATCGCCTGCCGCCACCCTTGCCGCAAGCAAGGGGGACTCCTGAAATTGCGCGAACACGGTCGGTACCCCCAGCAGCAGCAACGCCGCGATGATGGGAGCGAACACGGTTCTTTGTGCCATCGTTACCTCTCCTCTCGCTTGTGGTAGGATCTGATCCTTGAGTTGAGACCTTAACGGCGTGTTGTGTCAAGCTCGTGCTCGCGGGCCCGCAGGGGCGTCCGGAGCGATGTAGACCGGTGAGTGAGCGACGCGAACCACACTCGCAGAGTGAAGGGACGGCCGTCGGCGCGGCGGCGGACGATGCGCTCCTGCACGTCGACGATCTGGCGGTACGGTTCGAGCGCGACGAAGCGGAGGTGCGCGCCGTCAACGGGGTGAGCTTCGCCATCGGCCGCCGGGAAGTGCTGGGCGTCGTCGGCGAAAGCGGCTGTGGCAAGTCGGTCACCGGGTTCTCGATCATGGGCCTGGTGCCGAGCCAGGGCGGCCGCATCGCCGGCGGATCGATCACCTTCCGGCGCGACGGCGACCAGACCGTCGATCTGACGGCGCTGGCCCCTTCCGGCGAGGAGATGCGCAGCATCCGCGGCCGGGAGATCGGGATGATCTTTCAGGAGCCGATGCGCACCCTCAGCCCGGTGTACAGCATCGGGGAGCTGATCGGCGAAGGCGTGCGCGCCCACCAGGAGGTGAACCGGAAGCAGAGCCGCGAGCTCGCGGTCGAGTTGCTCAGACGCGTTCACATCGCCGACCCGGAGGAGCGCGTCAACTCCTTCCCCCACCAGCTCTCGGGCGGCATGCGCCAGCGGGTGATGATCGCCATCGCCCTGTCCTGCAACCCGGCGCTGCTGATCGCCGACGAGCCGACCACCGCCCTGGACGTCACCATCGAGGGACAGATCATCGCGCTCCTTCAGGAGCTGCAGAGCGAGTCGCAGATGTCGATGATGTTCATCACCCACGACCTGGGGGTGATCGCAGAGGTGGCGGACCGGGTGATGGTGATGTACCTGGGCCGCTCGGTGGAGCAGGCGGCGGTGGAGCCGCTGTTCGCAGAGCCGCTGCACCCCTACACGCAGGCGCTGATGCGCTCCAACCCCGCGCTGGCGCCCGCTCCCAAGACCCGGCTGGAGGTGATCCGCGGCACCGTGCCCGACGCCACCGTGGAGCTCGCCGGCTGCCCGTTCGCGGCGCGCTGCGATCAGGCCCTGGACCGTTGCGGGCGAGACGCGCCGCCGCTGTTCGAACCGCAGAGCGACCACCACGCGGAGTGCTGGTTGCACGGAGAGTTGAATGGAGACCGGCATGGATGACGCACTGGTGCGGATCCAGGGCGTCGTCAAGCACTTTCCGATTCAGCGCGGGATCCTGCGCCACACCGTGGGCTGGATCAAGGCCGTGGACGGCGTCGACCTGGAGCTGGGACGCGGTGAGACCCTCGGCATCGTCGGCGAGTCGGGCTCCGGCAAGACGACCATCGCCCGCGTCGTCGCCGGCCTGATCGACGCCACCGACGGCAGCGTGCTGTTCGCCGGCGGCGGTCAGGTCGTGGACATCACCACCCTGGACGCCAAGGGCAAGAAGATCGCCCGGCGCCACATGCAGATGATCTTCCAGGACCCGTACAGCTCCCTCAACCCGCGCATGCCGGTGCTGGAGATCGTCGGCGAGCCGCTCATCGCCCACCGGCAGGCGGGCGGGGCGGCGTTGAAGGAGCGGGTGGGGGCGCTGCTGGAGTCGGTGGGGCTGCAGCGCGCCCACATGAACGTCTATCCGCACGAGCTGTCCGGCGGACAGCGGCAGCGCATCGGCCTGGCGCGGGCGCTGGCCCTGGGGCCGGAGCTGATCATCTGCGACGAACCGGTGTCGGCGCTCGACGTGTCGGTGCAGGCGCAGATCCTCAACCTGCTGCTGCAGATGCAGCAGAGCCGCGGCCTCAGCTACCTGTTCATCGCGCACAGCCTGAGCGTCGTCGGCTGGATGAGCGACCGGATCGCGGTCATGTACCTGGGGCGCGTGGTCGAGATCGCCGGCGGCATGGAGCTGTACCGGCAGCCGCTGCACCCCTATACGGAGGCGCTGCTGTGGAACTACCCCGTTCCCGACCCGGCCGTCTCCCGCCGCCGCCAGGTGCTGGTGGGCGAGATTCCCAGTCCCGCCAACCCGCCGCCCGGCTGCCCGTTCCACACCCGTTGCCCGCACGCCGAGGAGCGCTGCCGGACGGAGGTGCCGCAGCTCGAGGAGGTCGCCCCGGGACACTGGAGCGCGTGCCTGCGCTGGCAGGAGATCGAGTTGCGCGGCCGGCCGATCTGGCAGGGCAAGGAGGCCCCGTGACGACCTATCGTGCCGCCGTGATCGGCTGCGGACGCATCGGCGCGTTCATCGACAACGAGAGCGCCTCACCCCTGGCCTGGTCGCACGCGGCCGGCTACGTGGCCTGTCCGCGCACCGAGCTCGCGGCGCTGGCCGACCAGCGCGCCGACGTGATGGACCGCGCCGGCGAGCGCTACGGGGTGCCGCCGGAACGCCGCTACCGGGACTACCGCGAGATGCTTGCGCGCGAACGGCCCGACATCGTCAGCGTCGCCACCCAACCGGAGCAGCGCGCCGAGCTCGTCATATCCGCCGCCGAGCACGGCGCGCGCGCCATCTACGCGGAGAAGCCGATGGCCGCCTCGCTCGCGCAGGCGGACGCCATGGTGGCGGCGACCGAGCGCCACGGGGTCGCCTTCAACATGGGCACCAACCGCCGCTGGGAGGCGCCGTACTCCGTCATGAAAGACCTCATCCACGGCGGCCGCTACGGCCGGCTGCTGTCGATGACCATCCACCAGGGACACGGCCTGTTCAACATGGGCAGCCACGTCTTCGACCTCTTCCAGTGGCTGAACGACGACCAGCCGGTGGAGTGGGTGCAGTTCCACCTGACCCGTGGCGGCGACGACCTCGCCGGCGGCCTGCTGGACGGTGATCCGAACGGCGGCGGGCGCCTGCAGTTCGCCAACGGCGTGACGGCGTTCGCCGCCGACTCCGGCCGGCCGTTCGAGGTCGAGGTGGTGTGCGAGCAGGCGGTGATAGGCTCCCAGGGCCTGGACGGCGAGTTCCTGCTGCGCGAGCCCGGCGGCGTGAACCACCGCGGTAACCCCGTGCTGCGCCCCGGCACCTTCCCGCCCTTCACCCGCGACAGCTCGACCGTCAACCTGATCGCCGACCTCGCGCACGCGCTGGACACGGGACAGCCGCCGCGCGGCGGGGTGCGCGTCGCCCGCGCCAACACGGAACTGATCTTCGCCTGCATCGAGTCGCACCGCCGCGGCGGCGCCCGCGTGGCGCTGCCGCTGGCGGGTTGCGACCTGCGCCTGGAGCGGGACTTCGCCCCGCGCCAGCCGCGCTTCGAACGCTGAGCAGGCGACAGGTCATTTATAGACCGCATGCCGGTGACGTAGGCAGCGGCCTCCGATGCCAGGCACAGCACCGTACCGGCGCGGTCGCCGGGCCGAGGCGTTAGCGGGGTCGCGCAGCCTCGACGGCTCACCTTGACGCTCGGTAGTCAAATATGACAATGATCAACGCATCGGTTCCGTTACGAGGCCGATTGGATGGGTCCGTGCGGCGAGGAAGGCCTACGGAGAGTTCCCCGTGGCCGTCCGTGATCGTGTCAACACGGCCCTAACGATTGCGGCGGAGGGAAGCAAGGCAGATATCGCCAAGCCTCTGCGGGGCTTGGGACCGGGTGTGATGGAGGTCGCGGTGCGCTATCGATCCGATGCTTGGCGCGTGGTCTATGTCACGCAGATAGCCGGGACCTTGTGGGTGATCCATGCGCTCCAGAAGAAGTCGAGGACGGGAATCAAGACGCCGAAAGCCGAGGTTGAACTCGTGCGGGCGCGGCTGCGGTGGTTGAAGAGGGAGTTGCGGTCATGAGAGAGGACGAGTTTGAGTTGGTAGAGGGCAGCGGGAACGTGTTTCGCGACCTCGGCGATCCTGACGCTGACTTGAAACAGGCCAAGGCAATCGTTGCGGCCCGGATCATCGCCGTGCTGAATGAGCGCACGCTGACGGTGCGCAAGGCGCAAGAGATGACCGGCTTCGCCGCAGCGGACTTCTCGCGCATTCGCAACGCGAGTCTCGGTCGGTTCACGCTTGACCGGCTGATGAAGATTCTTGCCGCTCTCGACGGTCGCATCCGGGTCACTGTCCAGATGGAACCGGAGCGGACCGGGGCGGCCACCGTGTCTCTCCCCGGCTGAAGGGAACAGGATGGGCCAAGAGCAGAGCCGTAGGCGAAGGTCTTGGGGCGCTGAGGCGATGCCTCAGCGCCAGTGCTCGCTGACCGGGGCGGTCGAGCGCTTCCCGGTGGTGACCACCGGCGCGCGCTGGCCCTGCGTGCGCGAGGAGCAGGGCCCCGAGCCCTACTTCCGCACCTTCCCCGAGTGCCGCCGCGACCCGCGGCGCAATGACTACGGCAGCGTCACGCGGTGGCCGCCGCCGTTCTCGCGCGGCGGCGGGTTCTTCCCGGTGCTGCTGCTGCTCGACGACGGCCGGCTGTGCTGTGCCCTGCGCACCGGCGCGCCGCACGCGGGCAGCGGCTCAGAGATCAGCATCACCGTCTCCGGCGACCGGGGCGCGACTTGGTCGCCGTACCGCGTGGCGGTGCGGAGCGATCCGGACCGCTGCATCGACCGCCGCAATCCGGCGCTGGGACAGGCCGCGACAGGCGACCTGGTGATGGCCTACGGCGCCATTCTCGGCTACGACGCCGCCGGCCGGCGCACCGGTTCCGCCAGCCACGACCAGACGGTGCAGGGCTGGATGGAGGTGGTCCGTTCGAGCGACGGCGGCCTTACCTGGTCGCCCCCGGCCCGCATCGCGCCGCCGGCCGGCACCCTGCTGCAGCCGCACGGGCAGATGCGCCGGCTGGCCGGTGGCGACCTGGTGTTCAACGCCCGCGGCTCCTACACGGCCGAGGTCTACCGTCGCACCCCGCAGGCGGCGCAGCGCGTCAGCTTCCTGTTCCGCTCCGCCGACGGCGGCGCGACCTGGAGGCAGCACGGCTTCCTGGGCGACGGCTCCTCGGAGACCGGGTTCCTGCCGCTCGACGAGCGCCACTGGGTCGGTCTGGTGCGCCACAACGACCGCCCCAACCGTATCGCCCACTCCGACGACGGCGGCCTCATCTGGACCCGCTGGCAGGACACGGCCGCTGCCGTCGAGCCCGGAGCGGAGGGCGAGCGGGACGACAGCTTCGGTGCCGGCGACGTGCGCACCGTGAACACCCGTTCCCAGAAGCCGGCGCCCGGAAGCGTCTGCCGCCTTCCCAACGGTAGCGTGCTGATCACCTGCGGCTACCGCGCCTACCCGTTCGGAGTCCGTGCCGTGGTCAGCCGTGACGGCGGCGCCGGCTTCGACGTGGCGCGCGAGTACGTCCTCTCCGACAGCGCCTGGTGCCACGACTGCGGCTACCCCAGCACGGTCTGCTTCGACGACGGAACCATCGTCACGGTCGACTACTCGCTGCTCGACCTCGATCACCCGGAATGGGGCACCTGCGCGATCGCCTACCGCTACGACCAGGAACTGTTCGAGCCCGACTCCGGTCTCTGCTGCCCCGCGCGCCGAGCGGGAACCGGCAGCAGTACGGTCCCGCAGCCAGCTCCCCTCCGGTCGACTCAAGCGCTCGATCGCGACCCGATGCTCCCCACCGTCGCCCGGCCGGGCCGGCATGGGTTCGAATACTACCGGCACCGCATTTTGGTGCTGTAAGCGCCGTTCAACACGAAGACTGGTGAGGTCCTCGGCAAGGCCCGTCGCGGCACACCTCGGAGCAGTTCGTGGCGTTTCTGCGCGACATTCGTGGCGCAAAACCGACTAGTACTAGCCATGAGATTCACCAGATCGCCGATCTGTCGGCATACAAGACGAAGCGAGTGCAGGAGTTTCTGAACGACCATCCACAGTGCGGCTATTGACCCCGACCGCGCTCAATCAGCGACCTCGAACGTCGGCAAGCACGGCACCTTGGTAACGACAGCGATCAACATGGCTGAAGACTGGCTTGCGCTGACCTGATCCTTCGTCTCGCAGTCAACATCCACGTGCACGATCTCCGTGAAGTCGTAGCGGTGTATATTGCCGGCCTTGTCCCGGAGGACTATCTCCGATAATCCCCAGACACCCGGGGCCGACCCGCGGGGAAGGATGACTTCATCAGTACAGGTTGTCCAACCTGCTGCATCCTCATCGTTGCACCGATACGGATCCGCATAATGATGGTAATCCACCCCCTGAGGATCGCGAAGGTAGTACCAACCTCCTATGCCGTCACCATAGCCGGAATCCTCGTCACGCACATGGTAGGTCAACTTAACAACCGTTTCGCCGTCCGGCGCCTGCGGACGGACAGGTCTCGCGCTAATGCTGATTCTGTCGACATCCAGTTCCGGCAGCGTCAGATCAGGATGATCGGTCACCAGCTCTATCCGCTGTGGCGGCTCGTCTGCGTTGCCGTTCTCGGAGAAATAGACTCCTTGCGTATTCTTTGCTTGATCGGTCATCTTTATGTAGTTCATCGAATAGACAGAGCTCGGCATGTAGTGCGGCATCACGAACTGCACCTCGCATTGCTCGAGGACAGCATCGTAGTGTCCAAACTCCTCCACACGATAAGTTGCATCTATCGTGTCATTCAACGAGGCATAGCAACCCCATGGTTCTGGCATGGCTTTGTCTTCATCCACCTTCCACGTTGCGTGAATGACCTGCACCCTCTCTCCTTCGCGAGTTGCATTGCTGATTCTAAGCGCAGCCGTGCCTCTGACATACGCGGGCGGAGTCACGTCTTCGAGCGGATTATCGATATAGAGCTGCCAACCGAAGTCTTCAATTCCCTCATGCCGCTCGTTTCCGTGTGCATCTCTGAGGCTGATATGACGAGGCGCCCAGTAGCCCGACTTGGCGTACTTGCTGATGGTCAGCCGGTCGGACACCAGTATGTTTCCAGACTCACCATGCCGGGTTCGACCGCGCGCGTCGACTGGGTAGAACCAGGTGTCCACGAAGGTACCGATCTCGCTGTGGATACGCGTGCCTGCGTTGGAGGCGCCCTCCAGTACCGGATTGTCGGCATGCAACTCTATTACTATGTGGATCTGCTTGTCGTCCTCCGGAGCGCCTTCCACGCGGATGTCCACGCGCCGAATCTTTCCAGGGTACACGTAGTCGGGATAGAGATTGTAGACCTGAAACGTGAGGTCTTCGCGGATCTTGGACAGATAGACGCTACCCTGCATGATCCGATCCCGGATGAACTCGTACTTCGCCGGCGCGCGAGACCTCAGCTTGTCAGGGTTCACCAGGAAATGGGCGATGGACTCGGCCATGTCCTCGTTTGGGTTCTCGCCGTGAGCATAGGCTGAAACGAATTCGGTCTGCTTGGTCGTAGACCAGCCGCTGTGGGCGCGGTCGTTGCGGTACCAGCCTCCGAGTGCGATCCAATCCTGCTTGAGCTGGGCGTCGAACAGGTGAGCCCAAAGGAAGTGGGCCTTCTCGTGAATGATCAGCCGATGGATCTCGCTGTCAGAGGCGGCGCGGAACCCCGACTCCATGAACTCGATGTATCCAGCCGATGGCCACGCCACGGCGGGGGCTTGCGGGTACAACGGATGGGGAGTGCCGTTCAGCCTTCGGACGAGGAACCGTAAATCGGGAAGCCGGTGCATGCCGCTCGGCATTTCCTCAAGCATGTTGATGAGGCGGATAATCTCTTCCGGATGGAATTTCTGAAAGCGCGCCCGCGGTTCGCCGCCGGTGGTGCTCGCGGTCAGCGCTCGATAGTCAGGTACAAGGGTCGTAAGGCCGTAGCGCTCGTGGAGGATTTTCTCGTACGCGGATTCGTCCGTACCGTCGGCGGTAACGAAACGAATCAACGCGTGATGCAGGCGCTGCGAGTAGTAGCGACTTCTCTTGCCTTCGACCAAGGCAAGTCGAGGTGCGGCGTTCGCGAAGGCCCTGGCCGAGATAGTCACCCGCTGGCGGCCATCGACTCGGTCCAAGCGGATGTCGTGAGCGACATGCTCCGAGGTAAGAAGCCACTCGCTAGGCGGAAGGCTTTGATCCCGGTAGGGATCGCGCTGGGGCTGTGGTATCGACTTCAGCGTTTGCAGCAGCCGGTAGGCATGCTCCTGAGTCCATTCGGCTCCTGGTGAGTCCACCAGACGGATGTTGTAGTCTTGCAGGAGCATCACGGGAGAAGACCCGTCTGGCAGCCGAATCACGTCGTCCAACAGTTGCACTTCAATAGGCATATTGACATGCGCTGAGTATTCGTATCCGGCGACAGTCTCATCTGCCTCCCAGTGATACACGAACGACGCCGACTCGTTAGGTACGGACTCAGGTGGCGAGCTGCATAGTGTTCTGATATCAGACTGGGAAAACCCGCCAGACGGCACTGGTGCCCGCAATAGTCGTCCGTCACGACAGGTTATAGTGGTGTTGTCTTCAGCCATGGCGGTCAAGGCAAGAACGAAAACCCCTACGACAATAGCGCAGCTCTGGGCGGCGATCTTACAGGTTCGATTCCGCCTGACCTCATTGCAGTGACCACACCGGCGGCCCTTGGGCCAGTAAATGTGCTCGAACCGCTCGCGCACGGCATCCTCAGTCGCGAACGCCTTCACCAGGTCGATGAGCGTGATCCCGGCCCGGTACGCCTTGCCCGGGCCAGTCACTCGTCGCCCGCCGCGTCGTCGACTGCGTCCATCTCGGACACCACGTCTTGAATGATGCGTCGCAAAGCGTCCACGTCATCCTTCGTTGGCACCTCCCAGACCTCGCCTCCGATGTACTTCATGTTCTGAGCACCGATCCGGCCGATGAGTTGACCGTTGGCCATTTGCCGCACATGGACCTCCCGGTCCTTGGAGCCCGACCATTCGTTGATGATCTCCAGGTCAGGGGCATAGGTGAGCGCCTTGCGGATGCGTTCTCGCTCTGCTTGTGTCGTGAACCCAATCTTGACCCGCCATCCTTGGTGGGGCGGCTGAACGGCCAAGTAGATGCTCCCCTTCCTCGTCGTCATTTCGTCCCCTTCCGTGTCTCGGAACACGTCGAACACTGAGATACAACATCATACTTGCCTCCCCTTGCAAGGGGCAGCCGGAGCCGCTATCCTTCCACGTGAGCCGAGCACAAAGGACGCCGGAGGCTGTGGAACAGCCTACCACGTCCGCCATTGGAGCGCTTGCAGAGACCGCACGTCAACGCGTGAGTTGACGAGGACGGTTCCTGGACGTGCTAGGTCCCTCCCACGCCCCCTCCGCAAGTCCCGGTGGCGACGCTCAGGCCGAGGACGAAAATGGCGTCAGAGATACGCATCGGGAGTGCGTGCGCGCCGCGCAAGCCCTTACACACGACACCGCCGATCTGGCTGGCGCCGATCATTGGATTGCGGCCACATGCATACATCCCGGCGGCCAGATTGGAGAACGTCTGAGAATGGCACAGAGCCAGACGGAGTATTGGGTCTGCAAGCCGCACACAGCACAAATCACTGGCGGTTCCGACCAAGACATTTATCGCATGTGTTCCCGTTCGTATCCGACCTTCGAGGGAGCTGCCGAAGAAGCTATGCGGCAGGCAGCCAGCGGCGTCCGTTTATCAGAGTTTCGAATCCGAGACAGCCATGGCTGTCTCCGCCTGATAGACGGTACCCCAAGTCCCAATCGGACACCGTGACGACCGACTCCTCAGTCGTCCCCTTTTGACACAGCGGGACTTGCGAATACGAGCGGCCAGACTCTCGGACGTGCGCGACTACTCGCTGCTCGACCTGGAGCACCCGGAGTGGGGCACGTGCGCGATCGCCTACCGCTACGACCAGGTGCTGTTCGAGCCCGACTCCGGCCGCTGATCCCCCGCTCGGCGCGCGAGAACCAGCAGGAGAACGATCCCCGCAGCCAGTTCGGCCAGCGCCAGCGCCAGCCGCGGCCCGCTCCAGGCGGCGGGTCCCAGCGCCGCCGCGAACGCCAGGTGCGCCGCGCCGAAGGCCAGCAGCGTCACGCCGGCCGCGCCCAGCACCCGGCGGACGAGCCGCCGCTCGGTGATGGCATCGGTGAACCGGTGCTGCGCCACCAGCATCGCGATCAGCACCGCCAGGCCGGCGACAATCATGAACGCCTTGTCGATCACCGGCACCGCGAAGGGGTAGACCGCCAGCCGTTCCAGCCACGCGAACAGCGCCCCGCGCCAGGTCATGGCCGCCAGCAGTCCGAGCCCGCCGAGCACCAGCGACAGGGCGAGCCCCGCCGCCTCGGCCCACAGCGGCGCCCGCAGCCCACGCCGCGCGTCCCCCTCACGCATCGCTCAGCGGTCCTGGCGGCGGATCTCGTCGTGCAGCGGCAGGCCGCAGGCGTCCGCGATGGCCTGCGCCGCCTCCACCAGCCGGTGGCCGTCCGGCCCCTTGACCAGGTCGATGCGCCGCACCCGCCCCCCGACTTCCAGCAGCGACAGGTGCACGGCGCTGCGGCGGAGGTCGAACCGCATGAGCCGCACCGGCAGCGGCCTCCGCCCCGCTTCGGCGGGCAGCGTGATCAGCACGCCGCCCAGCCGCAACGACCGCACCCCGGACAGCGGCCAGTATCTGGAGTGGAACGCCGGCCCCACGCCGACGCGATGCTCCACCCGTCCCCGCTCCACGTTCCAGCGCCAGCGCTCGTGATAGAGCGCGCCCAGCAGCATAACGGCGGCCATGCCAAGCGGCACCGCGTTGCGGACGCCGAGGACGGCGACGCCGGCCGGGGTCGTCAGCGCGGTGACGGCGAACAGCGCCGTGCCGGTCACGCCGAGGAACCACCGGTAGCCCGATGCCAGCTCCAGGTCGAGCATCGGGCCGCGCTGCCGCAGGCGGAGACGTGGCTGCACCGGGGTGCATTCCCGTTGGCCCGGGCGCTACCCGGACTCCGCCAGGATCGAGCCCTCGATGCCGCGGACGCCGTCGGCGTACGTGTAGTAGTAGACCACCAGCACGCGGCCGTCGCGGAGCTCGAGGGCCCACGGATAGCCGCAGTCGCTGTCGGCCGAGTCGCTGCGCACCTGAATGTCCGGAGCGTCGTCCAGGTCGCCACCCTCGGGCTCCAGCACCCGCGCCAGGCACCCGCGCTGGCCTTCCCAGCGGGTACCGACGGTGGCCAGGATGCGTCCGTCGCGCAGCCCCAGCAGGTGCCCGGGACACCCCTTCATGGAGGTGAAGCGCCACGGCGACCAGGTGGCGCCGTCGTCGTCGGAGGTCACCAGCGCCAGCCGGCACTGGGTGTCGTGGGGCTGGCGCGGATGGCAGCGCAGCAGGACCAGGAGGCGGCCCCCCGGCGTGCGGTGGATGGCCGGCTCGCTGAAGTGCGCGACCTCATCCACGGCGACGCGGCCGCCGTACTCCCAGGTCTCCCCGTTGTCGAGCGAGGTGCGCAGCATGCCGAAGAACGGCTGGCCGCCGTCCGGCTGCTCGGTGGCCTTGCTGGGCAGCAGGATGCGGCCGCCGGGAAGCTCGACGAGCTGGCTGCGCGACACTCCCGAGTGCTCGGCGGGATGGCCCCAGATCCCTTCCGGCAGCCGCGGGAAGCGCACCGGCTCGCTCCAGGTGCGGCCGTCGTCCCGCGAACGGATCCAGAACGGGATGCCGGGCCGTGAGGTCCACGCCGTGTGACCGGGCGTGGTCGGCCCCTCCGGCACCAGCTCCGCCGCCGAGGCGTGCAGGAAGATGCTGCCGTCGCGCAGCGCGTGCGTGCCGAAGTCGATCACCCCGCCGAGCGGATCGCAGGTGACCAGCTCCGCCGGCCCCCAGGTCGCTCCCTCGTCGTCCGAGCGGCACGCCCGTATGTCGAACAGGGGATGGCCGTGGTGGGCGTGGCCCAGGTCCGGCGAGCGGTGAAACAGGGCCAACAGGTCCCCGGCCGGCGTGCGGATGACGTTCGGATGCGCTGCGTACCAGCCCGCATGCCGATAGATCGTGACGTGCTCGACGACGCTCCAAGCCATACAGGCAGTGTATCGCACAACCCGGCGTCAGGCCGGGATGACCGTCACCTCCACCTCGTCGATCAGCAGCTCGGCCGGCGGGCCGGCCGGCACGCTGACCGCAAGGCGATTGTCGCCGGCGACCGTCGAGCCCGGCTCCAGGTCGAACATGCAGCTCGTGTAGGCGGGCAGCGCCCGCCCATACGGGGCGGCGCGACCGTCTGGGTGCCAGATGCGGCGCAGGCGCGGGGCGGTGATCGGCGCGTCGTTCAGCGCCACCGCCAGGGGATCGGCGGGAGTCAATCCCGCGACGCGGAAGTGGAGCCGCGCGTGGCCCGCGGCGGCGACGTCCTCGTACAGGCGGAACAGGTAGCTGCCGGAGGCTTCCTCGGCGCCGCGCTGCAGCAGAACCGCGGAATCGCGCCGCGCCCCGGCGCTGCTGGTCCCCCGCGGAAGGTACGCGTCGAGGCCGCCCCACATGGAGTGGAACAGGTAGTGGCGGGGGCCCCCCGCCACCCGTTCCAGGTCGGCCAGCTCGCGCAGGTGGGCGAGCGCCGTCGGGTACATGGTCTCCGACCCGTTGTCGCGCCCGGTGGAGCGGAACCCGTCCCAGTGCATCTGGTAGTTGTAGATGGAGATGCCGTCGGCGCCCTGCCGCTGCAGGGTGTGCACCAGCGCGCGGTAGTTGTCGAGGCTCAGCGCCGACCCGGAGCGGTCGCGATGCGAGCAGTAGGGGAGCACGCCGGGATAGAAGCGGCAGGAGGAGCCGGCGGTGAGGGAGCTGAACTCCTCGTAGGCGGGGTTGAAGTCCGAGTACATGGAGTCCATCGGCGCCACGTAGTCCACCAGTCCGGCGGCGATCCAGGCCGGCACGTCCAGACCCACGTCATGGCACTCGGCGACGGTCTGCGGCACCCGCACGCCCAACTGCAGCCGCCGTCCACGGTCGGCGCCGCGCCGGTCCAGCAGCGCCCGCACCCGTTCGATGAGGCCGGTCATGAGCGGCTGCCGGGCGCGTCCGATGCTGCGGTCGCCGCGCGGCGCGGGGAAGTAGAGGCCCTCGCGAAACGTCAGCTCCAGGCCGTCCACGTCGAAGCGGTCGACCACCTCCTCCATGATCCCGTACACGTAGTCGCGGACGCCGTCGAAGGTGAAGTCCATCCGGTTGCCGGGCACGAAGGCGGCCCCGTCCGGCATCTCGGTGAGCTTCCACTCCGGATACGTGTGCAGGAACATGCCGCCCTGGTCGGGCGCGCCGTGGCTGTCGTTCATCCGGAATCCGGCCATGAAGCCCATCCCGCGCTCCCGCGCCCGCTCCAGCAGCACCTGCAGCGGCATGATCCCCTCGTCCATCAGGGGAATGAAGCGCCGGTGCTGCGGGCGGGCGTCGTACTCGAACCGCTCGGAGCGGAAGAACATGGTCCAGGCCGCGTTGTAGACCTCCTGGATCAGCGTGTCGGCGCCGCTCAGCGCGATGTTGTCCACCACCCGGCGCAGCTCCTCGACGGTGGTGGGCTGGGTCGTGATCAGCGGTCGCGGGTGTCCCGGGTCGAAGTCGTAGTTGGTCATGCTCGATGGATCGCTGACGTAGATCAGCCGCCAATCGGTTCGGTCTCCGCTCCGTGCCATGGCATCCACTGTGACCGAACCGCTGCGATCCATCGACCCTGTCAGACCACCGGCACGATGCGGCCGCTGCGGGCCGACTCGTAGGCGGCTGCGGCGATCGCCACGGCGTCGCGGGCCTGCGCGGCCGGCACCGGCGACGGCCCTCCCGCCAGCAGGCAGTCCACGAACGCGTTCGGCGGCAGGGTCGCGCGCGAGGCCGGCAGCTCGACCTCCGGGAACTCCCAGGCGCCGGTCGCGTTCCGATACACCTGCAGCGGCGGCGATCCGGGCGCGGGGTTGCGGCTGGTCGCGACGTCCGTGCCGGTCGCCAGGATCGTGCCGCCGTCGCCGTAGATCTCGATCGTCGGGCCGCCGGCGACCTCCGTCCAGCCGGTCTGCAGGCTCCCGGTGCAGCCGTCGCCCAGATCCAGCAGCAGGTGGGCGCTGTCCTCCACCGCCAGGCCGGGCGTGCCGTTGGCCGTCCATGCGGTGACCGCCCGCGGCATCCCGAACATCCACAGGAACCAGAGGAGGGCGTGGGCGCCCTCGTCCATCAGCGCGCCGCCGCCGGCGAGCGCCGGATCGGTCATCCAGCCCAGCACGCCATCGCGGTCGGCGCGGTCGATCGCGAAGTGGTGGCTGTGGCGGCGGCGCACCGTGTGCACGCGGCCGATCGCGCCGCCGTCGAGCAAACGCCGGACCTCCAGGTGCAACGCGTCGAAGCGCAGGTTGTATGCCTGCATGAAGATGGCGCCGCCGTCGCTCGCGGCGGCCACGATGCGGTCGGCATCGGCCACCGTAGCCGCCATCGGCTTCTGCAGGAGGACGTGCCTGCCGGAAGCCAGCGCCGGCACGGCCTGATCCGCATGGTGCGCGTTCTCGCCGCACACCGAAACGGCGTCGACGTCGCTCCTGGCCAGGAGGTCATCCAGGCTGCCGTGCGCCTCCGCACCCAGTCGCGCGGCTTCCCGGCCAGCGCGTTCCGCGTCCGCATCCCAGACCGCCACCACCCGCACCTCCTCGCGCTCGGAGAACGCATCGGCCCACGGCCGCTGATGCGGATGCGCGAAGCTCACCAGGCCGATCCCGATCTGCGCCGTTCCTGTCATCACACCACCTCCGTGGCCCCACACTGTCGCAGCCGCGTGTGATTCACAACGGGCGCCTCGCGCTATCGTGCGAGGCGTGACCGAGCGTCTCCGCGTCTATGACCTGCTCCTGGAACAGCACGGGCCGCAGGGCTGGTGGCCGAGCGAGTCGCCGTTCGAGACGATGGTCGGCGCCGTCCTCGTCCAGCGCACCGCCTGGGCCAACGCCGCACGAGCGATCGATTCCCTGCGGCGAACCGGACTGCTGGCGCCTGCGCGCATGCGCGCGGAACCAGTCGAATCGCTGGCCGAGCACATCCGCGCGAGCGGCTTCTTTCGCACCAAGGCGCGCAAGCTGCACGCGCTCTGCGCCTGCCTGGAACGCTACGGCGATGATGTCGCCCGCATGCGGGCGGCCGGCGCCGCGCGGCTGCGCTCCGAGCTGCTGGCCGTGCACGGCATCGGTCCCGAGACCGCCGACGCGATCATGCTGTACGCGGTCGGCATCCCCGCCTTCGTGGTCGACGCCTACGCGCGTCGCATCTTCTCCCGGCTCGGCGAACCGTCGGCAGAAGAGAGCTACACCCGATTCCAGCGGTGGCTGATCAAGGGGCTCCCGGCCGACGCCGAGTTGCTGGGCGAGTATCACGCGCTCCTGGTCCGCCACGGCCGAGAGGTGTGCGCGGCCCATAGGCCGCGCTGTGATGCATGCCATCTGCGCCACAGGTGCGCACACGCAACGCTCACGCAGCCGTGACCGGCCACTCACCCTAACCCTTGATCGACCCGATCATGATCCCCTTGACGAAGTATCTCTGCAAGAAGGGGTACACCAGAATTATCGGTATGATGGTCACCGCCATCGCCGTCGCCTTCACCGACTCCAGCGTAGGCTTGTAGCCCATGATGTTGCCGAACGCCGGATTCTGCAGTGCGAGTTCCTTCGCGGCGTCCACGTCTCTGATGATCTGAACCAGCTTGAATTGCAGCGTAGCGAGTTCCTTGCCTCCGAAAATCATCGAATCGAACCAGCTATTCCACTGCCAAACCGCGTTGAACAGGATGATCGCTGCGATTACCGCCTTCGAAACAGGCAAGACTATCACAAAGAAGATCCGCAGATCGTTCGCCCCGTCGATCTTGGCCGATTCCTCGATCTCAGCCGACAGACCCTTGAAGAACGTCATCATCACGATCGCGTTGAACGCGTTGAACAGAAGCGGGATGATGTAGACCAGGAAGTTACGGTACAAACCGATGCTCCGGATCAACAGGAAGAACGGTATCAGACCTCCGTTGAGATACATCGTTATGAGCATGTACGTGAGAATCGTCCTTCTGCCGACAAGATGCTTCTTCGATGCGCCGTACGCGAAGCACGCCGTGAAGAACACGCTTGTCAAGGCTCCTATGACCGTTCTGGCCACCGAAATGTAGAACGCCCGAAACAGCGCCGGATCCCTGAAAAAGAACAGGAAGTTGTCCAACGTGATGACCCTCGGGTAGAAGAAGAGACGCCCGCGAAGCGCGTCAACAGGGTCGTTCAACGCCAATACCAGAACAAGATAGCAAGGATAGACACAGACGGCAGCCAGGACGATGAGCACGAAAACGTTGAGGTAGTCAAACGCGGTATTCTTGTCGAGGGCCCTCTTTTGGTGCTCTGCCGGCAGCGACTCCACTTCCGCACTAGAAAATGCTTTCACCCGTATACCACCTCGAGAATCTGTTTGCCGCGAACAGCAGAATAAACGCCACCAATGACTGAAACAGCCCGACGGCGGTCGAATAGGAGAACCTGGCCTTCTGCAATCCCATCTTGTACGTATACGTCTCCAGTATTTCCGCGACATCCAGGACCAGGATGTTCTGCATCAGAAAGAGCTGCTCGAAGTTCTGAGTCATCATCCGGCTGATCGCCAGAATCAGCAAGATTATCACGGTCGCCTTTATGCCGGGAATCGTGATATACCAAGCCCTCTGGAATCGCGATGCGCCGTCCATGTATGCTGCCTCATAGAGGGTCGGGCTGATCGTCGAGATGGCCGCAAGGTATATGATCGAGCTGAACCCGAAGAACTTCCAGATGTCGCTCAGCACCACGATCGAAAAGAACGAAACCCGGTCGGCGAGGAATGCGTACGGTTCGCCGACGATGTTCAGCGAAGTCAACAGGTAGTTGATCATGCCCGATTCGGAGAAGAACGTTATCAGGAACGCCGCTACGAATGCCCACGAGAGAAAATGGGGCATGTACGTGAGCGTTTGCACGCTCTTCTTGAACAGTTTCATCCCCTTCAGCTCGTTCAACATAAGCGCGAATACGATCGGCACGGGAAAGCCGATCACGAGTTTCGCGGCGCTTATCAGAAAGGTGTTTCTCAGCGCGTTGTAAAAGAGCCTGTCCGTGAACAGATCCTGGAAATGGTCGAAACCGCTCCAGGGGCTCCCCCAGATGCCGATTCCCACGTTATAATCCTTGAACGCTATGATGACCCCATATATCGGCATGTAGGCAAAAATGAACAGCCACACCACTGCGGGCATGACCAGCAGCAGCAGGTATTTCTGCTCGGCGACCCTTTTCAGCAGCCGGTTCTTGCCGACAGCCGTGGTCGTGGAGTAGTGGCCCATCCTCACCATTTGACCTCTACACGTGCCTCCCCCGAAAAATCGTCGATGAGAATGGTCTCACTGTCCGGGTCGTAGCTGCCGGTACTGACTTTCCTGGCCTTCGCGCCGGTGGGATGCGGCACATGTACGGTCATCCTGTCCGGCAACGAGCGCTTCAAGTCACTGATCCGTATTGCCACGGTGATCATCCCGTCATCGACGCCGGAGGTCACGTGAAGGTCGATGCGTCCAAAGTAGCTTCTCATGCCACTGACGTCTATCGATTTCCCGTGTGTGAGCCACATCCGCGGGACGCCGGGCATGATCGACAGGTGATCGCCGTCTTCGAGATACAGCATCCACCGGCTTCGCATCAGGAACCACGCCTCTTCGTGCGTCTTGTGCGGACTCACCTGGTAGTAGTGCTCCCAAAAGGTATAGGTCTCTCTGTCAGCGAGACTGGAGACGTTGTTGTAGTACTCCTTCAAGAATGCACTTCTTTCCCCTCTTCGCAGATGGGCGTACGGATGAGGGCTGTAGTACGGCTGGCTGAACATCACGTTCCGCTGGAACAACAGCTCGACAGAACTGTTGACGATAAAGTCCCCGTACCGTTCATTGGGGTCGACGACTTCCTGCAAGAGCAGATACATCGGCCCCGTGTGTCCATCCCTCGCGGTGAAAGTCCCATGAGTAAAAGCCGGGCCTCCGTCCGCATACAGCACTACGGGACCACGGTTTTCGGCCCACGGAGGTGCCGCGGGGCACCAGCGTCCGTTCCCAAGCGGGATGACCGGCGATTCTCTCAAGTTCTTCTCCAGGGCGGCTCTGATGTTCTTCAGCAGGATCGTCGCCGCGGCCTTGATCTTCTGCGACTCCTCCTCGTCCAGATCCTCCAGGACCTCCGCTGACCGAATCAGCCCGAGGTACGCATAACCGTTCAACATGTACGAATGGAACGGGTCCTCCGGGTCTGCCACCTTGCCGTCGATCATTCCATAGTAGCCCTTGGCGCGGTATTCCTCCTTCTCATTGCGCTCGATCCACCTGAACAGGTACGTACAAGCCCTCAGGATGCTGTCTTTGATCGATCGGATCCAGCCGACGTCCTTCGTGTACCTGTAGTGCTCACCAATGTCCCAGAGCACAGCCCCGGTCTCCAGCATGTAGTTGCCGAAGTTCTGCATGAATCCATCGTCGTGCTGCTTCTCGATGAAGTACATGATCGCTCTTCTGGCAAGGTCGTGGTCGCCGACCGAATCCAGGTACTGGATGATGGGCGAGCTTTCAGAACCGATCGGACTGTAAACGCCTACCACGGGAGCTACCGCTTCATCCGGCTCGTTGCCATAACAGACGAGATCCAAATGCAGCTTCCCTGCCTGCATCATCTCTTCAATTCTCTTTTCGGGCACGCTCACCGACGCCATGCGATCGATCTTGCTTCTCCAAAAGGCCTTGCATGCGTCGTAATGTCTGCGACAGCTCTGCCCCGCGAGCGCATCCGCTCGCTCCCTTGATACCGGCCGGTGGGGAATCTTGAACAGATATTCGATGGTCTCGCCTGGCGCGAGCAAGACTGCCATTTCCTGCTGCGGTACAGGCCTGCCGTTCAGCGTCGCCACCAGGTAAACCCTTTCATCGCTAAAGGACCCGTAGCCCGTCGTGTTGTCGTAGGACAATCCGAGGCGCGATTTTCCTGGGTTGACGAAGACATTCGCCTCGGGAATGCGCACCCACGAGTACCTCGGTGCGTGGCCGGTGTTGGTCGCATTGATCTTGATATATATGACCGGTTCGTCACCCTTGAAGATCTCCCGATCATGGATCTTCTCCATCTCCGCCCGTTGGCGGGCCGTCAGCATGCTGGCCTCCGAGTAATGATCGGCGACCAGTATGTTCGTGCCCTCGACTCGATCTTCGCTCAATACGTCCTTTTCGAGCGTCACGAACGTTTTCGACGCATACACGACGTCCTCGTCCGCGTGCCTGGTATCCAGGATGGGCAATACTCCGTCCTCGAGCCTGCGCTGCAGGCCCTGTATGCAGCCCAGTCCTCTGCCCGCGAAATAGTTGTATACGATCCCCTCGTCCCCGAGCTCCGGAACCGTGACATCCCGCTTGTGGTATCTTGGCTTGATCCAATCCCAGGGGTCCGTCGTGCCTGAAGTCAGCCTCGTGCCGATCTCGAACACCCGTATGTCCCGGCTGATGCCCAGCCAGGTCACGCACTTCAGCTCCCTGGTCTCCTTGGCCGCGCCCTCGAAGGTTTCCTCCTCGGCACATCCATACTCTTCGAGCTTCGAGCGCCGGTTCCCGGAGTCTATCTCCTGCACGATGTCCTCGAAACTGCGCTCGTCGTCCGCGTCCGTGACTATCGTCTTGTACTCCGGTACGTAAATCGGGTATTCCTTGCTTACGTCTCTCAGAAAGAAGCTGAAGCCGTCATCGATCGTGTTGACGGTCACGACGGTCGCGAAGGCGCCGGGTTCCAGCGAGTGCTTATCGATCGACACCTTCAATCTGCATTCCAGGTCTGCGGCAAGGGCGAATTCTCGTCCTTCTCGATCCATGTCTCCGCTACATTCGTCGCACGCTATTGCAGATATCTCACCGTGTCTTATCTGAAGCGTTCCTTTCAACTCGCGCTCGTTCCGTATGATGGCGATGGTTCTCACACTCTTGCTCCCTGCTTCATTTCAGGACTCTACCAGGCGCGCCGCCCTTCGTGGTCTGCACACGTCTCGGTGCGAGCTCACAAAAAGACCTTCAGGCGCGACCGGATCGGGCGCCTGAAGGTCTTTCGTCTCGGTGCGACTGTCTTCGGCCGCGCCGTGTGCTATACGGCCGAAGAACACATGCACATCCTCAACTCACTCTCTGCCGAGCTGCGCCAATTGTCTCCTATGCTCCTCGGTCAAGGCGGTCTCCACGTCGCGGGCGCCCAAACGATCGATCTCTTCCAACGCTGCGTCGTAGATCTTCATGAGCTCGTCCGCAGAATCGGCAACCACCATTCTGGATGCGGCGACGGCCATCGCCTCCTCCACCTGGGTGTGCTTGATGTCAACATCGCTTCCAGGCAACCACGAACTTGCCAGTTCCGCAAATCCGAGATCCCAGGCATCGACCACGAAAGGCTTGAGTCTTTGCTCCATCGTCGCCCTGTGTTCCGGCGACGCTCCCAGATAGTCGTCCACGTACAGCGTCCAGTAGTAGGTATCGCAGAACGGCACCCATCTGCAGAGGACTCCGTACTTGGAGGCGTAATCGACAAAGCTGGCGTTCAGCTCATCCTGCGCTGATTGCTTCATCACTTTCTTGCCATCGACCCAGTCCCACGTCTCTCCCTCGGCTCCCAGGATCAGCGTGGTTTGCCCCTCCTCGGTGAGCGCCCACTGGAGGAACCTGACCGCTCTGTCGGGCCGTTCGGCGTTCTTGGTTATTACCAACCCGTTGTAGCCCTTGTTTCTGATCGTCGGTTTCGTGAAATCGACGCCCTGCTTCACGATCGGGCCGATGTCGGTGTACGTCCTGTCATCGTTGCCGTCGTTCTGCCTGATGGTCGTATTGACCGTGTTGTCGACATTGAAGATGGCACCGACGGTACTCACGTAGCCGGCCGAGTACAGTCTCTCCTCGGATTGCTGCGTCTGTTCGGTGAATTGGCCCTTCGTGATCAAGCCATCCTGGTACAGGCCATTCAACCATTGCAGGAACTCCAGATACTTGGGATCTCTGAACAGCAGTTGCACCTCGTCGCCCTGCGGGTAGTATCCGGAGACGTGCATCCCGAACGTACCTCGGAACATGTTGTTGCCGGCCCTTCCGAACAGCAGGTCGGACACGCTGCCGCCGAAGTCGATCGGCAGGACATCCGGATAGTTCGCATGAGCGAATCTGAGATAATCGTCGTACTCGCTCAGGGTCGTTATGTCGTCCTTGCCGTACGCTTCCAGGATGTCCCGCCTGGTGAACATGATGCCTTCGCCACTCGTGAAGGGCACGTTTATCTGCTCGAAGGCTTCCATCACCTCGGCATAGTACATGAACCCTGCCCAGTACCACATCTTGCCGTCGTCCGCCGTATGGTACGTGTGATATGCAGGCGGTACCAGATCCCACGTCTTGGGAGCGTATTCATCGATCAGGTCACCGATCGCGTGTACCATGCCGGCGTCGATGATCTGCTGGAGCAGGGGACTTGTGTAATTGCCGAAAGCCAGCATTTCCGGCAGGTCGCCGGACGCGATCATCGGTGCCAGGACCTCGTCCTCTTCACCCTCCAGCACTTCCATGTCGAGCGTGACACCGGTTTGTTGAGTGATGAATTGGGAAACCAGACCATCATCCCATCGGACTGCCGGCCTGCAACCGCCCCATGTGTTTTGCCAGAACTTGATCGTGATCGGCGACGTATCCGCCATATACTCCCACTCGAAGTCCCCTGTCGGCATAATCGCGGCAGGTGCTGAGGTATCGCCCTCCTCGCCGGTACCGGTGGCGAAAGCGGAGAATCCCAAGAGCCCGACCAACAGTAGAAAAGGTATCTTTTTCATCGTTGCTCCTTTTGGTGTTTCGGACAAGACAATTGTCCGCGTGTCACTTTGCCACATCGGTATCCGATTGTCAAGGTCACCGCCTTTGGCTACACTGCTCGCGAGCAATGGAACCGACGCAGGTCGGCGCGACCGTCGACTACGAGAAGCCCGGCAAGCAGCTCGGCCACCTCGCAGTTCCGTACTCGCACAACCTGGGCGGCTGGGCCAACCTGCAGGTTCCGGTAGCGGTGCTCGCCGCCGGTGAGGGCCCGACGGTCCTGCTCACGGCGGGAAACCACGGCGACGAGTATCCGGGACAGGTCGCGATCCTGAAGCTCTGTCGGGAGCTGCCACTCGAGGTTGTCCGGGGCCGGCTCATCATGATTCCGGCGCTCAACGTGCCCGCGTCGAAGGCCGCCGCACGCCTCTCGCCTCTGGACGGGAAGAACTTCAACCGCTGCTTCCCCGGCGATCCGGCCGGCTCCGTTTCGGAGATGCTGGCGCACTACCTGACCACCCGCCTCTTCCCCATGGCGGACGTCGTCATCGACCTGCATACCGGTGGGCGCAGCTTCGACTTCTATCCGTGCGCTCACATGCACCTGGTGCCGGACCGTGATCAACGCCGAAAGATGGTGGCCGCGGCGGAGGCGTACAACACGGATTTCGCCTTGCTCTACACCGACATCGCCGGAACCGGTCTGCTGCCCGTCGAGGCGGAGCGCCAGGGCAAGGTCGTCGTCACGACGGAGATGGGCGGCGGCGAGGCCGTCCCGGCAAAGGTGCACCGGCTGAGCCAGGAAGGTCTGCGCAACGTGCTGGTCCACCTCGGCGTCGTGGCAGGCCGGGAGCGCTCGCGAGCCGATCTCGGCCTGCCGCCGACGCGCTGGGTGCAGTCACTCGACCGCCAGGACTACCGCTTCGCGCCCGAGTCGGGAATCTACGAGAGCGTCGTCGATCTGGGCAGCAGCGTGGCGGCCGGCGAGAAGGTCGGTCAGGTCCACTTCCTCGAGCGCCCGGACCGGGAGCCGGCTGCCGTCATCGCGCTGACGGCCGGCGTTCTCCTCGGCAGCCGCGGCCCCTCCCTCGTCGGCCAGGGCGACTGCGTCGCCTGCATCGCCCACGACGTCGATCCGGGCATTCTCGAGTGATGCATACCCGTCCAGCCACGGGCGTGGGTCGGGCTCCCATCCGGTGGCCCGAGGAGGAACTCCATGCCGCACGCTGAACCGGGTGCCCTGCGGCACGAGTACGAGAGCTTCATCCGCACCACGCCGGAAGCGCTGTGGGACGCCATCACCAGCGGCGAGCACACCCGCCGATACTTCCACGGCACGCGCATCGAGTCGGAGTGGCGAGTCGGGGCTGCCGTGATCTACCACAGCAGTCGCGCCGGTCAGATCGCGGTCGATGGAGAGGTGCGGCATGTCGAGCGGCCGCGCCGGCTTTCCTACACGTGGAACGTTCGCTACGACCCCGACCGCGCGGGAGAGGCGCCCTCGCAGGTCACGTGGGAGATCGAACCCCTCGGAGAGACCTGCAAGCTCACCCTGACGCACCGGTTCAGCGAACCGTGCAAGACCTTCCGCGAAGTCAAGTCAGGCTGGAACGCGATCCTGTGCTCGCTGAAGTCGCTGTTGGAGACCGGGGAGCCTCTGTCGATCGGCTCTTGAAGCAGTAACCCCGACGTCAAACAGGGTTGCGGACACCGCATTCGCCGGTCACGCAGCTCGGATTGCACTCGGTCCGGCAATGCGTGACTCGCGTGGATCTTCCTGACCGGCCATTCATACCTCTTCAGCCACTCGCACAATACCGTCAATGGACGCCGTGGCCGCGGGTCGGCTCTTGCTGGCCTGGGCCGCCCTCTCGGCGATACCCGGATCGGCGACGGCGACCGGAACGTTGCACCCGGTCCTGAGCGATGCTGTGAGAGCGGGGACCGACGACGGCGGCGCGCCGAGGACAGCCTTCATGCCCGAACCGGTGCTGAAGGCATGGCTGGTGCGCTTCGGCGGCGCCATCGTCAGCGAGGTGCCGACTTCCGAGAGCGTCTTCAAGGAGACGGACAGGAACCGGGACGACAGCGCTCTCGTCGTGTGGGGCCGCGGTACGTTCTCCCGCCTCGCCGGCAGCGAGGACGATCTGAAGCTCGACGGTGCCGTGAGCACGGGGATTCTGGGGGCTGATTGGTCGGACGGTCGCTGGCTCGCCGGACTCGCACTGTCGCTCAGCATCGGGGAGGGCGCGTGGACCCGCGGCGGCACGGCGGGCCAAATCGAGTCCTCGGCCACCGGCCTCTATCCTTATACCGGCTACGAGATCACCGATCGGATCGTCGTGTGGGGCACGGCCGGTTACGGCATCGGTGCGCTGACGCTCATCGCGCGTCCCGGCGAAAGGCTCGGCACCGACGTCGCGCTCCTGATGGCTGCGGCGGGCGCCCGCGGAGACCTCGTCGATCGAGCCGGCGCATCGGGCCCGGCCCTGTCGGTCGCGGCCGGCGGGCTCTATGCCAGCACCACTTCGCAGGCAACGAGCGCGATGGCCGCCACGGAGGCCGACGCAAGCCGGATGCGGCTCGCGCTCGAAGGCTCGTGGGGAATCGTCCTGCCGGGCGGCGCGCTGCTCACGCCCACCGCGGAGATAGGGACGCGCCATGACGGAGGCGATGCGGACACGGGTTTCGGAGCCGGCGTCGGCGGCGGCATCGCCTTGGCGGATGCCTCTGGCACGCTGACCCTCGCGGTCTCCGGGCGGATGTTGCTGTGGCACGAGGCCGGCGATGTCCGCGACTGGAGCGTCTCGGCGTCGGTGCGCTACACGACGAACTGGTGACGATGCCGGCCGCGTAACGGCCACGATTGACCGGGATGCGCCCCTCACCCACTCTTGCGCCGAACCGTTCACCCCCGATTGAGATTGAGCAGATGCCCACATTCGACATGAAGCCCGTGGAAGTACCGCAGGAAGTTCTGGATGGACTGAAGTCGATCCCGACGGTGACCGTGTACGCCGGGGTTTGCAACTTCGGCTCCCGGCTGAACGTCTGCGAGGGATTGACCAGGCTCACGCCCGGCCGGCAGCGATTCGCCGCGCGGGCGCGGACGCTCAGGTTCCTCCCCGTGCGGCCCGACCTGGCGAGCGAGAGAACCGGCGGCGAGGATGAACTGGAGTTCCTGGCGATGGGACGGTGCGGACCGGGAGACGTCCTGGTGGCGGACATCATGGGATCACGCAAGGACGTGGTGGCGGGCGACGTCAAGCTGCTGCAGCTCGCCATGAGCCGCGCGGACGGCGTGGTGATCGACGGCGCCATCCGCGACCTCGACGTGATCGTCGACGAGGACTACGGGCTGACCGTGTACGCCACGCAGCGCAGCTTCCACGGCAGCGTGGAGGCGACTCCGGCCGAGGAGAATGGGCAGATCCAGTGCGGCGGCGCGCTGGTGCGCCCCGGTGACGTGATGGTCGGCGACAACGACGGCGTCCTGGTGGTGCCGTCGTGGATGGCCGTGGCGGTGATGGAGTGGGCGATCGAGCACGAGGAGGCCGAGAACTACGTCAAGCAGAAGATCCGCTCCGAGGGCGTGTGCCCGGGCCGCTACTATCCGCCGAGCCCGGAGGTGTTCGAGGAGTTGCGCCGCGCCAAGGGCCGTTAGCGCTTACCCGCGAGGGGCCGGCTACCCCTGCGACAGGTACTCGCGCAGCTTGCCCGCGTACTGGGACAGGACGCCTTCCGCGTCGTGCTCGGTGCCGCGGCCGTGGATGATCTCCACCGACGCGTAGCCTTCGAAGCCGGCGTCCGCCAACAGGCGCAGCGGCGGCTCGTGGTCATACAGGCCCTCACCCAGCGCCGCGGCCCGCGAGCGGCCGTCCGGGCCGTACTCGTAGTCGTGCACGTGCAGGTGCCGGGTCAACGCCGACAGGTTCTGGAACGTCACCTCCGGCCGCTCCATGACCCGCATGGGATGCAGCAGGTCCCAGAGCACCGCGCAGCGCGCGTGTCCGACGCGCTCCACCACCGCCCGCACCGGGGCCGACGCGCTCCAGAAGTCGTGCGTCTCCATCAGCACCGTCACCGAGCGGGCTTCGGCCTCGTCCATCACCGCCCGGTAGCCGTCGGCCACGTAGTCGACGATCGGCAGCAGGTCGCCGGGGGCATGCGCGCCCCCGAAGGTCCGCAGGCAGGGGGCGCCCAGGTCGCCCGCCAACTCGATGTAGCGGCGCAGGTCGTCGACCTGACCGGCGCGCTCGGCGGCATCGGGGGTCGCCATCTTCACCCCGGTGGCCAGGCAGCAGAACTCCAGCCCGTCGCCGGCCAGCCGGTCGCGCGCGGCGCGCCGCTCGGCCGGCGTCATCGAAGCTTCTATTCCGGCGGCGTGATCCCACTCCACGCGGGGCTCCAGCCCGCGATAGCCGTGGCGCTTCATCGCCGACACGATCTCGTCGAGCGTCCAGTCCGGGCAGACGCTGGTCATGGTTGCCAGATGTATCACGGCGGCATCTTAACGATGTGACAGACGGGTGTTGACACCGCCTCATGTAGCGCTCCATTGTGGCCGATACCACTATATGTGGCCCGAAGGAGGAAAGGAGGCTCCGTATGCGCTGCCCGGTGTGTGACTCGCATGACAGCCGCGTCATCGAGTCGCGACCGCTCGACGGCGGACGCGCGATCCGGCGGCGGCGGAGCTGTCGCGCATGCGCGCACCGCTTCACCACCTACGAGCACGTGGAACGGAGCGCGCCGACGGTGGTCAAGGCGAACGGCAGCCGCGAGGCGTTCGAGCGCGGCAAGGTGATGGCCGGGTTGCAGAAGGCGTGCGCCAAGCGGCCGGTGTCCGCGGCCCGGCTGACCCGTGTCGTCGACGACCTGGAGACGCGGCTGCGCGCATCGGGCCCGGAGGTCAGCTCGCGGACGATCGGCGAACTGATCGCCGAGCAGCTCCGGCATCTGGACGAGGTCGCCTACGTCCGCTTCGCGTCCGTCTACGGACGCTTCACCGATACCGGAGCGTTCCGGAACGAGATCGACCGGCTGGAGGGCCGTACGGAGGAACCGGACGGAGGAGCCGTACGAGGAACCGGCCTCCGTGCAGTAGAGAACCGAGGACATGGCTGACGACCACGGCGGCGGACAGCCGCCGCTCACCCCCACCGCGGGCCGGGAACTCAACGATCTGGGCGAGAAGATCTTCCTGGACCGCTACGCGCTGAAGGACGCGAGCAAGGCGACGCTGGCCGCCGGCGACTTGGTGGTGGTCTGCACCGACACCGCCACCGGCCAGCGCGAGGTGGGCACGGTGCGCACGGTGACCGACGACGACGTGGCGGTCCGCCTGCGCGACGGCACCGAGTTGACGTGCTCGCTGGATGCCGTGGACAAGCCGCTGGAGACGTCGCCCCAGCAGATGGTGGCGCGCGTGGCGCGCGGCATCGCCGCCGTCGAGCCGGACGCGCAGCGCGCGGCCTGGGAGCAGCGCTTCCGCTGGCTGCTGTCCGACTGGCGCTTCGTGCCCGGGGGCCGCATCCTCACCGCGGCGGGCACCGACCAGCAGCTCACCTTCTACAACTGCTACGTCGTCCCGTCGCCGCGCGATTCCCGCCACGGCATCGTCGACACGCTGTCGCAGATGATGGAGATCATGTCCCGCGGCGGCGGCGTGGGCATCAACATCTCCAGCCTGCGCCCGCGCCACGCCTACGTGCGCGGCGTCAACGGCCGCTCCAGCGGGGCGGTCTCCTGGGGCGCGCTGTACAGCTTCGTCACCGGACTGATCGAGCAGGGCGGCAGCCGCCGCGGCGCGCTGATGCTGATCTGCGACGTCTGGCACCCCGACGTCCTGGAGTTCATCGGCGCCAAGCGGGAGATGGGCAAGATCACCAACGCCAACATCAGCGTCGGCGTCACCGACGCGTTCATGGAGGCGGTGCGCGCGGACGGGGAGTGGCAGCTCGCCTTCCCGGACATCGACGACCCCGACTACGAGGAGCTGTGGAACGGCGACCTCGACGCCTGGAAGGCGCGCGGCAAGCGCACCATCGTTCATCGCACGGTTCGCGCACGGCAGGTCTGGGAGACGCTGATCGAATCAGCGTGGGCCAGCGCGGAACCGGGGCTGTGGTTCAGGGACCGGGCCAACGCGATGAGCAACTCCGGCTACTACGCGCCGCTGGTCTGCACCAACCCGTGCGGGGAGCAGCCGCTGCCGGAGTGGTCGGTCTGCAACCTGGGGGCGATCAACCTGGGCCGCTTCGCGCGCGACGGCGGGGTCGGCGAAGAAGGGGTGGCCTGGGACGAGCTGGCGACCGCCGTGCGCTACGCGGTGCGCTTCCTGGACGACGTGGTCGACGCGACCCCGTACTTCTTCCGGGAGAACGAGGAGCGACAGCGCCGCGAGCGGCGCATCGGGCTGGGCACGATGGGCCTGGCGGAGCTGCTGATCCGGCTCGGCCTGCGCTACGGCAGCGACGAGAGCCTGTCCTTCCTGGACCGGCTCTACCGCACCATCGCCGTCGAGGCGTACCACGCCACCGCCGAGCTGGCCGCCGAGAAGGGCGGCTTCCCGGCCTTCGAAGCGGACGGGTACCTGGACTCGGGCTTCATGCGAGGGATGCCTGAGGAGGTGCGCGCCGCCATCCGTACCTGCGGCGCTCGCAACGTCACGCTGCTCACGCAGGCGCCGACCGGCACGACCGGCACCATGGTCGACACCAGCACCGGCATCGAGCCGTACTTCTCGTGGAGCTACTTCCGCAAGGGCCGGCTGGGCATCCACGAGGAACGCGCCGCGGTGGCGGCCGACTGGGAGCGCGATCATCCCGGGCAGCCGTTGCCCGACCACTTCGTCACGGCGATGGACCTGACCCCGGAGCAGCACGTGCGCGTCATGGCCACCATTCAGCGGTGGGTGGACTCCTCCATCTCCAAGACCTGCAACGTGCCGGCCGACTACACCGTGGCGCAGACGCGCGAGCTGTACGAGCTGATGTACGACCTGGGCTGCAAGGGGGGCACCATCTACCGCGACCGCTCGCGCGACGAGCAGGTGCTCAACCTGGAGAACCCGGCCGGCGAGGCCGGACAGGCGGCGCCCGCGGCCTCCACCGGCAACGGCGCCCAGGTGAGACCGCTGCCACAGAAGCGCTTCGGCGCCACCGTCAGCAGTCGCACCCCGGTCGGCACCGCGCACATCACCATGAACGACGACGAGGACGGCAACCCGCTGGAGGTGTTCGTCGAGATCGGCGGCGGCGGCAGCGAGCTGAAGGCGATGGCGGAGGCGATGGGGCGGCTGATGTCCGTGCTGCTGCGCATGGTGTCGGCGCTCTCCCCCAAGGAACGGGTGGCGCAGATCGTCGACCAGTTGCGGGGCATCGGCGGCTCGCGGTCGACCGGTTACGGCAGCCGCAGGGTCCGTTCCCTGCCCGACGCGGTGGCGCAGGTGCTGGCCGAACATTACCGTGCGCCCGAGGTGGAGGATCCGGCCAGCACGGGCGGCGAGGATCAGCCCGTGACGGACCGACAGCCGGCCGCCGATCTCTGTCCGGAGTGCGGCGAGGCGACCCTCGTGCACGCCGAGGGCTGCCAGACCTGCGGCAACTGCGGCCACTCCGAGTGCTGATGCAGTGCTGACCGCCGCCATCGTCGTCGCGGCGCTGGCCGCCTGCCTAGTGGCCGTCCGGCTGGTGTTCGCCGACGAGATCCGCGCCGCGCGCGAGCGTGATCCGGCGGCGACCAGCAGCCTGTCGATCATCCTCACCTACGCCGGATTCCATGCGCTGGTCGTGCACCGCGTCGCCCACCCACTGTGGCGGCTGCACCTGCCGATCGTGCCGCGAGCGTTGGCCGCCGTCGCGCGCCTGCTCACCGGCATCGAGATCCATCCGGGGGCTGACATCGGGCCCGGCCTGTTCATCGACCACGGCATGGGGGTGGTCATCGGCGAGACCTCCGTCATCGGCCGCGACGTGACGCTGTTCCAGGGGGTGACCCTGGGCGGCACCGGCAGCCGGCAGGGCAAGCGCCACCCGACCCTGGGAGACAACGTCGTGGTCGGCGCCGGCGCCAAGATCCTGGGCAACACCACCATCGGCGCCAACGTCACCGTCGGCGCCAACGCGGTGGTGGTGCGCGACGTCCCGCCGGACGCCACCGTGGTGGGCGTGCCCGGCCGCATCTCCCGCCGGGGCGGGGTGCGCGTGGAGGAGGGAGCCAACCTGGAGCACACCGCGCTGCCCGACCCGCTGCAACTGTCCCTGGAGCGGCTGCAGGGTGAGATCGACCAGCTCAACGCCCAGATCGCCCGCTACCGCGAGGGCACCGAGCACTCCGGGTAAGGCGGAGAGGCGCGGCGATGATCCACGACTCGGTGCTCGGCCTGATCGGCGGCACGCCGATGGTGCGCCTGCGCCGGCTGCCGGCCCCCGGTTCGGCCGAGGTGGTGGCCAAGATCGAGGTGCGCAACCCGGCCGGCAGC
The DNA here is from genome assembly GCA_028818385.1 of Spirochaetaceae bacterium. Next base: position 51,292 of record JAPPNY010000006.1, read on the forward strand.
GTCAAGGACCGGATCGCGCTGGCCATGGTGCAGGCGGCCGAGCAGGCTGGTCAGCTCGGTCCGGACTCGACCATCGTCGAACCGACCAGCGGCAACACCGGCATCGGCCTGGCGCTGGTGGCTGCGGCGCGCGGCTACCGCATCATCCTGGTGATGCCGGACGACGCGTCCGAGGAGCGCCGCGCCCTGCTGCGCCACCTGGGAGCGGAGGTCGTGCTGACCCCGGCGCGCGAGCTGATGAAGGGGGCCATCGACCGCGCCGCCGCGATCGTCGCCGAGAACCCCAACTGCTTCATGCCGGAGCAGTTCCGCAACCCGGCCAACCCGGAGGCGCACCGCCGCACGACGGTCGAGGAGATCCTGGCCGACTGCGGCGGCAGCCTGGACGCCTTCGTCGTCGGCGTGGGCACGGGCGGCACCCTCACCGGGGTCGGCGAGGTGCTCAAGCAGCGCCTGCCGCACGTGCAGGTGGTCGCCGTGGAACCGGAGCGCTCGCCCGCGCTGAGCGGCGGGCGCCCGCCCGCGCCCCCCCCCGAGCAGGGGGTAGGGGGCCGGCGGTTGGGCGGCGGGGGTAAACCCGGGGGGGTGGGGTCCGCGGGGGCCCCCGGGGGGGGGCTGGGGGGCACGGGCGGGGGGTGTGTCTCCCAGGCTGCCCGCAGCCGGGGCCACCGGGCACTTCCTGACATTCGGAATGCCCTTCGTGTCATTCCGAACGCC
>JAPPNY010000134.1:0-246 GCA_028818385.1 Spirochaetaceae bacterium
TGACGCTGGCGGTCGTGCCGTCGGGAGAGCCCGCGGTACCGGGAACGCCGATGGGTGTCGGGGCCGACGGGACGCCTGATCAGGGCACGGAGATGGAGCCGATGGCGCCGGCGCACCCGGTGACGCTGGCGGTCGTGCCGTCGGGAGAGCCCGCGGTACCGGGAACGCCGATGGGCGTTGGAGCCGACGGGACGCCTGATCAGGGCACGGAGATGGAGCCGATGGCACCGGCGCATCCGGTGACGC
>JAPPNY010000134.1:346-51997 GCA_028818385.1 Spirochaetaceae bacterium
TGGCGATGGTGCCTGCGGGCGAGCCCGCGGTACCTGGGACGCCGATGGGCGTTGGAGCTGACGGGACGCCTGACCAGGGCACGGAGATGGAGCCGATGGCACCGGCGCATCCGGTGACGCTGGCGATGGTGCCTGCGGGCGAGCCCGCGGTACCTGGGACGCCGATGGGCGTTGGGGCCGATGGGACGCCTGATCAGGGCACGGAGATGGAGCCGATGGCGCCGGGTCATCCCGTGATGGTCGCGGGGATGATCGGCGTACCGGGCGAGATCGGAGTGCCGACCGGTGTCGGAGCCGACGGGACGGCGATGCAGGCAGCGTACGCGGTGCCGATGGCGCCGGATCAACCCGTGATGGTCGCGGGGTCGATCGGCGTACCGGGCGAGATCGGAGTGCCGACCGGTGTCGGAGCCGACGGGACGGCGATGCAGGCAGCGTACGCGGTGCCGATGGCGCCGGATCAACCCGTGATGGTCGCGGGGTCGATCGGCGTACCGGGCGAGATCGGAGTGCCGGCCGGTGTCGGAGCCGACGGGACGGCGATGCAGGCAGCGTCCGTAGCGCCGGCGCGTCCGGGTCATCCCGTGATGGTCGCGGGGGCGGTCGGTGTGCCGGGCGAGATCGGAGTGCCGGTGGGCGTGGGAGCCGACGGGACGGCGATGCAGGCAGCGTCCGTAGCGCCGGCGCGTCCGGGTCATCCCGTGATGGTCGCGGGGGCGGTCGGTGTGCCGGGCGAGATCGGAGTGCCGGTGGGCGTGGGAGCCGACGGGACGGCGATGCAGACAGCGTCCGTAGCGCCGGTGCGCCCGGGGCATCCGGCGATGGGCGCCGTCGCCGCGAGCGTGCCCGGCGGGATCGGTGTTCCGCTTGGGGCCGGCACCGGCGAATCACCGCAGCTCGGCGCGCAGATGGAGCCGCCTCGACCGGCGCATCCGGAGGCGCCGGCAGCGTCGCTGATGGCCGCGCTGGCCGAACCGGCAGCACCCTTGGGCGCCGACGGAGCGGACGCGGTGCGTGACCGCGCTGGAGTCGAGCCGCCGATGGCGCCACCGCATCCGGCGATGGACTGGTCGGTGCCCGCGGTGGCGGCGCAACCGGCGCCTGCGGGCGCGGCGGGACCGTCGGTCATCACGGGTCCGACCGACGCCGACTTCGATCGGGTGCGCGTGCTCATCGCGCGTGCCGAAGAGGTCGACGCCGACTTCTACGACCCGCAGAACCTGAACGCGGCCCGCGACGCCCTGGCCCTTGCCGAACGCATTCGCGCGTCCGATCCGGTCGGATCGCACGTGGCGCTGGCGGTGGCCGAAGCGCGGGCGACGGCAGCGTTCGAGAACGCGGTGCGGCTGACCGCGGAGCGGCTTCGCAAGCTGCTGGCGCAACGCCTCGAGGAGTTGCGGGAGATTCAGGCGGATCTCTGGGTGCCGGTTTCCTTCCAGGAGATGGTCGACGCCGTGCAGCGCGTCGAAGAGCTTTTCGCAGCGGGCGACCTGTTCGGCGCGTACGAGCTGGCGCTGGCGACCGCGGACGACATGCTCGCGTTGCGCGATTCGCTGCTCGATCGGCTCGAGCTGTTGTACGGCGCACGGGCGGAGACTGAGCGCTGCCTTGCGGCGGCCCAGAACCTGGACACGAGCACCTGGACCGCATCCAGGCTTGCGGAGTTGCAGTCGCTGTACGATCAGCTCAACGCGCTCTACCTGGTTGGTCTTGAAGCCATGCAGAGCTACCGGCTGGCCGACGCGGAAGAGGCGTTCGGCGCCGCGGTAGAGGTGTGCCGCAGGCTGATGGCGGTGGCCGACGACGCCTACATGGACCTGAGGGACCGGGCCGCCGCGCTGATGAAGGCGGTGATGGAGGAGATCGAGGAAGCGTCGGAGCTGCACGTGATCACCGAAACTGGCGACGTGATCAGGCCGCAGCCGTGGAACGGCCAGGGGGTGCTGGACCAGCTCCGCGCCGGCGGCGCGCAACGCGACGCGCTCCTCGACGGAATCGGTCGCGAGGGCCAGAACGACCTGCAAACGGCGCAGGGGCTCTGGATGGAAGGGGTGGTCGAGTTCGACGACGAGAAGTACGGACAGGCCATCAGCCTCTTCGAGGACGCGCGACGCTACCTGGAGCGCTACAAGTTCTACGTGGTGCTCGGCATCCATACCGTGCGGTTGATACCGGACCGGCGCGAGAGCCTGTGGCGCATCGCGGAGTACCCGCAGTGGTACGGCGATCCTTTCCTGTGGCCGAGGATCTGGCGGCGCAACCGTGACCTGATCCAGAACCCCGACCTGATCTACCCGGGCTGGCAGTTGATCATCCCGGCCATCTGAGCCACGGAGGGGTTGCCAGGCTCTGCCTGGCACTGACAGAGCCCACGTTGGCGCGCGCGGCCGAATTGGCGCGCGCCAACGCGGCGCGCATCGACCTTGTCGAGTTGCGGGCCGACTTCCTGGACGACGGGGAGTTGGCCCGGCTCTCCCGGTTCCCGGACATGGTCGGGATGCCGGCCATCCTCACCATCCGGCGAACCGTCGAAGGCGGCAGGTTCCCCGCGGACGAACGATCACGCCGCCGCCTGATCGGTGCCGCCGCCGGCGCGTACCGTTACGTTGACCTGGAGTCCGATGTGGACCGCTCGTTCGATGAGCTGGTACCGGCCGGCACCAGGGTGATCCGGTCGCTGCACGACACCACCGGCGTTCCGGACCGGATCGAACGGGTGATGCGCGACCTTCCCCGCACGGGGAGAGAGATCGCCAAGGCGGCCGTGACGCCGCGCACGGGCAGCGAGATGGTGGACCTGTTCGAGTGCGCCCGGCGGTTGGGAGCACCGTCCCCGGACACTCCTGAACGTATCCTGCTGGGCATGGGACGGTTCGGGCTCCCTACCCGGATTCTGGCGGCCCACCTGGGCAACTTCCTCACGTTCTGTTCGCGTGCAGGACGCTCCGCGGCTCCCGGCCACCTCGACCCGGAGACCATGATCGAGCTCTACCGGTTTCCCTCCATCCATGCGGGCACGCGCATCCTGGGAGTGATCGGCACGCCGCTGTCACATTCGCGTTCGCCGCACATCCACAACCCGGCGCTCGCCGCGTCGGGGATCGACGCCGTCTACGTGCCGATCGAGCTGGACGATCTGTCGGAGCTGGAGCGCCTGGCGCGGCTCCTGCCGCTTGACGGCTGTTCGGTGACCATTCCGCACAAGGGCGATGCCGCCCGCGTGTCGGACGCCGCGCCGATGGTGCGGCGGGTGGGCGCGTGCAACACGCTGGTGCGAACCCGCACGGGGTGGCGCGGCGATAACACCGACGTCCACGGCTTCCTGGCGCCGCTCCGCGAACGGTCGATCGTTCCCCGTCGCGCGACCGTGATCGGCGCCGGCGGGGCGGCACGGGCAGTCGCGTTCGCGCTGCGTTCGCTCGGTACCGAGGTGTTGATTCTCAACCGGACCGAGCAGCGCGCGCAGTCCCTGGCGCGAGACTGCGGCGGGACGGCAGGCGCTCTGGATGCCGCGGGGCTGGCGCGGGTGTCCGGGCACAGCGAGTTGATCGTCCAGACCACGAGCGTGGGGCTGCCCGACAATCCCGGCGATCCGCTGGCGGCGTACTCATTTCGTGGACATGAGCTGGTCTATGACTTGGTCTACGGCGAGGGGCTGACGCCGATACTCGGGCGAGCTCGTGAGGCGGGATGCGCGGTCATCGACGGCGGCCGGATGCTGGCCGAGCAGGCGTACGAGCAGTTTCGCCTGTTCACCGGCCGTGCGTTTCCCGACAGTGCGAAGCTTCCGGCGGAGCCCTCCGCGAGCGCGGCGACCCGCGACCGCTGACCGGCCGGTCGTTCCCGATGGTGGTAGGAGTCGCCGGCAAGCTCGGCTCCGGCAAGAGTTCCGTCGCGGGCTTGCTTGCGGATGCCGGCTGGCGCGTGATCGACGTCGACCGGTTGGGACACCGGGCGCTGGTCACGGAACGCGACCGCATCGTCGACGTGTTTGGCCGGGGCGTCCTGGATTCCGAGGGACGGATCGATCGCCGGCGCCTGGGGCCGCTGGTGTTCGCCAACGCGGATGCCAGGCGCCGCCTGGACGTGATCGTCCATCCCGTGATGGTGCGCAGCGTGAAGACCCTGGTGGAGGCCGATCCGAGCCGAACCGCCATCGACGCGGCACTGTTGAATCCCATGAGGCTCGACGCGCTCTGCGATCTCGTGCTGTGGGTGCACGCTCCGGTGCTGCTCCGCCTGTACCGCGCGCTGGTGGTCGACCGGAAACCGAGGGCCACCGTGTTCGGGGCCATGTGGGCCCAGCGCGGCCGGCGGCTCAAGCGTCCCGTGGGGGGCGTCGATACACGTAGTGTCTCGCGTCGCACCATCTACAACGGGGCGACGCGAGGGATACTCCGGCGCCAGATCGAGTTCATCCTCTAGCGTCGGCGACGATGGAGGCAACGCATGAACAGGCAAGCGGCTGATACACAACGGATTCTCTGGGCGGTCGTGGCTGTCAGCCTTCTGGTCATCATCGTGCTGGCTGGGGGACTCTACTTCCTCCGGCCGCGCGGCGCGGAGGCGACCGAAGTCGCGGTGACCGAACCCGACGAGTCCGCGTTCGATCCGTTCGAGTACGTACGAAGCGACCAGGAGACCCCGGGACTGCAGGAGACGACGGAGTCCCCCCGGCAGGTAACGCTGGTGGTGGGCGACGTCCAGTCGCAGGCATCGAGCGAGTCACCGATGACAGGCCCGGCTTCAACGCCGCAGACCTCGCAGACTGCGCCGACTCCCGCCGTGGTGACCCCGGCAACGGTGACGCAGTCGCCGGCGTCCGTCTCTCGAGCCCCCGTCCCGGCAGCGCCTCCCGCCGCACCCGCGCCGCGGGCAACCGGCGACTTCCAATACTGGATTCAGGTCGGCTCGTTTTCCTCCCGATCACGAGCCGACGACCTGCACAACCTGTTGGCCGACCTGGGTTATGCCGGACGCATCACCGCCCACGACTCCGACGGCGTCACCATGCACCGGGTGCGGATCGGCCCGATAGGATCTCGTCCGGAAGCCGACCTGATGCTTGGAAAGCTGCGGACCACCAACGAGATGGACGGCTGGATCGCGCAGGTGAGAGGTTAGGCGGCCTGGCAAGCGTGCCGCACCGGCGTCCAGGCCCGGCGCAAGCATCGGATGAGAACGGATTTGCCAATCCGGATGGCGGCGGCTATGGTGTATCGATATGGCGCTGCTGCCGGTGATCGCGGAACGGCGTAGCTGTCTGCGCTTCGACGGGCGGGTTGTCGCCACCGCCAAGCTCGACCAGATCATCGAAGCGGGGCGTCGGGCGCCTTCGGCGAAGAACCGGCAGGAGTGGCGCTTCATCGTCATACGCAAGCCCGACCTCCGCGACAAGGTCGCGGCGGCGGCGTTCCGTGAGCAGAACGTGGGCACGGCCCCCGTGGTGATCGCCGCGTGCACGACGAACATCGACTACATGATGCCCAACGGGCAGTACTCGCACCCGATCGATCTGGCGGTAGCCGCCACGTTCATGGCGCTTCAGGCAGAGGAAGAAGGCCTGCAGAGCTGTTTCATCACGACGTTCGACGAGCAGGAGGTCAAGGACCTGCTGAGCGTGCCGCATCGCATGCGGGTGGTGCTGTTGCTGGTGCTGGGCTACGCGGCGGAAGAGACGCCGCGGCAGCCTCGCAAACCGCTCCAGCAGATCGTCTCCTACGACCACTGGTGAGAATCGGGCTCCACGCCAGCTCCGTTCCCACGCCGATGGCATGAGCGCCTACCTGCAGGCGCCGCGCGCGGGCGGCGGACTGCCATTCGGACGGGCCACCGCCCGCCGCCGGCTGCGCGAGGGGCTGCTCGATCTGTTCGCCCTGTGGGGATACCGGCTCGTGGAGACGCCGGTGTTCGACTATTTCGAAGCGTTCCGGCCCGTGCTCGACCCCGAGATGCTGGAGCGGGTATACCGGCTGATCGATCGCGACGGGGAGTTGTTGCTGGTCCGCTCCGACGTCACGCTGTTCGCGGCCCGACTGGCGGCACGCACCGTGCCCCGCGCCGAGTTGCCGCTGCGGCTGTGCTACGCGGATTCCGTCGTCCGGCACGAGGATGCCGAGAGCATCTCCCACAACGAGTCGTATCAGGTGGGCGCCGAGCTGATCGGCCGCTCCGGGGTGGACGCCGACACCGAGATCATCGCGCTGTGCCTGCGTGCGTTGGAGCACGCCGGCGTCCGCGGCGTGGCGTTGCATGTCGGATCGCGCGCCGTGTTCGACGGCTGCTACGCACAGGTGCCTGAAGACGATCTCGTCGAGCTTCGCGGAGCGATCCGCGACCGGGAGTGGGCCGCGGTACGGAAGCGTTCGTCCGCGGCCGGCGTGGCACATGCGGACGCGCTCGCGGAGCTGTTCGCGATGATCGGCGACGTCCGGGAGCTCGAGGAACGGGTCGCCGAGCTCGGAGACCTCCTGCCGGACGCCGCACGCAAGGCGGTCGCCCACCTGGTGGCGGTGGCCGATGCGCTCGGCACGCTGGATCTGCCCCCCGTCCGACTGGATCTTTCGGAGCTGGGCGCCCAGTCCTACTACTCCGGGATCGTCATGTCGGCCTACGTCGTCGGCGCGGGCGGCCCGGTCGCCGTCGGTGGCCGCTACGACGGTCTGCTCGGGCGATTCGGGGGCGAGTGTCCATCGACCGGGTTTGCGCTGCTGCTCGGACGCGTGGAGCGGCACGCGCGCCGCGTCGAGGTCACGGCCGAGGAGCCCGTGGACCTGAGCGGCAGCCCGTTCACGGCCACCTACCGGCGGGCCGAGGCGTTGCGCGCGCGTGGACGCTCCGCGATCCAGTAGGGCCATGCCGGACGCCAATGGCGAGCCCGCGCTGAGCATCGCCCTGCCGAAGACCGACCGGCTGCTGGCGGCGATTCTGGAACGTTTCAAGGCGGTGGGCCACGAGCTGGCGTTCGGCCCGCGCGAGCTGATGGCCGAGGACAAGAGCGGACGAATGCGGGCGATGCTGGTGCGCAACCATGACCTGCCCATCTACGTCGATCACGGGATCGCCGGCTTGGGGATCTGCGGCAGCGACGTGATCGGCGAGGCGGACGGCCGTTTCCTGCGCCTGCACCGCTTCGACTTTCGTGGCGGCATGTTCTGCCTGGCCGCCGCGCGCGGCAGCACGCTGGAGCGGATCCTCGCCGACGGCAGCGAGTTGACGATCGCCACCTCGTATCCGCGGTTCGCCCGCGGGTACTTCAGCCGCCGGGGGGTACCCACGCAGATCATCCGGCTGACCGGGTCGGTGGAGTTGGCGCCCGTCCTGGGGTTGGCTCCCTGCATCGTCGACATCGTCGAGACCGGGGCCACGCTGGCGGCCCAGGGGCTGGAGGTCATCGAGCGGATGGAGCCGACGGCGGTCTACTTGATCGCCAACCCCGCCTACTATAAGTTGCGGTTTCGCGCGGTCGACCGGCTGGTGAGCCGGCTGGCCGCGCGCTGATCCGATGGCCGCCCGGCAGTACTCCTGCGAACGCAGCACCAGGGAGACGGAGGTGGCGGTGCGCCTGGACCTGGACCCCACGGATGCGGGGAGCGTCCCGGTGGTCGAGGTGTCCACCGGGGTGCCGTTCTTCGATCACATGCTGCACGCGATGGGGTTTCACGGCGGCCTGGGCCTGCAGATCACGGCGTCCGGAGACCTGGAGGTGGATGCCCACCACGTCGTGGAGGATGTGGGCATCGTGCTGGGCGAATGCCTGTTCCAGGCGATGGATCAGGGCACGCCGCTCACCCGCTTCGGGCACGCGGTGGTGCCGATGGACGATGCCCTGGCGGAGGTGACCGTCGATGCCGGCGGCCGCTCCCACTGCCGGTTCGACGCGGCGTTTCCTCAGGAACGAGCGGGTGACTTCGATGTCTGGCTGCTGCGCGAGTTCTTCACGGCCCTGGCCGGGCGGGCGCGCATCAACGTCCATGCCGGGGCCAGGTACGGCGACAACTCCCACCACATGGCCGAAGCGCTCTGCAAGGCGCTGGGCCGCGCCCTGGGCCAGGCATTCCGGACGGCTCCTGGACGGGAGCCGCGCTCCACCAAGGGCCGGGTCGTCTAGTACCCCATCAAACTGTAGTTTGCGGGTGCGTGCTACGGGAACTCGGCCTTGTGCGCGCTGTTCCAGCGCGCTTGAAGCCCGTGTAGCGACCTGTGTCACCCGTCGACATCAGTTTGATGGGGTACTACTAGACCTGGGAGGCGGGCTCCAACACCGCGCGGATGCGCCGCACGCCGCCCGATGACGACTGCTCCTTGACGATCCGGAACGCGCCGAGCTCGCCGGTACGGCTCGCGTGCGGCCCGCCGCACACCTCCTGAGAGTAGTCGCCGATCGAGTAGACCTTCACGTCCTCCTGGTACTTCTCGCCGAACAGGGCGATGGCGCCGCCGTCCAGAGCGTCCTGCAGTTTCATCACCTGCATGCTGATCGGCAGGTCCTCGGCGATGCGGTCGTTGACGGTGGCCTGAACGCGCGCGACCTCCTCCTGGGACATCGGCGCGCCGTGCGAGAAGTCGAATCGCAGCCGCTCGGCGGTGATGTTGCTGCCCTTTTGCTGCACGTGCTCTCCCAGCTCGTCACGCAGTGCCTGATGCAGCAGGTGCGTGGCGGTGTGCAGGCGCTGCACGGTCTCGCTGGCGTCGGCCAGCCCTCCCTTGAAGGTCTTGTCGGCGCCGGCCTTGGACCGCTTCTGGTGCTCGGCGTACCGCCGGTCGAACCCGGCGCCGTCCACCATCAGGCCATGCTCCTCTGCGAGCTCCACGGTGATCTCCAGGGGGAATCCGTAGGTGTCGTAGAGGCGGAACGCGACATCTCCCGGGATCACCTTGTCGTCGCGTGCGAGCAGACGTGGCAGCATCTTCTGCAACTCCGCCTCGCCTTTGGCCAGAGTGGCGGAGAAGCGCCGTTCCTCCTGGGACAGCTCGCTCAGGATCGTGCCGCCCTGCTCGGCAAGCCGCGGATAGGCGTCGCCGTAGTTGTCGATGACGCTCTCCGCGGTGGCGCGCAGCATCTCGCCGGGGATGTCCAGCTTGCGTCCGTGGCGGATCGCCCGGCGGATGATCCTGCGCAGCACGTAGCCCTGGCCCAGGTTGGAGGGGGTGATGGCGGCCTCGTCACCGAGCATGAACACGGCGGCGCGGACGTGATCGACCGCGATGCGGATCGACCGGTCGCGCTCGGCATCCTCTCCGTATGCGACGGCGGCCTGCCCTGCGGCGGTGGCGACGATCGGCGCCATGACGTCGATGTCGTAGACGCTGGCCGCGCCCTGCAGCACGGCGGCGGTTCGCTCCACGCCCATGCCGGTGTCCACGCATTGCTGCTGCAGCGGGACGAAGCGCCCCTCGCTTGTCTTGTCGTACTGCATGAACACGTCGTTCCAGATCTCCAGGTGACGGTCGCCGTTGCCCGGCGTGCGACCGTCGTCGCCAGCGTCGGGGTACAGGTCGATGTACATCTCCGTCGTCGGCCCGCAGGGGCCGGTCTGCCCCGCCGGTCCCCACCAGTTGTCCTCCCCGAGGAAGTGGATGTGATCCTCGGGGATGCCGAGCGAGCGCCAGGCGCCGGCCGCCTCGTCGTCGCGGGGCACCATCTCGTTGCCGGCGAAGCAGGTCACGTGCAGGTGCTCGACCGGAAAGCCCAGCCAGCGGCTGTCGGTCAGGAACTCGTGGCTCAACTCGATCGCGCCCTGCTTGAAGTAGTCGCCGAGCGACCAGTTGCCGAGCATCTCGATCAGCGTCAGGTGCGACAGGTCTCCGACCAGATCGATGTCGATCGTGCGGATGCACTTCTGCACGTTGACGAGCCGCCGCCCGGAGGGGTGCGGGGCGCCCAGCACGTAGGGGACCAGCGGGTGCACGCCGGCCATCACGAACAGCGCCGTCGGGTCGTTCTCGGGGACCAGCGAATGGTTGGGAATGAGCGCGTGGCCCTTGGACTCGAAGTAGGACAGGTAGAGGTCGCGGAGCTCGTTGGCCGTCAAGGCTGACGTTCGTATGGCGGACGTTGGCATGACGAAATGTGCTCAGGCGCCGGCCGTGGTGTCAAACCCGCGCGGCTCAGGTGAGCGGCTCGACCAGGTCCTCCGCCTCCGGGGTGAGAAGGTCCGGGAACACGTAGACCATGCCGCCGCTCCTGCGCACCCGCATCTCCGCGTGCCCGCGGGAGACCAGGTCGTCGAGGCAGGCCTTGGCGTCATCGAGGCTGTAGTCGCCGCCCACCGCGATCTCCGTCGGCGTCACGACCCCGCCGTGCGCCTTGGCCGCGCGCAGGATCACCGTCTCGATCGACTCCACGGCGCTTGCCGTCTCCGCGATGTCGGGCAGGCGGCCCGGAGCCGGTCCCGGCAGCCGCCGGGCGGTCTCCGCGTCGACCATGGTGGGGATGGTGAACAGGTCGATGATGTTGCCGATCCCGAACAGCCCCCAGGTGCACAGCCACAGGATGCCGGTGCCGATCCGTCCCAGGTAGAAGCGGTGGATCCCGGAAACCCCGAACAGGCACAGCGCCCACAGCAGGTAGGCGGTGCCCCGCGAGTAGCTCATGCAGCGCGCCTGTGCTAAGGGTACAGCCGTTGCAGTGTGCGGGGAAACGCGATCGCCTCGCGCACGTGGGGGATGCCGGCGATCCAGGCGAGGGTGCGCTCCAGGCCGATGCCGAACCCGGAGTGCGGGACCGAGCCGAAGCGGCGCAGGTCCAGGTACCACTCGTAGGCGTCGAGGGGCAGTCCGTGCGTCCTGATGGCGGCGACCAGCGCGTCCAGGTCGTCCTCCCGCTGCGATCCGCCGGCGATCTCGCCATAGCCTTCCGGCGCCAGCAGGTCCGAGCAGCGCACCCGGTCCGGGTCCGTGGGGTGGCCCTTCATGTAGAATGCCTTGGCCGCGCGCGGATAGTCGGTGACGAACACGGGGCGGTCGAAGCTCAGGCTGACCGCCGTCTCCTCGTCCGCGCCCAGGTCCTGGCCGAGCTGCATGTCCGCGCCAGCGGCCTGCGCGATGCGCACGGCCTCCGCGTAGTCGATGCGCGGAAACGGCGGTGCCAGGCGGGCGAGCGGCGCGGTGTCCCGCTCCAGCGTGGCGAGCTCGCCTTCGCAACGGGTCAGGACCTGCTCTACCACGGTGAGCACCAGGTCCTCCTGGAGTTGCATGTTCGCGTCGCTGTCCGCGAAGGCGACCTCGGCCTCCAGCATCCAGAACTCGCTGAGATGGCGGCGGGTCTTGGACTTCTCCGCGCGGAACGTCGGGCCGAAGTTGTACACCTTGCCGAGCGACTGGCAGGCGGCCTCCAGGTAGAGCTGGCCGGTCTGCGCCAAGTGAGCCTCGCCCAGGTCGTAGTAGGGCAGGGTGAACAGCGACGACGCGTTCTCACCGACGGCGCCGGTGAGGATCGGCGTATCCACCAGCACGAAGTCCCGCCGCTGGAAGAAGTCGTGCATGGCGATGCGCAACTCGCTGCGCAGCCGCATCAGCGCCTCCTGCCGGCGCGAGCGCAGCCACAGGTGGCGGTGCGCCAGCAGGAAATCGACGCCGTGCGCCTTCTTCGCGATCGGGTAATCGGCCGTTGGCGACTGCAGGACCTGCAGCGCGTGGAGCTGCAGCTCGTGGCCGCCGGGGGCGCGCGGCTCGGCCCGCACCGTGCCGCGCGCGATCACACTGGACTCCAGGGGGAGCCGGGCGGCGCGGGCGAAGGAGTCGGGCTCCGTCTCGCCGTCGATGGCGGTGGCCTGCATGCGCCCGGTGCCGTCGCGGAGCTGCAGGAACAGGATTCGCCCCTTGGAGCGCGCGTTGTACAGCCAGCCGGCCACCTCCACGGCGCCTCCGTCGTGGGCGCCCACGTCCCGGATCGCCACCCGGGGCGGGCCGGTTTCCGTCATGCTGGCTGGCCCTCGATGCGATGCAGCAGCCGCCCGGCCTGCCCGGCGTCGAAGGCGGCGCTGAGCAGCCGGCGCGCAGCCGCCCGTCCCCCCGTCGCCGTGGAGCGGACGGAGGACGGGGGGATGCCGTACTCCTCCACCACGCGGCGCGCATCGCGCGGGCTCACCGTGTCCAGGCGGGCGATCACGCTGCAGATCCCGGTCACTTCCTGCGCATCAAGGGCGCGCAGCACCGCCGCCGCGGCGTCCGGGTCCATCAGCAGCAGGAAGTGTGCGGCGCGCTCGTAGCCGGCGTCCCGCGCTTCGTCCTTGGCTCGATGGGCAAGCTCGCCGGGCGTCGGCGCGCGCGTCGCGGCGGGAGCCGGCGTGGCGTGCGCGGACGACGGCGTGGTCACGGCGTGGTCTACGGTAATCGCGGCCGTCGGCACGGTCAAAGGGCGACCGGGAGCCTCGGTGCTATGCTGGCAGTGGCGAGTCGGGATCGATTCCATGAAGCGCAAGCTGCCCATCGGCATCCAGACGTTCCGCACGATCCGGGAGGACGGCTACTACTACGTGGACAAGACGGCCCACGTCTGGAAGCTGGTGAGCGAGGGCACGCACTACTTCCTGTCGCGTCCGCGTCGGTTCGGCAAGAGCTTGCTGGTGGACACGCTCAAGGAGCTGTTCGAGGGGAGCGAGCCGCTGTTTCGCGGCCTTGCCATCCACGGGCACTGGCGCTGGTCCGAGCGCCATCCGGTCGTGCGGCTGAGCTTCGGCAGCGGTGACTTCACGCTCGCGGAGAACCTGCACAGGGAGACGATGGCGCAGCTTGATCGCATCGGCGCGCGCGCCGGCGTCGGCGTCCGCTACGACACCGCACCCGCGCGCTTCAGCCATCTGCTCGAGACGCTGCACGACCATGCCGGTCGGCGCGTGGTGGTCCTGGTGGACGAGTACGACAAGCCTATTCTGGATGTCCTGGACACGCCTGAAACGGCGCGAACCAACCGCGACTATCTGCGCGGGCTGTACGGCGCCATCAAGGACAGTGACGCGCACGTGAGGTTCGCGTTGCTCACGGGCATAAGCAGGTTCAGCAAGGTGAACCTGTTCTCGGTGCTCAACAACCTCACCGACCTCACGCTGGATCCCGGCTGTTCGACCATCTGCGGCTACACAGAGGCGGACCTCGACGTGGTGTTCGCCCCCGAGTTGCCGGGACTGGACCGCGGTGTCATTCGCGACTGGTACAATGGCTATAGCTGGCGCGGCGACGAGCGGGTGTACAACCCGTTCGACGTCCTCTTGCTGCTGCGCACCCGCGAGTTCGCCGCCCACTGGTTCGAAACCGGGTCGCCGGCTTTTCTGATCGACACCATGGTGAGCCGCGGCGTGTCCTCGCCGGACCTGGACGGCCTGATTGCGGACAGCGAGTTGCTGAGCACCTTCGACGTGGGGGACATGGCGCCCGAGGCGCTGCTGTTTCAGACCGGCTATCTGACGATTCGCGAGGTGGAAGACCAGGGCGGCGAGCGCCTGTATCGACTTGGCTATCCGAACCGGGAGGTGCGCCAGAGTCTGAACCGGAGCCTGCTGCGGGCCTTGGCGCCAGCGCAGCGCACGGTGCCGGCGTACCGAACGCGCCGATTGCTGGAGGCGAACGACTTCGCGGGCCTGGAAGAAACGTTCCGGGCGTTGTTCTCCGCCATCCCGTACGAATGGCATACGCGAAACGACATCGCGCGCTATGAGGGATATTACGCGAGCGTATTCTACTCTCACCTTGCAGCGGCCGGCCTCGACGTGACGGTGGAGGATTCGAGCAGCCGCGGCCGGGCGGACCTCGCGGTGCGCTGCGCGGGGCAGGTGCACCTCTTCGAGTTCAAGGTGGTGGAGATGGCGCCGTCCGGGACCGCTCTGGCGCAGCTTCGGCAACGCGGGTACGCGGACAAGTACCGCCATCTCGGCGTGCCGATCCACCTGATCGGCGTCGAGTTCAGCCGCGACGCGCGCAACGTCACCGCATTCGACGTCTGCCGGGTTGACTCGTCAGCGGCTGCCAGGCAGCCCCCGTGAGGGATGCCGCAGGCGACCGTCGAAGCTATTGATCGTGCAGGTACTGCGCGTCCAGGAGATCGGCGACCGGCAGCGGGTCGCTGATCGACGGCGCACACCGCGCGCCGCCCCGGGTCAGGTTCAGGCCGTGGTCGCCCACCGCCTGCCTCACGCAGGCGCCGTTGACGCGTTCCTGCCCGGCGTCCAGCACGGAACGCAGCATGGGCTGGACCTCCTGCAGCGCCTGCTCGAACAGATCGAAGACGCTGGCGGTCGATTCGTCGGCGCGATCGCACGGGTGGCACCAGCGCCGGTGTGATTCGTTGGCCCAGTCGACGGCGCGGTCGATCCCTACCGGATGGAACATCGCCAGGCGCCGGCGGCCTCCCTGCTCGTGCCGTTCCATCTCCATCGCGCGCCGGCGGAAGCCGGGGTTGCGGGGGTCGGTCATCGCGAAGAACCGCAAGGCGTCGCGATAGGCGTTGCCGACGCGCGCGTGATCGGTGGCCGGGTCGTGGGCGCGCGGGTACACCTCGGCGATGGCGGCGACCAGCCCGGCACGCAGAGCGGACGGGAGCTCCTCGCCCAGACGGACATCGGAGAAGACGTCGACCGCTCGCACTCCGCCGCGGAGCCGTTCGGCCAACAGGACGTCCAGGATGCGTTCCAGGAACGCGTGGCAGCGGCGCAGGCGCCGCGTTGCCGGATTCCCCGGCACGAACCAGCCGGCGTGGTAGACCACGTACGGGTGCCAGGAGCGGTCGAGGGCGGCGTGGGTGGCCATCCCCGCGGCGAACGCGGCGGTCTCAGCCCCCGGCGGGGCGTGTCGCAGGAAGGCGGCCACCAGGCTGCCGAAGCGGGCCCGGTGCATCAGCGGCCCGAAGCGGAACCCGTGCGGCCGGGTGCGCAGGGCGTGGAAGAACAGGTCCGGCCCCTGCGCACCCAGGCGCAGCGCGTTGCCGGCCGCGGAGAGCAACTCGCCGCCTTCCGCACCGAGACGGCGCGCCGCTTCCTCGGCGAACAGCAGGTGGGAGACGTGGGCGGGCATGGCTGCGCATGAGTCTGTCGGAATGGCGGCGTCAGCGGAATGGCCATTGCCGGCGGCGCGGCGCACGGGTATTGTCCGCGAGCGGTGCAGATGGTAGAACACGCCTCACAGCCGCTGTAGCTCAGTTGGTAGAGCAAGGGACTGAAAATCCCTGTGTCAACAGTTCGATTCTGTTCGGCGGCATCCTGTTCGAGAAATGGCTGTCGAGAAACCGCTGTCGAGAAATCGGGCAACGCTTCAGTTGCGTTTCCAGGCGTACGGTCCGCTGAGGTAGCCGCTGCCGTCGTCAGGCGGCTCGGCGTACACGTACAGCAGCAACTCGTCGGCAAGCGTGCCTTCCGGGAGCGCGGACTCCAGATCGATGCGCTCGGCGAACGCCGCCGCGGCCACGCGAGTTCCGGCGCTCCCGTACAGCCAGACCTCGTACGACGCGAACGGACCGGTGACGGTCAGCTCGTTCGCATCGATCGCGACGTCGATCGCCTCCGCGTGCCACCGGGCCTCGGGACCGGTGCTGCCGGTGACACGGAAACTCTCCTCCGCAGTCTGACCGGCGATGTCCTGGACGATCACGCGATAGACGCCCGCCGGCAGTGGCTCGTCGGAGGGCATCGCCAGCGCTGTCGACCCGATCCAGGTGCCGGAGTCGGATCGATCGACCACCCACACCTCGGGCGTCAGCCTCCAGAAGAGTTGCGCGTCGTCGTTCATCACGTACAGAGCGTCCAGGTCGTCCAGGCCGTCGGCGTCGCTGACCCGGGCGAACAGGGTCAAGGTCTCGTAGGTGCGCCCCTGGCGCAGATCTGCGAACATCACGCGCTTCCAGAACAACTCGTGCGCCTCCGGAGCCGCGACCTCGCAGGCGGCCAGCAGGCAGAGCAGGCCGGCGACGCCGGCAGCACGGACGAGTCCGCCCCGTTCGCTACGGCCCGTGGGAGGCAAGCACATCGGCCAGCCCGGCCAGCAGCGACCGGTTCTCCGGCTTGGTCCCGACAGTGACGCGCAGCCAGCCGGCGAGCGCCGCCGGTCGCGTCCAGCAGCGCACCACCAGCCCGCGCTGCAGGAGGTCGTCGGCCACGGTGGATGCTCGCTCGCCGAGCCGGACCATGATGAAGTTGGTGTGCGTGGGCACGAAGGGCAGCCCCAGGGCGTCGAAACCGGCGGTGAGCTGCGCCTTGCCGTCGCGGTTCACCTGCAGGGTCCGCTGCAGGAATTCCCGGTCGTCGGCCGCCGCTACGCCTGCGGCCTGCGCCGTCACCGACAGGTCAAACGGCGGGCGCACCCGGTGCAGGAGGTCGATCACGCGTGGATCGCCGCAGGCGAAGCCGAAGCGGATGCCGGCCAGGCCGTGGCTCTTGGAGAAGGTGCGGGTGACCAGCAGGTTGGTCACGCCGTCGCGCACCCGCCCCATCGTGTCGGGTCGCAGCGCGGGGTCGGCGAAGTCCGCGTACGCCTCGTCGTGGATGAGCAGCACGTCATCCGGCAGCGCGGCAACCAGATCGGCGAAGCGCCGCTCGTCGATCAGCGTCCCCGTGGGGTTGTTAGGATTGCAGAGGAACACCGCCTTGGTCGCGGTGGTGACCTGGTCCAGGATCGCGTCCACGTCGATCGCCATGCCGTCCATGGCCGACCGCACGACGCGCGCGCCCATGATCCGGGCGACGATCTCGTACATGCTGAAGGTCACTTCCGGCACGATCACCTCGTCGTCCGCGTGCAGGAACGCCATCGCAGCGGCAAGCAGCAGCGCGTCGGAGCCGTTGCCGGCGATCAGGTGCTCGGGAGTCAGATGCAGGAGGGAGGCGAGCCGCTCGCGCACCTGCCGCGTGCTCGACTCCACGTAGCGGTGGGAGAGGTCGAGCGCGTCGCGGATGGCCGCGACCGCGGCCGGCGATGCGCCGAGCGGGTTCTCGTTGGAGGCCAGCTTGATCACGTCGTCCCGGCCGGACTCCTCCATCGCCTCTTCCAGGGACTTGCCGGGGACGTACGGGGCGATGTCGAGCACGGACGGGTTGGCCCGCCGGTAGGGATCGAACGCCATGCGCTGACGCTATCCGATTCGACTCCGCCGGTCATGTTGACAGAGCATGCAGAAATCTGCATGAATATTCCATGGCCGATCGAAGACTCAGGTTGGCGGCGATCCGCAGGATCATCAGCCGGGGCGGGACCGCGCAGCAGGAAGAGTTGCTGGCAGCGCTGGCGCGCGACGGATTCGCCGTGACCCAATCGACCCTGTCGCGTGATCTGCGCGACCTGCGGGTAGCGCGCGTGCCGGACGGCGAGCACGGCTATCGCTATGGCTTCGCCGACGCGGAACCGATGGCGGGTTCCCATTCCGGGCTGGTGAACGACATCAAGAACGGCTTGGTGGAGCTGGTCTTCTCCGGCAACCTGCTGGTCGTCCACACCCTTCCGGGACACGCCGCAAGCGTTGCGCGCGCCCTGGACAACCTGCCGATCGACGAGCTGGCGGGAACGATCGCCGGCGACGACACGGTGCTGGCGGTGCTGCGCGAGGGCGTCGACCGCGACCGGTGTCTGCGCGTCCTGGCCGCGGCGGTGCCGGGCGTGGCGGGGCTGTCCGCATGAAGGCGGCGGTGCTGGGCGCGACCGGCTATGCCGGGGCGACGCTGGCGCGCCTGCTGGCCGAGCACCCGGACGTGCGTACCCTGATCCTTGCCTCCGGCTCGCGGGCGGGTGCGCCGGTCGCGGAGGCGGTGCCGGAGCTGTCGCCGCGCGGGTTGCGGGCGGTTGACGGCGGCACGCTGGCATCGGTCGACGAGGCGGCCGCTGCCGGCGTCGACGTGGTGTTCGCCGCGCTGCCGCACCTGTCGTCCGCGCAGACCCTGGAGCCGTTTCTGGGCCGCACGGTAGTGGTGGACCTGTCGGCCGACTTCCGCATCGCCGACGCCGCGCGGTTCGCCGCCGCCTACGGTCAGCCGCCGGCGCGCCCGGACCTGCTCGGCGATGCGGTCTATGGCCTTCCGGAGCGGTACCGGGAACGACTTCGCTCGGCCGACCTGATCGCCAGTCCGGGCTGCTTTCCGACGGCGGTGCTGCTGCCGCTGCTGCCGGTGCTGGCCGCGGGCCTGGTGAGCGACCCGGTGGTCGCCTGCGCGGTCACCGGGCTGTCCGGCGCCGGCCGCAAGGCGGACGCCGAGTGGACCTTCTGCGATCGCAGCGAGACCGCGGCTGCCTACAACCCCGGGACCAGCCACCGCCACGTGCCCGAGATGGTGCAGGAGATGGAGGCGGTGCGCCCCGGAGCGTCGCTGTGGTTCACCCCGCACACGGCGCCGATGAAGCGCGGCATCGCCGCCACCATCACCGCTCCCGCGGCGGCTGGTGCCGACACGGAAGTGGTCGGCGCGACGCTGCGGGCGGCCTACGGTGACGCGCCGTTCGTGCGGCTGCTCGACGACCGCCTGCCGGCGACCGGCTCGGTGTGGGGATCCAATCGCTGCGACATCGCGTGGCGGGTCGACGGCGGCGCGGTGCTGCTGTTCGCGGCGCTCGACAACCTGGTCAAGGGCGCCGCAGGCCAGGCGGTGCAGGCGATGAACCTGCGCATGGGGCTGCCGGAAGAGCGCGGCCTGCCCATGCACGGGACGCCATGACCGGCAGGGGCACGTCCGCGCGGACAGCGGTGATCAAGCTCGGCGGGCGGGCGCTGGAGGAAGAGGCGCTGCGCGGCGTGTTCGCCGCGGAGCTGGCCTCGCTGGCCGGTGCCTCGCTGGCCGGTGCCGGGCAGGCCGGTGGTGGGCTGGCCGGTACATGGCGCGTGATCGTCGTGCACGGCGGCGGGGCGGAGGTGACCGCGATGAGCCGCCGCCTGGGACACGAACCGCGCTTCCACGAGGGCATCCGCCTGACCACCGCGGACGAGATGGAGGTGGTCGACATGGTGCTGGCCGGCAGCGCCAACAAGCGGCTGGTACGCGCGCTGAGCGCCGCCGGCGTGAGCGCGGTCGGCATCTGCGGATCGGACGGGCCGACCCTGGCCGCGCAGCCGGAGGCGGTGCCGCCGGGCACCCGTACCGGGCGCATCGACGGCGTCGACACCCGCCTGCTCGCCACGCTGACGGACGCGGGGTTCGTGCCGGTGGTCAGCCCGGTCTGCGACGACGGCGCCGGCGGCGGCATCAACGTCAACGCGGACACCGTCGCGTTCCGGGTGGCGACCGCGCTCGACGCCGACGCCCTGCTGTTCATCTCCGACATCGACGGCGTGCTCAAGGAGGGGACGGTGGTGCGGCGCGTCGATCCGGCGAGCGCGGATGCCGAGATCGAGGCGGGGACCATCACCGACGGCATGATCCCGAAGATCAGGTCGTCGGTCGCCGCGGTCACCGCGGGCGTCGGCCGCGTGCACATCGGCGACTATGGTGCCGCCGGGGCGTTGCGGGCGCTGCTGGACGGCGCGCGCGGCACCGTGATCGCGCGCCGTCGCGCTGAACCGATCGAGTCGCCCTGAATGATATAGCCCTGAACGAATTGCAACACCAATCGAATCAACGATCAGAGGAGAACCCTGACCATGCAGATCAAGGACGCGATCGTCACCGATCATCCCTTTCCCAACGCCTTCTCGCCGGAGATGCTGCTGTTGGAACACGGCTCCGGGTGCCGGGTCACCGACGCCGCGGGCAAGAGCTATCTGGACCTGGGGGCCGGCATCGCCGTGAACGCGCTCGGCTACGGGCGCGAGGACCTGGCGGACGTCGCCGCCGCGCAGATGCGCAAGCTCGTGCACGTCTCCAACCTGTACACCACCGGCCCGGCGCTGGAGCTCGCCGGCAAGCTGACCGGCGACCGCTTCGCGGCGGTGCAGTACATGAACAGCGGCGCGGAGGCCAACGAGTCGGCGCTCAAGTTCGCGCGCATGTACGCCCATCGCGGCGAGAAGAACGCCGAGCGCCACAAGATCCTGGCGTTCACCGGCGGGTTCCACGGGCGCACCTACGGCGCGCTGGCCTGCACGGCGACGCCCAAGTACCAGGAGCCGTTCCGGCCCATGCTGCCCGGCGTCGAGGTCGCGCCCTACAACGACGTGGACGCGCTGCGAAAGACGCTCGACGGGACCTTCGCCGGCGTCATCGTCGAGGTGGTGCAGGGCGAGGGAGGGCTCGCGTCCATGACGCCGGAGTTCGCGGCGGCGCTGGGCGCCTGCCGCGACGAGCACGACCTCATCCTGATCGCCGACGAGGTGCAGACCGGGCTGGGACGGACCGGCCACCTGTTCGCCTCCGACAGCGCCGGTCTGAAGCCGGACATCGTCACCCTGGCCAAGCCGCTGGCCGGCGGCCTGCCGCTGTCGGCCGTGCTGCTGCCCGCGGCGGTGAACGACCGGCTCCATTTCGGCGAGCACGGCACCACCTTCGGCGGCGGGCCGGTGACCTGCGCGCTGGCCTCGCACGTGTTCGACATCCTCACCGATCCGGCGTTCCTGGCCGCCGTCCGCGAGCGCGGCGAGCAGCTCCGGCACGGGCTGGAGTCGCTGCGGGAGGCGCACGGGCTGGGGCCGGTGGTGGGCGCCGGGCTGCTGCGCGGCGTGCACGTGCCGGGAAAGGCCGGCGAGCAGCCCCGGATCCAGGCGCTGTCGACCGCGCTGCGCACCGCGGGCGTGCTGGTGCTCCGCTCGGGCGATGACGTGATGCGCATCGCGCCGCCGCTGGTGATCTCCGCCGACGAGATCGACGAGGGGCTGCGCTGCATGGACACGGCGCTGGCGGGCCTGTAAGAAAACGGGGAGCAGCACATGGCAACGAACGAAGCGAAGCGCCCGGACGTCGAGAGAATCGCCCTGGCCTACTCGGGGGGGCTGGACACCTCGATCATCATCCCGTGGCTCAAGGAGCGCTATCCGGGCGCGGAGGTGGTGGCCGTCTGTGCGGACGTCGGGCAGTCCGACGACCTCTCGGGACTGGAGGAGCGGGCAGCGGCGTCCGGCGCCGCCAAGCTCATCCTGCGCGACGTGCGCCGCGAGTTCGTCGAGGAGTACCTGTTCCCGATGCTCCGCTCCGGCGCCGTGTACGAGGGCAAGTACCTGCTCGGCACCTCGGCGGCCCGGCCGCTGCAGGCCAAGGTTCAGGTCGAGGCCGCCCGCTCCGAAGGGGCCGACGCGGTCTCCCACGGGTGTACGGGCAAGGGCAACGACCAGGTTCGGTTCGAGCTGGCCTACCGGGCGCTGGCGCCCGACCTGCAGATCATCGCGCCGTGGCGCCTGTGGGACATCCGCTCGCGCGAGGACGCCATAGAGTACGCGGAGAGCCGCGGCATCGACCTGGCCGGAATCTCACGGGTCAACATCTATTCGCGCGACGACAACGTCTGGCACCTCAGCCACGAAGGCGGGGACCTGGAGGACGCCGGGCGGCGACCGCAGGAGACGCTGTTCCAGCGCTCGGTGTCGCCGGCGGAGGCGCCCGACCGCGAGCAGGAGGTCACGGTCGAGTTCGAACGGGGCATCCCGGTGGCCGTGGACGGCGTTCGGCACGGCCCGGTGGAGCTGGTGCTCAGGCTCAACGAGCTGGGCGCCGCGAACGGCATCGGCCGGGCGGACATCGTCGAGACGCGCGTGGTCGGCATGAAGAGCCGCGGCGTGTACGAGACCCCGGGCGGCACGATCCTGTACGCGGCGCTGCGCGAGCTGGAGATGCTCACGCTGGAGGCGGACGCCCTGCGCAGCAAGCAGCAGTTGGCCATGACCTACGCCGACGCCGTATACGGCGGCCACTGGTTCTCGACGTTGCGCGAGTCGCTGGACGCGTTCATGCAGCGGGTCTGCGCTCGGGTCACCGGCGCGGTGACGCTGAGCCTGTACAAGGGAGGCATCACGGTGGCGGGCCGCCGCTCGCCGTACTCGCTCTATGACGAGGGGCTGGCGTCGTTCAGTGCCGGCTCTTACGACCACCAGGACGCGAGCGGCTTCATCCAACTCTATGGCCTGTCGACCCGCACCGCGGCGATGGTGGACGGGGGGACGGACGGGGACGGCTGAAACAGGCTGCCGGCGGCTGCGCGGCGCGGTGCGCGTGGACTCGGGCGTGCGGCCGGCGGTACACTTCGAGCAGGAAGCGTCCCGTGGGGCCGCTTCCGTTTCGGGCTGTGGCGCAGTTGGTAGCGTACACGTCTGGGGGGCGTGGGGTCGGCGGTTCAAGTCCGCCCAGCCCGATGAGACACGGGGAGCGGGTTCGCAAAGGAGAAAGGTTGGGTTCATGGGAACCATCAAGTCGTCGTGGGAGATCGCCCTGGAGCGGACGAAGGATGTCGTCCCCGACAAGGAGAATCTGGAGCAGAACCGGTTCAGCACCGAGGGCAAGAAGCTCGTGTCCCGCTATCTCGGCGATCCGGAGGTCGACCTGCAGGAGTTGCTGGAGCCATTCGAAGACAAGCAGGCCGGCTGGGTCCGCGACGGGGTGCGCGATGCCTTGCTCAGCAACCTCACCCTCCCCACGGACGAGTTCGCGCTGAAGCGCAGCCGCCGCGCCGGCGAAGGATTCGGCGCGATCAGCACCAATGACCGCAAGCTGCGCATGCTGTTGGGCCAGCTTGAGCAGTTCTTCCAGGAGTACCTGGGAGAGCGCAACCGCATGAGGCAGGAGGTCGACCGCGCCTACGAGCCGCGCCGCCAACAGAAGGAGGCGGAGATGGAGAAGAAGACCGGCCAGCGGGTGCAGATCAACCCCCAGAACGATCCGGAGTACGTGGGGCTGATGCGCCAGCAGCTCATGATGGTGGACGACCGCTACGGCCAGGTCCTGCAGGGCGTACGGGACGAGCTCATCTCCATGTCGGAGTGACCGGACTCGTCGCCGAACCGGCGCCGTACCGTGGTCGATGCTGAGCTGATCGGGGAGGCTCTGGACCGCATCGACAAGGCCCACCGGCAGGATCCGGCGGGCCGGGCGCTTGAGTACGCGCGGCGCATGACGCGCTGGCTGGAGCGTCTGGCGCCGCATCCGTCGGCGGCGCTGGCCATCGCCGTCCGCGCCCAGCACCTGCGGCGCTGGGAGATCCCGCGCGCCGGCTACCCGGAAGGCCGTTCCGGCTACCTGCGCTGGCGGCGCGCCTGCGCCCGGCACCACGCCGACAAGGTGCGGCTCATCCTGGATGATCTGTGTGCGCCCGCCGCGCTGATCGAGCGGGTGGCGGCGCTGGTCCGCAAGGAGGGACTGGGGCGCGATACGGAGACGCAGGCGCTCGAAGATGCGGCGTGCCTGTCGTTCCTGGAGGCGGAGCTGGCCGGGTTCGCGGAAGGGCGCGATCCGGAAACGTTGCAGCGGGTGCTCGGCCGGACTTGGGAGAAGATGTCCCTGCGAGCGCGAGAGCTCGCTGCATCCCTGGACGTGCGTCCACCGCTCGACGAGGTGATCGGCCGCCTGCGGCCGCCGTCCGGTCAGTAGCGAACGGCGGTGCTCACCTCGATCAGGTGTGCCTGCTCGTCGGCGCCCCGTACCCAGTCGCGGTTGCGTACCTGCTCGTAGGTGTAGGCAAGCGCGACGTTCAGCTCCACGGGCGCCAGGTCGACGCGCAGATCGATGCCGGCACGTGCCTGCAGGAGGTGCTCCAGCACGTCCTGCTTGAGGAAGGTCGAGGGACCGGTGAACACGAACGTGCCGTCGATCAGGCCGTGATCCCAGACCGAGCCGCCGGCAGGGCCGCCGTGGCGCACGCGGCGCAGCGACAGGTCGACCCCAAGCCACGCCACGGGGAACGCCCGGGCGCGAACGAGAATCTCGTCGGAGTTGGGGTGCAGCAGGGCGCCCAGGTGGCGCCCGTCGTTCGTGTACTGCAGGTAGTCGAGCGCCGATGGATGGTGTGCGTACATGTACGGCGTGACCATCCGGTAGCGGGCGGCCAGCACCGTCAGGATCGGCAGCGGCGGGGCGATGCTCGCCTCCAGGTCGACGGCCATCTTGTTCTGGTCGGAGTCGAAGTCGAAGCGCCGCAGCTTCGTCAGGTTCACGTCGTCGACGAACAGCACGGCGCTCGCCGATGCTCCGTACGGCAGCCGGACGCGGGCTGCCGCGCCGACGAAGGCGTTGTCGTAGTCGTCGAGCTGCATCTGCGTATACAGGACGGGGAACACCGGCAGCAGGTAGGTCGGCGACAGCCGCCCGCCGAACATCACCGACTGCAGCGCGGTCAGCTCCAGCCAGTCCGTGGGATAGAAGCTCAGCGATTGCGCCACCAGGTACTTGCTCGGGTGGAAGCCCTGCTCCTTTCTGGCGCGGGTGCGCAGCGAGTAGCGTTCCCGTTCGGAGTCACAGAAGCCGCGTTCCTTCGTGGCGGCGCTGCAGATTCCGTACGTTGCGATCAGGTCCAGGAACATCGCCGAGTAGGCGACCCAGGGCGCGCGGTAGGTTCCAGCCAGGTACCCGGCCGGCGGCGCGGCGGCGGACACGACCGGGCTGTCCTCCCCGTGCCCGAAGGAGCTCCGGCCGAAGCCGGCCTGCACGAACCAGGTGCCGGGCCCGGTTCCCAGGTCGCTCGCGCCGAAGAAGCCGGTGCCGGCCAGCTCCACCTGCACGTCGAACTCTTCCCCCAGGATGGTGGTTCCGTCGCCCGGTGCGCCCGGGTCATAGGGATCGAGCGTGAGCTCGGCCGCGATGGGGACGGGCGTGACCGAGGTGGCCAGCGTGCGGACGGCGAATCCGACGCCGATCTGATCGCTGACCGGCAACTCGATCCCCGCCGCGAGCCGGACCGCGAGTTGCGCCGACGACGCGTCGACGGCGGCTTCTCCGCCGGAGGTGATCGGGGCCTTCGACCTGCGCGCGACCTGCGCCCGTCCCTGCACCGGCAGCGCCCCGAAGTAGCGTTGCAGCAGGCGCCGGGCGATCTGCCGGTCGGTCTCATGTTCGGACGCCGCCACCCGCTGCAGGGCGCCGCGCACGAGCGGCGCCGGCAGCGGCCGTAGCGGCGGCAGCCAGTCGATCAGCCCCCGCTGCTCCCAGGAGCGCAGGTGGCGGTAGACCGGGTCGTTCGGGGAGACCAGCGTCTGGGCGCCGGCGCACAGCGGCAGGCCGATCAGCACTGCCAGCAGCGCGGCGCGAGAGCGGCGGATCACGCGCGCACTATACCGTGCCGCTCCTCGTGATCCGCGGCGCTCACGCGGCGCCGAAGCGCTCGGCCACGGCGCGCATCGCCCGATCGGCGATCTGCAGGCTCTCGTCGATGTCGGCCTCGGTGTGGGCGGCGCTCAGGAACCAGTTGTGGTGCGGGTGGAAGTAGGCGCCGCGCCGGGTCGCTTCCGCGCAGAAGAGCTGGCTGCGGTGGAAGTCGGTCTCGTTGGCGAAGCGGACGAACGGCATGGCCGGCAGGCCGGTGACGGCCAGACGCTGCCCGTGCCGGGCGGCCGCGGCGTGCAGGCCGGCGATGAGCCGCTCGCCCAGGGCGGCGACCCGCTCGATCACGCCGTCCTCCTCGATGCGCCGCAGGCAGGCCAGCGCGGCGGCCATCGGGTAGGCGTGCATCCAGAAGGTGCCGGTGCAGAACACGCGGCTGGCCGCCCCCTTTACGCCGTCGCGGCCCAGGCACGCCGCGATCGGATAGCCGTTGGCGATCGCCTTCGAGTAGCAGCACAGGTCCGGCTGGTAGCCGAAGCGCACGTGCGATCCTCGCAGGTGCGCGCGGAAGCCGACGCGGATGTCGTCGCTGATCACCAGCGCGCCGCGATCGCGGGCGAGCGCGCACAGGCCGTCCAGGAACCTGGCGGCCGGCAGTTCGGAGTCCGCGAAGGCCGGGTGGTGGTACGGCGTGACCATCACCGCCGCCACGTCCCGTGGATGGCGGTCGAACAGGGCGGCGACGCTGTCCAGGTCGTTCCAGCGGAAGCGATGGACGTGGGCCAGATCCTCTTCCAGCAGGCCGGCATGGCCCGGCACCGCCCACGGATGGGCGCCGTGGTAGGCCCCGTGAGCGGCCAGCAGCTTGCGGCGCCCGGTGTGGGCGCGCGCGGTCTGCAGCGCGTAGGTGGTCATGTCGGAGCCGTTGACCCCGAACAGCGCCCAGTCCATGCCGGCGATGCGGGAGGTCAGAGCCTCGGCCAGCTCCACCATCTCCGGGCAGGGCGTGTTGAAGCCGAAGCCCCGCCGCAGGGCGGCGGCGGCGGCATCGTCGACGGCGCGATCGCCGTAGCCGAGCAGGTTGCCGCCGAAGCCGCACAGGAAGTCGATGTACTCGTTGCCGTCCACGTCCCGGAAGCGGCAGCCTGCGCCGCTCTCGGCGTAGTAGGGAAAGGAGCCCGGCACCACCAGCGCCGGGCTCTTCGTGCCGTAGATGCCGCGCGGGATGACCTCGACGGCGCGGGTCAGCAGCTCTTTGCTGCGCGCGAAGCGGAACGGCCCGGCCATCATCCTGCCAGCAGCATCTGCACGTCGCCGACCACCTGGAAGACGGCGTCCGCAAGCAGGGTCTGGCCGCGCAGCTCGATGCTGCCAAGGCCGATCGCGGCGGCCGGTTCCAGGCGTCCTGCCAGCACGTCGTGTCCGCACGACACGGACGCGAAGCTCAGGGTGAGGTTGGGAGCGGCGTCGGGCTCGGGCTCGATGGTCAGCCGGTCGCCGCGCTTGCGGGCGGCGACGTCCGCCATGCCCGGCGCCCGCAGCGCGATCGTGCCGTCGGGGGCTTCCCGCAGGGTACGGCGCGCTCTGGATTCCACGCTTGCCAGCACGGCGACCGCGCGTACCAGCGCGTCCAGCCGCATCCGCAGCGCAAGTGTCAGGGCCGCACCATTCGTGTCGCCGGGTTCGGGCTCGCTCAGGCTGAGGTAGTGGCTCAGCCGGCCCGTCAGCGTCGGGAGAGCCCGCAGCAGCCCGACCCGCCAAACGCCGAAGAGCGGGACCGGTACGCCGTTGCCGGTGAAGGAGCGGACCAGCGCGCGATCGGTGGGGAACCAGAGGCTGAGCCCCGGAGCCGCGCGGCGCACCGGCTCGAAGCTCACCGCGCCGTCGCGGAAACGCAACAGGGCGGCGGGGCCGCCGGCCTGCGCGAACTGGATGCTGGTGCGCCAGCCCCGCACCAGCTCACGGGATTCGGCATCGCCGGCGCACAGCGCCGGGATCTGCGCAAGCACGCCGTGCAGGAAGATGCGCGCCCGGATCGCGTCGGGGGTCACGACGAACCTTAGGATACCGCACGCGCGGCGTCGCTCGGGCGGCGGCCGCGCGCCCGCGGAGCGATGCGGCCGGTCCGGCGGAACCACTCGAACGACGCACGGATCGCCCGCTCGATGCCGGCGACGTCGTCCGGCACGTAGCCCAGCTCGCGCGCCGCCTTGGCCGACGAGTAGTGGAACGATTCGCGCGCGGCGCGGGCGAGCGGGAGGCTCAGTCCCGGGTCGCGGCCGGTGAGGCGGCCGGCGGCCGATCCCGCCGCCCCCGCCGAGCAGATAAGCCATGCCGGCAGCGGCACCGGCCGCGTACGGCTTGCGGTCACGCCGCAGATCAGTTCGAACAGTGTCCGGTAGCCCAGGTTGGAGCCGCCCAGCACGTAGCACTGGCCGGGGACGCCGTGCCGCAGCGCCCGCTCCACGCCGCGGCAGACCGTGCCGATGCCGGCGACGTTCCGTCCCCGCCCGGCCGGATAGGGGTAGATTGCCGGCGACCGGGCCAGTTGCTGGATCAGGCGGCCGGGGCCGGGAACGCGGTCGTGGGCGCCGAACAGGAAGGTCGGGTTGACCACGATCGCGGGCGGATCGGCCCGCAGCGCGACCTGCTGCGCCTGTTGCTTGCTGACGATGTAGTCCAGGCCGTAGCGCCGGCCGCGGAACGGCGTGCGTTCGTCGGTCTGTCCGCCGTGCGGGGCGGGCCCGAACGAGTTTGCGCTGCCCACGTGCACGATGCGGTCCACCCGTTCGGCGCGCGCGGCCTCCAGGACGGAGCGGGTGCCGTCCACGTTGACCCGGAAGCCCGAGGGGCTGTGAGCCGGCCACACCGCGGTGTCGGCGGCTGCGTGCACGACCGCCTGCACGCCGGACATCGCCGCCCGCAAGGCGTGGACGTCGAACAGATCGCCGCTCACCGGCAGAGCGCCCAGGCCGGCAAGCTCCCGTGCAGCCGCGGCGCGCCGGCACAGCCCCCGCACCGCCCACCCGGACTCCGCCAGCACGGGTACCAGGTTGCGACCCAGGAAGCCGGTGGCCCCCGTGACCAGCACTGTGGCTCCCGGCTTCGCCGGCTTACGGCTCCGCTCCTGGTCCATCTCCACCTTCCGCCGCGTGGAGTCTGTGGGATTGCCGCTTGCGCGCCAATCCGACAGACTCACGGGCGCGACCATGGCCGAGCGATTCAATCCCCGGGGCAAGGTCGCGCTGATCACCGGTGGCGCCGGCGGCATCGGCTTCGCGCTGGCGCGTCGCTTCGGAGCGGCCGGATGCCGAGTGGCGTTGCTCGACGTCGACGAAGTGGGGTTGGCGGAACGCTCGGCCGCGCTCGCCGAGGCGGGGGTGGAGCATCTGGTCCGCCGTTGCGACGTCACCGACCGCGCCGACGTAGGCGCGGCCGTGACCGAGGCCTGCAGCCGCTTCGGCGGCGTCGACCTGCTGTTCAACAACGCGGGCATGAGCCACCGGAGCGCGTTTCGGGACACCGCCGCGGTCGTGTACGAGCGCGTGATCGCGGTCAACCTGTTCGGATCGCTCTACTGCGCGCAGGCCGCGTTGCCATCGCTGCTGCGACGGAAGGGCATGATCGTCGTCACCTCCAGCATCGCGGGATTCGCTCCCCTGCTCGGCCGCACCGGGTACTGCGCGTCCAAGTATGCCCTGCACGGCATGTTCGAGACCGCGCGGGCGGAGCTGATCGGCACCGGGGTGAGCGTGCTCATCGTCTGCCCCAGCTTCGTCGACACCAATATCGTCGCCAACGCGCTGGACGCCTCGGGCAACCGCACGGAGCGCCCGCGTGTCGAGATGGGCAAGGCCGCGAGCCCGGACTACGTGGCCGAACGCATCCTGGCCGCCGTGGTGCGGAGGAGGCGGTTCCTGGTGCTGTCGGGGACCGGCCGCGGGGCGTTGCTGCTGTCGCGGCTGGCGCCCGGGGTGTACGAGCGCTTCATCCGCCACCGATTCGCCGACGAGCTCTGAGGTCGCCGGTCGGCGCCGAGGTCCGCGTCCGCACGTGGCGGAGAAAGAGCTCCCACTTGATCACCGACTCGCGCGGCATTACCACCTCGTACACGCGGCGCCGGGAGGAGAAGTTCAGGCGGCGCTTGAGATCGACCGCCTCGGCCCTGATGTCCGCCATCGGGATCGACCACGGGGTGATGCCGCTGACGCGGAGCACGTCTGCCGTGAGGACGAGGTGACCGCGGCCGACCAGCAGCGGGTCCGGATCGGTGACGTCGTAAAGCCGGACCGACTCGCTGCGCAGCAGTTCGCCGGCCGGAAGCGCGCCGCCGGCCGGCAGCCACGGCTCGGGAAAGCGATCGCGTATCCGGTCGGCCGCAGCTCGCAGGGTCATCGGCTCGCCGCCGGTCGCCGAATGGAGCCGGGACTCGGTGTCCACGCGCCACGCCGCGCTGCAACTCCGGCAGGAGATCAGGTTCCCGCGCTCTTCGACCGCGTCCAGCCGCAGGCAGGCCGGACAGGCGAACAGCACGTTGCCGATCCCCGCGGCCAGCCGCCGCCCGCGCACCGGCCAGCTCGGCCCATCCTCGGCGTCCACGCTGATGCGCTCCTCGATGTAGCGGCGGATCGACTCCAGGGAGTCGCCGGGCGCGAAGCGGCGCGGCGGGTCCGCCTCGACGTGCACGCGGCCGCGCCGCAGGGTGGCAGCCCAGCGCGGCGACTGCCGCCAGCCGTTGTATACGCGGACCGTCACCACCGGCAGGTCCATCACCCGCACCAGCTTCTCGACGCCGGGCAGGATCGGCAGCGGCCGGCCGTCCCAGGTTCGCTCCCCTTCCGGGAACAGCCCTATGGAGCCGCCCAGGTCACGCCAGCGGCGCAGGCGGAGGATCGCACGGGGATCGGCGGTGAACTTGCGTTTCGGCACCGCGCCGAAGAACTGATTGACCCATCCCATCCCCCCTCCCGAGAACGCCAGCTCGGTCGACAGGAAATGGACCGCGCGGCCGACCGCCAGCGACAGGAACATCGGGTCCAGGAGGGAGGAGTGGTTGGACACGACCAGCGCCGGCTCGCGCAGCAGCTCGCGGGGGCCGAATGTGGTGCGCACGACCGGCCGGAACGCGTAACGGACCATCAGTCCCAGCCACTTGACCCGCGCCTCAATGCGGCGGCGGTTGCGCGGCGTGGGTTGCAGCGGAGTCAGGCGCCGCCGGATCCGCACGGGCTCACCGTACGCGGGGAGCGTACTTCTGCAGGTAGGCTTCGATGCGGCCGCGCAACTCCCCGTCGATCACGGTGCGCCCGTCCACCGGTTGCCGCGACAGGACGTCGACGATCTGGCCGATGGTGGCGATCGCGGCCGCGGGCAGGTCGAACTCGTCGGAAAGCTCCGCCAGGGCACTGCGGTCGCCGTCTCCCCGTTCCTGCCGGTCGACGGCTACCAGCAGCCCCGTTGGGCGAACGCCGGCCTCCCGCTGCAGGAGTTCGATCGCGTACCGCTTGGATGCGCCGTCGGTAACCACGTCGTCGACGATCACCACCCGATCGGCTTCGGCAGGGAGCCGTCCGACCAGCAATCCGCCCTCGCCATGCTCCTTGCGCTCCTTGCGGTCGAAGCAGAAGCCGACCGGCTGCGCGCGATCCCGGCTCAGCGCCATCGCCGCCGCCGCCGCCAGCGTGATGCCCTTGTATGACGGTCCGAACAACACCGTCGCGTCCGGAAACCGGTCGGCGATGGCTGCGGCGTAGTAGCCGCCGAGCTCGCTCAGGGCCGCCCCGTCCGCGCACCCGCCGGTGTTGAAGAAGTACGGCGAAGCGCGGCCGGACTTGGTGGTGAACCGGCCGAACCGCAGCAGCCCGGCACGCACCGCAAACCGGGCGAAGCGTTCCTGATAGTCCAGCCCCCGCGCCACGCGTCCGATCATAGCAGCTTCCAGAACGCAGGATTCTACGAAAGGTCCGGCTGCAGGCGACGGCAAGCAGAGTCCAGTCGTCCGTCGTCACCGCCACGGCTCGAACCGCCCGCGACGACGTGGAAGGGCGATGCGCGCGGTGCTCGCGGCTCTGGCGTCGGAGGCGCGAACCACGCTGGACGACGCCTTCCTGGATGAACGCCGGCCCTGACCTCCTGGCTCGGGTCGGTGCGGACGCGGCCCTGGGCGAAGCGCTGTCCCGCTGGGCGTGTGGGGATGTAAACGAACTGGGTGCGTTGGTTCAGGCCGCAGGTCGCGGCCGATAGCCTCGTCCTACCATCCGAAACCGTCGTAGTACTTGCGAGTCCGATAGTTCTTCAGACCCTGTCTGATGCACGGCACCATATTGGCGGGCAAGTCATGGATCGAATGCCAGGACAGGTCATCACATTTGTCGGGCTCTGCATTGACGATGTCACCGCTCCATTTGCGGCAGACCAGGAAGAACGACACGCGACCGATCCCCGCGTTCCGGTGCATGACTCCCACTACGTCGATGTCCGCGGGCCGGATGTGGATGCCCGCCTCCTCGTTCGCTTCCCTGGTAGCCGCCGCCACAATCTCCTCGTCAGCCTCTACGTGCCCGGCGACCACGCCGTAGTTGCCATCGTCATGGCCCGTATTGAACCGCCGGAGGAGCAGAATCTGATCCAGGTCGTTCATCAGAAAGACCTGAACTTCCGGGATCACTTTGAAGCGATCGGACATGAGGTCCCGATTCACCGGTCGGACCCGATCCCAGCCATAGCTGGCGTAGCGGGTACCCTGCCGGTAGTTGGCGAGCGCATGTCGCACGTAGGGGATCACCTCGGACGGCAGGTCATCGAGGTCGTGCCACCCGACGCCATCGTGATGGTGCGGCTCAGCGTTCACGATCTCGCCACTCCAAGCTTGCGCGGCCATGAAGAACGCCACGGACACGAAGCCGTCGTCCGCCTTGCGGTGGATGACGCCTGCCACTTCGACGTCCTCGGCCCGAACCTCCACGCCCACCTCCTCCCGCGCCTCCCGGATCGCGGCGGCGGTGACCTCCTCGTTCGCCTCCACCTTGCCGGCGACCAGGCTGTAGCTGCCGTTCTCGTAATCGGTGTTGCAGCGCCGCAGGAGCAGGACCCTGCCGTCATCGTCCAGGAGGATGAGGTGTGCTTCCAGCAGCAGCTTGATTCGGTCGGACATCGGCTTTCCAGTCGGTGCTCGCCGATGTTCGCGGTCCGCCGGACCGCGGTCAATCGGCCCGTACGGTTGACGACCGCCTGCCTGCGCCGGTACAAGGAACGATGCGCGCCATACGAGTCGCCTGCGGCCAGTTTGAGGCCGGCAGCCTGTCCGAAAATGTGGCAACCATGCGCGATCAGGCCGGTGAGGCGCGGTCGCAAGGTGCCGAGATCATCGTCTTTCCGGAGCTGGCGCTCACCGGCTACCTGCCGGCGCCTGAGGTTCTCGACCACTGCCAGCCGCTCGACGGAGACGGCGTGGAGGGCATGCGCGACGTCGCCCGCGAGCACGGCATCGCCATCGTCTTCGGCCTGCCGGAGCTCACCGACGGCATCCGCTACAACACCATGCTCGCCCTGGATGCTACCGGCACCATCGCCGGGATCTACCGCAAGATCCACCTCTGGAAGACCGAGGACTGGGCGCAGGCGGGCACCTCGATCGAGCCCTACGACCTGGCCGGCGTCACCTGCGCGTCGTGGATCTGCTACGACACCCGGTTTCCGGAGATCGGCCGCGCGGCGGCGCTGGCCGGCGCTGATCTGTGCGTGATCTCGACCGCCTGGCTCGGACCGGGCGACGAGTGGGAGTTGGCGGTGCGCTCGCGCGCGCTCGACAACACGGTGTTCGTTGCCGGTTCGGACATCATCAACCCCGATCCCTCGCTGCGTACCTGTGGCCGCAGCCTGATCGTCAGCCCCAAGGGACATGTGCTGGCGCGCGCGGCGGAGGACACGCCGGGCGTCATCGTCGCCGACCTGGATCCGGAGGAGCAGCAGGCGCAGAAGGACCGCGTGCCGCTGCTGGACGACCGGCGCATGGAGACGCTCCTGGATCCGGCCGGGGAAGGCCGCGACCGGGGCATGCTGCAGTCGGTGGGCGGTTCGCCGCGCGGACCGGCGATCTGGCGGCCCGGCGCCTGAGGCGCACGCACGTGTCGGTCGGCTTCGGAATCATCGGTACCGGTCTGATCGCCGGCATGCACGCCCAGGCGTTGGCCGGGGTCGCCTCCGCACGGCTGGTGGCGTGCCTGTCCCGCGATGCCGAGCGCGCCGGGCAGTTCGCGCTCGCGCATGGCTGCGCGGCCTTCAGCGACCTGGACGCCTTCCTGGCGCATCCCGGCCTGGAAGCGGTGAGCATCTGCACGCCGTCCGGGGCACACCTGGAGCCGGCGCTGGCCGCCACCGCGGCCGGCAAGCACCTGTTCGTGGAGAAGCCGCTGGAGGTCACGCTGGAGCGTTGCCGCCGCATCGTCGACGCGGCGGAGGCCGCCGGGGTGATCTGCTCGGGCGTCTTCCAGTCGCGGTCGCTGCCCGACGTGCTCCTGATCAAGCGGGCGCTGGAGCAGGGGCGATTCGGCGACGTCGTCGTCGGCGACGCCATCGTCAAGTGGGTGCGGCCGGCCAGCTACTACCAGGAAAGCTGGCACGGAACCCGCGCGCTCGACGGCGGCGGAGCGCTGATGAACCAGTCCATCCACACCATCGACCTGCTGCAGTGGCTGCTCGGCCCCATCGAGTCGGTGCAGGCGTTCACGACGCGCCGCGCCCACGCCGGGCTGGAGGTGGAGGACACGGCGGTCGCGGCGCTCCGCTTCGCGTCCGGTGGGCTCGGCACCATCGTGGGGTCGACCGCCATCCATCCGGGATTCGAGCGTCGCATCGAGATCGGCGGCACGGCCGGCAGCGCGGTGCTGGTCGGCGACACCATCGGGGAGTGGCAGTTCGCCGAGGAAACCGACGAGGACGAGGCGCTGCGTGCGCGCCGCGCCGACGTCGATCCGGACCGTGGGGGCGCTTCGGATCCCGCCGGCGTGGGCATCGCCGGCCATCGGCGGCAGTACGAGGAGGTGACGGCGGCAATCCTGGCCGGCGAAACGCCCGACATCGACGGCCGCGCGGCGACGGCGGCGGTCGCCATCGTCCTGGCGATCTACGAGAGCGCACGATCCGGGCGGCCGGTCACACCCGAGGTTCCGCCGCCGGCGTCGTAGGCGTCCGGGGCCGGGCGGTCGCGGCCCGTTCCGGCCCGCAGATCGCGTCGGGAGGTTGTGTGTGAGGGCTTGACCGCCTACACTCGGCCGCTATGGACGTGCGCAGTTGGTCGCAGACGATCGTCGACGAAGTCGGCAAGGTGATCCTTGGCAAGGAGCAGGTGATCCGCCGGTTGCTGATCGCCCTGCTGTGCCGCGGCCATGCGTTGCTGGAGGACGTGCCCGGCGTGGGCAAGACCATTCTGGCGCGGGCGCTGTCGCTGGCGCTGGGCGGCGAGTTCCGGCGCATTCAGTGCACGCCCGACCTGCTGCCGGCCGACGTGCTGGGCGTCTCGGTCTACAACCCCAAGTCCGGAGACTTCGACTTCAAGGAAGGCCCGGTCATGACCAACATCCTGCTGGTGGATGAGGTCAACCGCGCCACGCCGCGCACGCAGTCCGCGCTGCTGGAGGCGATGGCGGAGGGGCAGATCAGCGTCGAGGGCAAGACCACCCCGCTGCCGCAGCCGTTCTTCATGATCGCCACGGAGAACCCGGTCGAGTTCGAGGGCACGTTCAACCTGCCGGAGGCGCAGAAGGACCGCTTCTTTCTCACGCTGCGCATGGGGTATCCGCCGCCGGAGGCGGAGGAGGAGATCATGCTGGCGCAGCGCCGGCTCACGCACCCGGTCACCGACCTCAAGCCCGCCACCGACCTGAAGCAGGTGCTGTCGCTGCAGCAGCAGATCCTGGACGTCGAGGTCGCGGACGAAGTGCAGGAATACATCCTGACCCTGGTTGAGGCGACCCGCAGCGACAACCGGCTGAACCTTGGCGCCTCGCCGCGCGCGTCGATGGCGCTGTACAAGGGCGCGCAGGCGGTGGCGGCGATGAGCGGCCGCACGAGCGCCACGATCGACGACGTGGTCGAGCTGGCCCCCGGCGTGCTGCTGAAACGGATCAGCGTCAGGTCCGAGCACCAGCTCAAGGGTCTGGACGAGGATCTCGTGATCGACGGCCTGCTGGACTCCACGCCACGGGAGCCGGTCGCCGTCCCTGCAGCAACCGACGGCTGACCCGGTGGCGATCAACGCCGGAGGGCGGCTCCGCTTCTTCGTCGACCTCCTGTTCCCGCTGGTGCTCCTGGGGACGTTCCTGTTCGCGCCGTTCCGTCCGTTCCGCTTCGCGGTCCTGGCGCTGCTGGTGGTCCGCGGCCTGTCGCTGCTGTACGCGTACCTGGTGCCGCGCCTGGTGCAGGTGACCCGCAGCGAGACACTCATCCACGCGCAGCGTTTCCAGCGCTTCCGCGTGACCCTGGACCTGCACAACCGGGGGCCGATCCCCATTCACTACCTGACGGTGGCCGACACCTACGGCAACTTCGTGGTGCGCGGCGGCTCGTTCATGGTCGCCTTGCCCCCGGGCGGGCGCACGCAGGTGACCTACGAGGCGGAGAGCCACTACCGCGGCGAGTTCTCGCTGGGCCCGGTGCGGCTGCGCGGCGCCGACCCGATGGGCTTCTTCAGTTGGGACCACCAGTCGCCGACGCCGGGCACGGTGCTGGTCTACCCGGCGGTGTTCCCGGTGGAGATGCACGAGAAGGACGGTCTGCCCTCCGGCAGCATCACGGTGTCCAGCCGCCTCTACGAGGACACGACCCGGTTCCGTTCCGTGCGCGAGTACGTGGCGGGCGACGAGTTGAAGCGGATCAACTGGAAGGTGTCGGCGCGCATGGGGAAGCTGTTCTCCACCGAATACACGCCATCCATCTACTACCCGGTCATGATCGTGCTGAACCTGACGGATTCCGACTACCCGATGGGGCAGCGGGAGCACCTCATGGAACGCGCGATCGAGGTGGCCGGCAGCCTGCTGTTCTTCTTCGTCAGCCTCAAGCAGGAGGTCGGCATCATCACCACCGGCTCGATCCGCGGAAGCGAGCAGCCTCCGTCGGAGCCCGCGCGGGCGGGCGTGGGCCACGCCATCGGCATCCTGGAGATGCTGGCCCGCGTCACCGCCGGCAAGGAACCGATCGACTTCACCGGTCACGTGCTGGCGTGCGGGGTGCCGATCCCCACCGGCGCCAAGGTGATGGTGGTGACGCCGCCGACCACGCAGGCGCAGAACGACTCGCTGGTCGGGTTGCGCCGCCGCGGTCATGACGTGCAGGTGTTCGTCGTCTCCACGCACCAGACCCGTGAAGAGGACGTGGTGGTACCCGGCATCCGCTCGCACGCGGTGCGCGGCTACGGCTCGGAGCTGATCCAGCGATGAATCCGGACCGATTGCGCTTCTACCGGAACACCCTGCACCCGTTCCTGGCGATCGCGATCCCGTTCCTGCTGTTGCTGTCGGTGGAGACCTTCGTGAGGGCCATGGTCCTGCACGCCGTGCTGCCGCTGCCCGGCTACCTGTGGGCGGTGCTGGCGCTGGTGGGCGTGATCCAGGCGGTGGCGGCCAACCGCGCGGCCGAGGAGGGGACCTCCAGCATCGCGCCGCGCCTCCGCGAGCTGCTCTTGATCCTGATCGGCACGCTGGTGCTGTTCATGCTGGCGCAGGGCCACCTGCTGCGCCTCGACATCAATCCGGTCAAGGCCGACGTGCTGTACCCGCTGGCGCTGACCTTCGTCTACTGGATCATGGCCTTCGGGCTGCACCGCAACATGCGCGAGCGCGAGGCGTTCCTGGCGCTGGTCGTGGGCCAGGACGGCGATCAGCTCAAGACCGCGTTCCGGGACTACTCCGAGGAGGCGACCACCTCCTCCGCTCGCATGCGCGCGCTGCGCCGCGCCATCCTGTGGTTCCAGTCGCTCTCCCTGATCGCGTTTCTGATCCTGCTGATCGCGGTCGACCCGATCGACCCGTGGTGGACGGTGCTGGCGCTCGGCCACGTGGGCTTCGGGCTGGTCTTCCTGGCGATCGTCAACGGCTTCATGGAAGAGCAGCAGCACCTGGGCCAGGGGCTTCCGGTGCCGCCGGCGCTGCAACGCCGCCGCGTGCGCGCCACGGTGCTGACGTTGCTGTTGACCGCGGTGGTGGTGATGCCGCTCACCGGCCGGGAGGCGCTGCTGCCGGCGGAGGCGATCGGCGCCTTCATGGAGTGGCTGGAGGAGCGCCTGCGGCTGCCGGAGCGCGAGGTCAAGGTCAGGGTCCGCGAAGGCGGGGACACGGAGGCGTTCCAGGAGGACTTTCGGGAACCCGATCTGGGCGACCTGAGCGGCGAGCGCGAGGAGAACGACTTCCTGGAGCGGCTGGTCAGGATCGTGCTGATCTCCATCGGCGCGCTGATCCTGATCGGGCTGCTCTACTTCCTGGTGCGCCCACTTCTGTCGCGCGACTACCGGGAACGGCTGCGCCAGGCGCGGCCGCTCGCCCGGCTGGCGGCCGCGGTCGGCCGCTTCTTCACGGCGTTCGCCGAGTCGGTGCGGCGCATGATCGAGGCGTTCGCCCGCTCGAGGCAGTCGCTCGCCCGGTTCGGCGAGTCGCTGGTCGAGCGCGCCCGCGAGCGCAGCGCCGCGCGGGCCGCGGCCCGTGCCCGCGATGCGGAGCTCGACAGGCAGCGCCAGCGCGCGATCGGGCAGGCGTCCAAGGCGTTCGTACGGCTGATCCGCTGGGCCGAGCGCGGCGGCGTGCCGTTCCGGAAATGGATGGGGCCGATGGAGTTCCTGATGCTGGTGGCGGAACGCTCGACATCGAATGCGCGGGCGCTGAGGGAGATCGGCACCATCTTCGAGCAGATCGCCTACGCGGCGACCGATCCGCCGCAGGAACGGTCGCAGACCTATTACAACCTCATAAAAGAGGTGACTCGCCAACGCATGCAGGAGCCGGCACCAAGCCGCGCACCGGACGCCCCGCTGGCTCCGGTGGCGCGGTGACTCAGGCGACGCCCGAAGGATTCGGCGGCGGCGTGAACGGCGTGCTCTTGGCGAACAGAGAGGAGTGATTCGATGGCAGACGTGAAGGCATGGGCCGAGCGGTTGCGCGGCTCGGTGGAGCAGGCGTTCTTCGGCAAGGCCGACTCGGTCGAACGGGTCCTGGTGGCGTTGCTGTGCCGCGGCCACGTGCTGATCGAGGACGTGCCCGGCACCGGCAAGACCGTGCTCGGGCGCGCGGTGGCCAAGAGCATCGGCGGCGAGTTCCGCCAGCTCCAATGCACCCCGGACCTGCTGCCCGCCGACGTGCTGGGCGTGTCGGTCTTCAACCCGCAGACCGGCGAGTTCGACTTCCGCGAGGGCCCGATCATGACCAACATGCTGCTGGTCGACGAGATCAACCGCGCCACGCCGCGCACGCAGTCGGCGCTGCTGGAGGCGATGGCCGAGGGCCAGGTCTCGGTCGAAGGGCGCAGCCAGCCGCTGCCCAATCCGTTCGTCCTGATCGCCACCGAGAGCCCGGTGGAGTCGGAGGACACCTTCCCGTTGCCGGAGGTGCAGAAGGACCGGTTCTTCCTGTCGATCAAGATCGGCTACCCGTCGCGGGAGGCGGAGAAGTCCGTGATCTCCATGCAGCGCGTCATCGAGCCGCCGCTGGAACGCATACACCCGGTCACGGGGATCGACACCTTGTTGGAGATGCAGGAAGCGGTGATGGAAGTGCACGTCGAGCCGTCCATCCGGCGCTACATCCTGGCGATCATCAACAGCACGCGGGAGGACAACCGCCTGATGATCGGCGTGTCGCCGCGCGGGTCGCTGGCCATGTTCAAGGGCAGCCAGGCGCTGGCCGCCGTGCGCGGCCGGGACTTCGTCACCCCGGAGGACGTCCGCGACCTCGCACCCTCGGTGCTGCGCAAGCGGCTGCTGCTCAAGTCCGAGCACACCGCCAAGGGCATGACCGAGGACGCGGCCGTCGACGACCTGCTCGAATCCGTGGACGTGCCGCCGCTCGCCGAGGCCGTGTAGCTCGCCGCAGAGCGGTGGAGGAGAGGCACTCGTGCCGACCGACACCGGCCTGACGGGGATCGGCGCGGCCAAGATCGGCGTGGGCGGGGTCGGCGCCGCGCCGGTGGCCGCGCCCGGCTGGACCGCGCGGAAGGGGTCCGCCCTGCGGATCGTCGACTGCGACGTCCATCACAGCTTCGAGACGCCCGAGCAGCTTCTGCCCTACCTGTCCAGGGTCCACCAGGAGCACCTGATCGACCAGGGGATGCACATCGGCGGCGATCCCTACCCCAACGTCCCGTTCCGCACCACCCGGCCCGACCTCAAGGATCCCGGGCTGAAGCGCCGCGACTTCAACTTCACGCTGGAGTTCACGCAGCGGGAGCTGCTGGACCGCTGGAACATCGACATCGCGCTGTTGACCGGATCGCCGTCGGACATCTACGGGGCCTGCGGCGTGCCCGACCCCGACTGGGGCGCGGCGCTGTGCCGGGCGTTCAACGACTACACCATCGAGCGCTGGCTGGAGCGCGACGAGCGCGTCGTGAACGCGATCCTGGTGGCGGCGACCGATCCCGCGCAGGCCGTCGTCGAGATCCGGCGCCTGGGCGGCCGCCCGGATACGGCGGCCGTGCACGTCCCGCTGAACACGGCCCGGCCCTTCGGGAACCGCTGCCACGATCCCATCTGGGAAGCGTGCGCCGAGCACGATCTGCCGGTCATTGCCCACATCGGCGGCGGCGGCCCGAGCGGCAACACGCCCACGCCGGTCGGCTACCCGACCTACTACATGGAGACCCGCCTGGCCCGCCAGTCGGTGGCGATGGCGCAGGCTGCCTCGCTGATCGTGGAGGGGGTGTTCGAGAAGTTCCCGACCCTGAAGTTCGGGATCATCGAGACGCAGCAGATGTGGGCGGTCTCGCTCATGTGGCAGCTCGACTTCGACTGGAAGGCGATCGGCGACCAGACGCCGTGGCTGAAGCGGCTGCCGAGCGAGTACTTCCGCGAGCACATCCGCGTGGGCACGCAGCCCATGCACGAGCCCGAAGTCCCGGAGCACCTGCTGCCGTCCCTGGAGATGCTGCACGCCGGTGAGACGCTCATCTTCTGCAGCGACTTCCCGCACTTCGACCAGAACGACCCGGTCACGGCCCTGCCGGACATCTCCGACCACCTGCGCCGCCGCATCTTCTCCGACAACGCGCTGGAGATGCTGCGCGTGCCCACCCCGTGAGCGCCAGCCGCGCGCCGGCCAGGCGCCGCGTGGTCGTCGGCACGGCCGCGGAGATCCCGGCGGGCGAGCGCAAGATCGTCGTGCCGTTCCGCGGGCGCGCCGGCATCGGCGTGTTCAACGTGGGCGGCCGCTTCCACGCGCTGCGCAACATCTGTCCGCACAAGCTCGGACCACTCTGCACCGGGCGCGTGAGCGGCCGGCCCGTCGCCGACCGGCCGCCGTCGAGCGCCGGCGCCACGCTCACGATCGAGCGCGACGGCGAGATCCTGCGCTGCCCGTGGCACAACTGGGCATTCGACATCACCGACGGCCGCTGCCTGACGGATGCCGCGGTGCGAGTGAAGACCTATCCCGTAGTCGTCGACGGCGACGACGTGGTGGTCGAGTACGCCGAAGACTCCTGAGGGGGCAACCATGCGCGCCATTCCTTTCAACGTCGCCGAAGCGGTGTTCGAACCGTTCTGGGACCCGCAACTCAGTCGCCTGTCCGAGTGGCAGGTCGACGAAGGCCGCCGGCACGGCCTGGAAGTGGGCCAGTTCTGGTGCTGGGTCGAGTTCTCCTGGACGAGGTCGCCGCGCTCCGGCCCGGCCCTGCGCATGCAGCGCGCCCTGGACCTGGACTGCAGCGGCTACGACCGGTTGCTGTTCTCGCTGGTGGCGCCAGAGGGAAGCGAGGTGGCGATCGCGGTCGACACCGATGCGGGCGAGCGGCGCTGCCGCGAGCGGGCGCCGGCGCTCAAGCGGGAGTACGGCGTAGAGCTGGACGGGGCGGAACACATCGTCGCTCTCCGGTTGGAGATCACCGCTCGGCCCGGCGGCGGCG
Source organism: Spirochaetaceae bacterium (assembly GCA_028818385.1). Next base: position 41,533 of record JAPPNY010000134.1, read on the forward strand.
CGGGCGCGGGTTGGCTGAACTGGGCGGGGCTGCAGAACCGGGACCTGCTTGCGCGGCACGTGGCCGCACACCGCGACCGCGCGGAGGCCATGAAGCACCTGCTTCAGCCCGCCTCCGTGCGGCCGCGCATGCAGCCGTCGCTGGAGGTGGTGATCACCACGGACGAGCTGGCGGCGGCGCGCAGGTTCCACGCTGCCATGGTCGCCCGCGGCCAGCGGTCGCCGTTCGCGGAAGCAGCCGCGCGGGCGCTTGCCACCGATCCTGCGGACCTGGTCAACGACGTGATCCTGACGGCGCCGGACACCCGCTACGGGCGCGAGCGGGAGCACGGGGTGGCCTGCATCGGACAGGCCGCCGCGGCGCTGCAGGCGGCGGTGGTGCTGGAGGACGCGGAGCTGCTGCGCCGCGGCGCCGAGTTCGCGCTGGCGGCGGCGCTGACCCCGGTCTGGGACTGGGGCTTCATCTCGCGCTTTCCCGGCAGCGCGTTCGAGAGCCGCGCCTTCCTGCAGGGGTTGGCCAGCTCGGACCTGGCCCACGCGCTCGACTTGGCCGGCGACCTCCTGACCGACCCGGGACGGACGCTGCTGCGGCGCCGCCTGGCGGAGGACGGCATCGGCGCCGTCAACTTCTCCGCGTGGCGGCACGAGTACATCCATCACTGCAACCAGTTGGCGCTGTTCTCCATGGGCCGGCTGGCCGCCTATGGGGTGCTGCGCGGCGAGTGGCCGCGCGTCGCTCCCTACCAGGAGCTGGCGTACCGGGAACTGTCGGCAAGCCTGGAGGACATCATTCTCTCCGACGGCGGCTTCGTGGAGGGACCGAACTACTTCGCCGGCACCATGGGGCGGGCGCTCACCGCGCTGGCCCACCACAGCCGGTCGCTCGGCGAGCCTCCCCACGCCCACCTGCCGTCCGCGCTGGCGCGCAGCGACGCGCTGGCCGCGGCGCTGGTCTCGACGGACGAGAACACGGACGTGATCCCGATCTGCGACGCCCGCGCGGTGCTGGAAAGCGAGTGGCTGGCGTTGCTGGCCGCCGCGCGGCCGGAGAGCGGGTGGGTGACGGCCTACCGAAGCGCCGAACGGCGCCCCGGCTTCGCGCTCACCTCGCTGCCGGCGATGGCGCAGGCGGAGCGGATCCCGGCCCAGGCCCCGCCGCCCCCGGCGCTGGTAGTGCTGCCGGAAATGGGCATCGTCGCCTCCCACCGCCCGCTGCACGGCCACACGGTCAAGCTGCTGGTCATGGGCAACCGAGCGCGTGCCGGCCACACCCACGAGGACAAGGGCAGCTTCGTGCTGGAGCTCGCGGGCCAGACCTTCGCCCTGGACCCGGGCACCTGCGGCTACTCCAATCCGCTGGCCGGGCTGCTCAAGCACTGCGAGCGCCACTCCATGCTGGTGCCCGCCGGCACCGAAGCGCGGCCGCATCCCGCGTGTCCGATCCCGGCCGACGTGAAGCCGCGAGCCGAAGGAGATGCCGTCCGCTTCGCCGCCGAAGTCGATCTCAACCCGGGCTGGGAAGGCTGGTACCGGCGCTGGCGGCGGCGCTGGTCGTCGCCGGAGCCGTCGGTGCTCACGATCCGCGACGACTACGAGCTTGCCGCCGGCACCGGCGTCGAGTGGTACTGGCAGACCGCGCTGCCGGTGTCGGTCGACGGGCAGCAGATCGTGATCACCGGCCGGCGCGGGCGCGTGCGGCTCGATGCCCCGCCGGCTGCGCGCATCCGCGTGGACGAGCTGCCGCTGCCGGACGGCGCCGTGCAGCGCCGCATCGCGCTGGCAATCGAAGGCACGTCCGGCGCCGTCGAGGTCACCGCTCACCTGGAGCGGCTTCCGTAGGCTGACGCCCACCGTGTCCGGGTGGCCGCCTTCGTGCAACACTCGATCGACGGGCCGGTGGGGAACGAGGTGACCGAGTCGCTTCGGTATGCAGTCGTCGGTGTGGGCGACATGGGCCGGGAGCACTTGCGAAACATCACGGCAGTTCCCGGCGGCGAAGTGGTGGCGGTCGCGGACCCGCACGAGGCCTCGATCGGCCAGGCCCTTCGAGTCGCTCCGGGTGCTCGCGTGTTTGCCGCGGTCGAGGATCTGATGGCTCACGTCGATGTCGACGTGCTCGTCGTCGCAACTCCCAACCACACGCACCGGGGCGTCGTGGAGCGCATCGTCGAGCGGTCCGGCGCCTCCGCGCCACACCTGCTGCTGGAGAAGCCGCTGTGCACGACCACCGAGGATTGCCGGCATCTCGAGCGACTGCTCGACGCGTATCCGGCTGTCACCTGGGTGGGCATGGCGGGGCGCTACAGCCCGCCGGTTGCGACCCTCATCAAGGAGGTTGAGCGTGGAGTCACGGGGACCCCACGCATGGTGTCCATCCGCGAGCACCGGCGCCCGTTCTCTCCGAAAGTCGGGAACTGGAATCGGTTCGCGCGCCACACGGGCGGAACGCTGGTCGAGAAATGCTGTCATTTCTTCGACTTGATGCGGTACATCCTCGGAGACGAGCCGACTCGGGTGATCGGTTCTGGTGGCCGCGACGTGAACCATCTCGACGAGCGGTACGAAGGCGAGCAACCGGACATCCTGGACAACGCGTATGTGATCGTCGATTTTGCGGCGGGCGCTCGAGCCAGCCTGGACCTGTGCATGTTCGCCGAGCAGTCGCGCCATCAGACCGAGATCGTGGTGAGCGGCACGGCGGGGCAGGTCGAGGTAGGACTGCCGGAAGGCGTGGTATGGGTCGGGGAGCGCGAGCTCCCGTGGCGTCCTGAAGTGCGGCGCGATCCCGACCGGATTCGGACCATCGACGTTGAGGTCGACGAAGCGGCTCTGCGACTAGGCGCTCACCATGGCGCGACCTGGTTTCAGCACCTCGCCTTCCAGCGCGCCGTTCGCGACGGCGGGCCACCGGGGGTTGGCCTACGGGACGGATTGATGGCCGTGGCCATGGGGCAAGCCGCGGAGCTGTCGGTGTCACAGCGCCGCCCGGTCATGATGGAAGAGGTTCTCGGGCCGGCATAGCCCTCGGCGATCCAGTGACCATTCGTCCCGGCCGTAGTAGCGTAAGCGTCCGTCATGGCGCCGAATGCAGCGGCCGGCGTTCCCTTCGACGGGCGGAAGCTTGAAGCGCTCATGGAGCGGTCCGGCGTGGACGTGTTGCTGGCCAGCTCGCGCCACAACACGCGGTACCTGACCGGCGGCTACTACCACTGGTTCCACGCGTGCATGGCGCGGGCGGCCGCGCAGCGGTATCTCAGCTTCGTGGGGATTCCCCGCGGCCGCCTGGAGGATGCGTTCTTCGTCGGCGGTCTGACCGAGGAGGCCGGTCTCGCCGCCCACGACATCTGGATCCCGGATCAACACCTCACCGAGCCGCGGCGCAGCCCATTCTTTCAGTCCGCGAAAGCCGCCACCGAGGGAGCGCTGCGGTGTCTGCGCCGCCGTGGTCTGACGGCGGGGCGCGTCGGCGTAGAGCTGGAGTTCCTACCTGCCAGCTCCTACCGGCGGCTGCAGTCGGAGCTCCCGGAAGCCGAGCTGGTAGACGCCACCGGCCTCCTGGGTGAGCTGCGGGCCGTCAAGACGCCGGCCGAGGTGGAGATCCTGCGCCGCAACGCCGCCGGGTCAATGGAGGCCGTCCAGGCATCGCTTGCGGCAAGCGGGCCGGGGGACACCACCGCGATGATCCATCGCCGGCTGCAGTCGGAGATGACCCTCCGCGACCTGGAGCTGCAGTGGCTGATCATCTGCATGGGTCCCGACGGGATGACCACCAAGTGGCCCTCCGGCCGTGCCTGGACTGACGGCGAGGTGCTGCGCGTCGATCCCGGCAGCAGCAGCGGGGACTACGTGGCCGACCTCTGCCGCATGGCGTGCCTGGGCGAGCCCTCGGCGCGGGCGCAGCAGATGATCGAGGACTGCATCGCCGTCAACGACCGGCTGCAGGCGGAGCTCCGTCCCGGCATGACCTGCGGGGAGCTGAACGAGCGCGGGCAGCGCCTGCTGGCGGCGACCGCGTACGCCGAGCACGGCTGGCACATCGTGCACGGCTGCGGGATGGTGCCGCACGAGCCGCCGGTGGTGCGCGGGGATCCGGCCTACGTGCTGCGGGAGGGCATGGTCATGTCGATGGAGACGGAGTTCCAGCATCCGGAGGTGGGCGACATCAAGATGGAGGACATCGTCGCCGTGACCGCGGGCGGCTGCGAGTGCCTGACGCCGGCCGCGCGGAGCTGGATCCGGGCCGGAGCGGCCGGGTGCTGAAGGTCGGCCTGGCCGGCACCGGCTTCATCAGCGACGAGCACGTGCTGGGCTACCGCGGCCCTGCCGACGCCGAGATCGTCGCCGTGTGCGACCTGGACCTCGGCCGCGCCCGCGGCTGGCTGGAACGGTGGGGGCTGCCGGCGGCTCGCGCCTACGACGGCATCGAGCGCATGCTGGACGGCGAGCAACTCGACCTGGTGGAGATCCTCACCCCGCAGACCCGGCACTGCGAGCACGTCTTGCTGTGCGCCGGCGCCGGCGTGCCGTTCATCAGCGTGCAGAAGCCGATGGCCGTGGGCATCGCGCAGTGCGAGCGGATGATCGAGGCGTGCCGCGGCGCGGGCGCGGTGCTGCGGCTGTACGAGAACTACGTCTTCTACCCGGTCTACCACGAGGCGAAGCGGTTGCTCGGCGACGGCGTCATCGGCGCTCCCATCTCGATCCGCGTGCACACCATCGGCGGGGTGCGCGACGGCGCGCCGTGGCCGCACTTCTGGGTCCCGGCCGACGTGCGGGAGAGCCGCTCCTCGGTGCTGGTCGGGGACGACGGCCTGCACAAGTTCTCGCTCGCCTGCTGGCTCATGGACCGCGAGATCGACCGGGTCGGCGCCTGGATCGACCCCGAGACGCCGCTCGATGCCCCCGCCTTCATTCGCGCGAAGTTCCGGACGGAACCGGGGGAGGCTGCCAGGTACGCGCAGATCGACTTCAATTTCTCTCATCGGCTGGCCATCCCGTCGGACGTCTGGCTGGACGACTTCGTGGAGATCTGCGGGGAGCGCGGGGTCATGTGGATCCACCAGTGCGCCGGAGCGGGAGACCGCCCGCTGTTCAGGGGCAACCGGATGTCGGGAAGCAGCGCCTTTCCGCCGATCGCCGTGTTCGTGGACGGCCGGGTGACCACGTACCTCGAGAACCTCTCGCCGCAAGAGCGCAACTGGTCGACGTCGTTCGCCGCCTGCACCCGGCACTTCGTCGGCGTCGCCACGGACGGGGGCACGCCGATCTGCACGGGCGAGCAGGGCAGGGACCTGAACCGCTACGCGACCGCGGCGCTGCTGTCGGCGCAGGAACGGCGCGACGTGGACGTGAGCGAGATCACGTCCGAGGCGGAGGAACGGGGCGCGTTCGAGCTCCGCGACAACTTCTGCCGCCTGGAATCGATCATGGAGGCAACCTGATGAAACCGACCGCACGGCTCAGCACGGGAATGGCAGGCGGCACCACCGTCGTCGCCATCGGCGCCTACGACGCCTTTTCGGCGCGCATCGTGGAGAAGGCCGGGTTCGATGCCGTGTACGTGGGCAGCTACGCCACGGAGGCGGCCACGCTCGGCAAGCCGGACCTGGCGCTGATGAGCAAGACCGACCGCCTGGCCATCGCCCGCAACATCGTCAAGGCGGTCGACATCCCGGTCATCGTCGACGCGGAGGAGGGCTACGGCAACGCGATCAGCGTGATGGACACCGTTCGTGACTTCGAGGACACCGGCGCGGCCGGCATCCACCTGGACGATGAGGCGCTGCCGTCCAAGTGCCCGTTCCTTCCCGGCATCCCGCAGAACGAGCTGATCAGCACCGACGAGATGTGCGGCAAGGTGGAGGCCGCCGCGCGCGCCAAGACCGATCCCGACTTCAAGGTCATCGTCCGCTCCGACGTCATCGGCACCGTGCCGCGCGAGGTGTACTACCGCGAGAAGCGGATCGAGGAGGTGGTGCGGCGCAGCAGGGCGTACGCCGGCGCCGGCGCCGACGCCATCTTCGTGATGGCGCTCACCGACGAGGAGGTCGACCACTTCGCGCGCGAGATCGACGCGCCGCTGGTCGGCATCTTCGCCACCGCCGAGCCGCTGCCCATCGCCAGCTTCGAGCGGGCCGGCTATCCGCTGGTGATCGGCTCGCTGGTCGGCATCTACGCCGCGGGCAAGGGCCTGCTGCGGGCAATGCGGAAGCTGGCTGCGACCCGCGACTGGAACGCGATCCAGGACGAGATGATCGACGACGCCGAGTTCTTCGACATCGTCGATGTCGAGCGGTATCGCTCGTACTACGAGGACTTCAGAATCCGCTGATGGTACGCGGGATGTGGAACTACGCCGTCAAGGCGCCGGACGTGGCGGCGGCCACCCGCTTCTACGTCGAGCACATGGGAGCCGAGTTCCGGATGAGCGGCGAGGCCTTCGGCTGCCGGTACGACGTCGTGCGCATGGGCCACACGCGCCTGCTCATCTTCGACCGCGCACCCTACGAGGAGGCGCACGGCATGGACCTGCCGCCCGGGTTCCTGCACGTCGTCTACGAGGTCGACGACCACGAAGCCCACGTCGCCATGCTGCGGGAGGCCGGAGTGCGCTTCCTGATCGAGCCTCAGGAGATCGACACCGCGGTGGGCCGCCGCAAGATCGCCTTCTTCGAGGCCCCGGACGGGATCCGCACCGAGGTGATGGAGATCCTCGAGGACCGGGAAGAGGAAGCCGTCAACTCCGGTTGAGGCCGCGCACTTCCTCGCAGACAGAAAGGGCGCGGCCTGGTTCGGCCGCGCCCTGAAAAGTCGAGTCGACCTCGGAGTGCTACTGGAACTTGAGGTTGATCTCGTTCATGCGGTCCTCGATGACACGGAGGTCGCCGCCTTCTGCCCAGCGCGCGACCCAGTCGTCGAACGCGGACAGCGGCTTCGCGCCGGTAATCAGCTCGACGAACAGCACGTTCTCCTGGCTGCCGACGTCCATCTTGCCCCAGAGATCATCACCGTTCTCATCCGTGATCGGGAAGAAGCGGGTCGTCGGCTGCCGCCGGATGTTGGCGTCCGAGTAGATCCCGTCCGGGTTCTTGTGGAAGTCGTCCAGCGCCTTGACGACGCCCGGATGCTGCCAGTTCGCCCGGAACGGCGTGTAGCTGTACAGCGCGCCCCAGAAGTAGCCGGCGCCGATCTGCTTGGAGGCATCGGTGCCGATGAACTCTTCCTTGCGCTCCGGGAAGCCGAACTCGTTGACCTCCCAGTGCGTGCCCTCGATGCCCAGGTTGGTGAGCACGTTGTAGTCCTCATCCGTGTTCAGCTTGTCCATGATCTGCATGATCAGGTGCAGGTCGTCGGGCCGGTCTTCCAGGTGTCGGCCGAATCCGTAGGATCCGCCGTGGAAGGGGTTCCACACGTAGCGCGCGGGCCGCACGTCGTCGAAGAAGCGCGGGAACGGTCCCATCTTGATCTGCGCCTCCGGCACGACCTTGCGGATCCAGTTGCCTTCCGTGCCGGGCCGGTCCAGCGAGTCGTCCCAGGAGCCGTAGCCGATCCATTCCTTGACGATCGTCTGGCCGTTGCGGAACAGGTTGACGTTGGTGCCCGAGTCGTAGGTCGGGAACTCCGGATCGATGTAGCCCTTGTCGTACCAGTCGCGCGCCACTTCGTAGCCGAGCATCATCTCGGGCTGGTTGAAACCGCGGACCAACCGGCCGTCGCGGACGTTCCAGCGCCACTGCGCCCAGCCGGTGCCGTCGAAGATCATCGGGAAGCACTGCCAGGTCAGCCCCTTGGCCGGACAGGCGTACGGTGACTGATCCGGGTACATGGCCTTGTAGGCCGCGAAGACCTCCCCGATGTCATCATAGGTGCCGGGCACGTCGTCGAAGCCCAGGTCCTCGAGCACGTCCATGCGCCATGCGATGCCGTGCGGGAACTGGCCGCCGAACCAGACGTTCGGGATCTGCACCAGCTTGCCGTTGCGGCGGAAACGCTCCCAGGTGCCCTCCTCGTTGAGGCCGACGACCTGCATCACGTCCACCAACGCCTGGTAGACGCCCGGCATGTACTCCTGGACGTCGGACAGCTCGAAGCGGGCCGTTCCCTGCTTCATCACTTCCTCGTTCCACCACACCGGGAACACTTCCGGCATGTCGCCCGAGGCCAGCAGCAGGTTGATCTTCTCGGTCACCTCGCTGTCGGCGTCCACGCCTTCCGGCAGGATGGTCACCGCACGGCCGAAGTCGCGCTCGATCCACTCCTCGACCAGGGTGAACACCTCGGTGCGCTCCTCGGGCACCTGGCGCAGACCGAACCAGCGGATCTCCAGCGGCGCGCCTGCCGCTCCCTCTTCTTGACCGGCGCCGAGCGCCAGCGCCGCGCTGCCGAACAGCAGCAACGCGCCGAGTACGACGGTAAGTAGATTCCTCATCACTTACTCTCCTCGCGATAGATTGTCCGCCCTGCGACGCAGGGCTGCCCCGGAGGGCATCGAAAATGCACGGTACACGAACGGGCTCATCCCTTCAGAGACCCCAGGATGATGCCCTTGACGAAGTAGCGCTGCATGAACGGGTAGGTGCAGAGGATGGGCAGCGTCGAGACCATCAGGATGGAAGCCTTGATGGTCTCCGGCGTGTAGCGTCGCACCAGTTCCTCCTGGCGCTGGATCGCCTGCACGTCGGCTCCCAGGCCGGAATAGGAGAAGTTGCTCTCCAGCAGCACGCGGCGCAGCAGGATCTGCAGCACCTTGATCTTGGGGCTGGTGATGTAGATGAGCGCGTCGAACCAGGAGTTCCAGTGCAAGACCATCGTCCACAGCGCCACGGTGGCGATGATCGGCATCGAAAGCGGGACCACGATGCGCGCGAAGACGGTCAGGTCGTTCGCGCCGTCGATGCGGGCGCTCTCCTCCAGCTCCTCCGGCAGCGCCATCAGGTAGTTGCGGGCGATGATCAGCGTGAACGGATCGACCAGGATCGGCAGGATCAGCGACCAGATCGAGTTGATCAGCCCCAGGCTCCGCACCAGGATGAAGGTGGGTACGATGCCGCCGCCGAACAGCATCGTGATCAGCACGAAGATGGTCCAGACGGTGCGCAGCGGCAGGTAGCGCTTGGCCAGCGGGTACCCCATCGACATCGTCACGGCGACGGTCAGCGTGGTTCCGAGCGCGGTGCGCAGGACCGTCCAGAAATAGGCGTTGCCGATGGCCGGGGTCTGCAGGATGCGTCCGTAGGACGCCAGGCTCATCGCTCCCGGACGCGGGAACGCCTTGAAGCCGATCTTCATGGCTTCCTCGGCCGTGCTCAGCGACAGCGTGATCTGGCGCATGAACGGGTACAGGATGGTGATGCAGAGCAGCACCATCAGGACGGCGTTGGTCGCGTCGAAGACCTTCTCGCCCAGGGGCCTCTGCAGCGCCATCGTGTCCTACCAGAGGCCGTAGCCGGTGAATCGGCGCACGACCCGGTCGACGGTCAGGACCAGCACCAGGGCGATCACGTTCTTGGTCAGTCCCACCGCGGTGGCGAACTCGAACTCGAACGACTGCAGGCCGACCCGATAGATGTAGGTGTCAATGATGTCGGCGATCTCGTACACCAGCGTGTTGTACAGGTTGAATATCTGATCGAAGCCGGCGTTGAGGATCTGCGACATGCTCAGGATCAGCAGGATGGCGGTCACCGGCAGGATGCCGGGCAGGGTGATGCTGATGGCGCGCCGCCAGCGGCTGGCGCCGTCCACCACGGCCGCCTCGTAGAGCTCGGGATTGATGCTGGACATGGTGGCCAGGTAGATGATCGTGCCCCAGCCGACCTCCTTCCAGATGCCGGAGATGATCAGGATCGGGATGAACCAGGTCTGGCTGGTCAGCAGCACCGTCGTGTCCGCGCCGATCAGGCGCATGAGGTAGCCGTAGATGCCGCGGCTGGGGGAGAGGAGCTCGGTGATCAGGCCGGCCACCACCACCCAGGACAGGAAGTGCGGCAGGTAGGAGATGGTCTGCACCGTGCGCTTGAACTTGGTGTTGAAGATCTCGTTCAGCAGCAGCGCCAGGATGATGGGCATGGGAAAGCCGAAGACGATCCGAAGCACGCTGATCTCCACGGTGTTCCAGAACACGCGGGCCACGTCGTGCTGCTCGAACAGGCGCCGGAAGTGCTTGAGGCCCACCCAGGGGCTGAACAGGATCCCCTCGTAGACGTCGTATTCCTTGAACGCCAGGATCACGCCGTAGATGGGGACGTAGCGGAAGACGACGAAGTAGGCGATGCCGGGCAGCATCAGCAGGAGCAGGTAGCGGTGGCGGAACAGCTCCCGGGCCAGGCTGGGCTTGCGGTACTCCACGAGCTCCGCGGGGGCGACGGCTGCCGTGGAAGAACGATCGGCCATTCGGGAACCTCCCTCAGTCTGTAACTGTTCAGGCGTAGGGTAGGTTCGTTCGACAGATTTCGGCAACCGGTCGA
>JAPPNY010000194.1:0-23954 GCA_028818385.1 Spirochaetaceae bacterium
CCGACTGCGCGTCCGCCGCCGGCTTCATAGGGGCTGGTTTCACCGGTCGCTTACGAAATACCGGCGCAAGACTACGTATTGGATACGCATCCGACCCGTGCGTCATGTAATCATTGACCAAACTGGGAAGGCACGAGCTATCCGAACCCGCCCCGCGGGGAAGGAAGCCGAGCACGCCCGGGAAGCGCAAAGTGACTGGCAAGCAACCGTCGAACGACAGAGTGCTGGTCGTCGACGATCAGAAGGACATCCACGACGACTTCAAGGAGATGCTGCTGGCGCGCGCCGCGGCGGCGGACGACCTGGCCGGATCGTTCCTGGGCGGCGAAGAGCCGGACCATCATCTGCCGGAGTTCGAGTTGCTGCACGCGATGGGCGGAGAGGAGGCATGCGAGCTCGTGGCGCAGGCAGCGCGCGACGAGCGTCCGATCACGGTCGCCTACATCGACATCAGGATGCCGCCCGGCATCGACGGGGTGGAAACGGTCCGCAGGATACGCCATGTCGACCGGGCCATCGAGATCGTGCTGATGACCGCGTACACGGATACGTCGCTGGCGGACATCGTCCAGGACATGGAGCTGCTGCACAAACTGCCGTACATCAGGAAGCCGTTCGCGCGTGAGGAGGTACAGCAGATCACGCTGGCGCTGGTCAAGAAATGGAACCTGGAGCGGGAGCTGGAGGCGCGGCGCCGGCAGTTGACTCTCACCAACCGGCGGCTGACGGCGGTGCTCGACTCCATCGGCGAGGCGATCGCCGTCAGCGACGACACGCACCGCCTGGTGTTCGCCAACCGGCCCTATCAGCGCCTGATGGCCGCCACGGAAGCCGAGATGCAGGCGATGACCCTGGAGGAAGCGGACGCGCTGTGGGCCACGCGGCTGCGCAGGGTGCCGCTGAAGGACAATGGCAGGGACCTCATGTCCGAAGCGGGCGGCGAGCTGGTGGAACCACTGGAGCCGGAGCCGCCGGCTGCGGGCGGCTCCGGCTCGGCGGGGCGGCTGTTTTATCGTCAGCACCGGCCCGTGCACGACGATCGGGGAGCGGTCATCGGCGACCTGTACGTGTACCGCGACCTGTCCAGCGAGGTCGAGATCGAGCAGATGAAGGCCGAGGTGCTGAGCCTGCGGGCGGCTCTGGAGACGCCATCGTCCTTCGCGGGAATTGTCGGCTCGAGCGTGCCCATGCAGCGGGTGTACGGGCTGATGAAACGGGCGATGGATGCCGGCGTCACGGTGCTCATCCGCGGTGAGAACGGCACCGGCAAGGAGCTGGTCGCGAAGGCCCTGCACGCCAACGGCCCCCGCCGCACGGGGCCGTTCCTGGCGGTCAACTGCGCCGCGGTGCCGGAGAGCCTGATCGAGAGCGAGCTGTTCGGGCACGAACCGGGGGCGTTCACGGGCGCGACGCGGCGCAGAGTCGGATGCTTCGAACGCGCGCAGGGGGGGACGCTCCTGCTGGACGATATCGCCGACATGAAGCCGGAGTTGCAGGCCAGGTTGCTGCGCGTCCTGCAGGAGCGCGAGCTGCAGCGGGTGGGCGGCACGACCACGATACCGGTGGACGTACAGGTGATCGCGGCCACCAGCCGGGACCTGGAGGGGGCGATGCGAGCCGGCGAGTTCCGCGACGACCTGTACTACCGCCTGGCGGCGTTTCCGATCGAGATTCCGCCGCTGCGGGAACGGCGGGAGGACCTGCCGCAGCTCGTCGACCACTGCCTGCGGCAGCACGCCGAGCGCCACGGCGAGCCGGTGAAGGGCGTCCACCCACGCGCGATGAGCCGACTGCTGGCGTACGACTGGCCCGGCAACGTACGCGAGCTGCACGGCGTGATGGAGCGCGCCGCTCTGCTGGAGACCGGTGACACTATTCGCGTTGTCAGGTTGCCGGCCCATCTGCAATCGGCGCGGCCGGAACGCGCGACCGAGCGCACCGCCGCCGAGGCGCCTCTGGCGGAGGTCGAGCGCTCGATGGACGCCGGCTCCGGCGCCTGAAACGGAGGGTCAACCGGAAGACGGAGGCGCGGCGGCCTGCCGATCCGGCACCCCCTCGGTCGCGGCGCGGCGGAGCTTGATGCGGATTGTCGTGCCCGTACCGTGGCCGTCACTCAACGCCCTGATGCTGCCGCCGGAGGCGATCACGAAGTTCGCCGCCGAATGCAGCCCTAGTCCGCTGCCGCTCTCCTTGGTAGTGTAGCCGGCGCTGAATACGAGCCGGTGGCGCTGCTCCCCGATCCCGATCCCGTTGTCGATCACGTCGAGCACGAGGTACTCTGCCTCCAGGTAGCAGGCGATGCGGATGCGGGGCGGGTCCCGCGGCGCGGAGCCGTCGCCGGCCGCGGCCAGCGCGTCGATCGCCTCGATGGCGTTCTTCAGCAGGTTGACCAGCATCTGGTGGAATCGGCTCTCATGGATCCAGATTTCGCGGGGGGCGCCAGTACAGTCGACTTCGACCTTTATGCCGCGTGAGGTACATGAGTCGGCCAGCACCTTGGCGGCATCGGCGATCGACTGCCGCAGGTTGATGAGCTTGCGCTCCATGCTCCGGCCGTCGAACGACATCTGCGTTCTGATGAGATCGACGATGTGCGTCACGCGGCCGCGCACGCGCTCGACGGTGTCCGTCAGCCGCCGATTCCAGGCCTCGAAGTCGGCGGCGAGCGCGACGATGAACGGCAGCACCCGCTGCCCCTGCGGGTCGTTCCGCACGTATGCCGGCCAGTCGTCCCGGTGCTGCTCCACGGCGTCGGCAAGGGCACGGAAGCGGCGCAACTCCCGATTCCGCGCCAATTCGTGCTGGATGGTCCCGACTCCGATCGCGACGCTGTTGATGGCGTTGCCGATGTTGTGGACGATCGTGTCGAGCACATCCAGCCGCCCCTGGGCGAACGCCTGCAGCAGCGCTTGGTGGGCGCGGACGTGCTCGGTCACGTCGCGGATCACGACGACTCCACCGTTCAGCGTGCCCGCACTGTCGCGCAGGGGCCGGCCGCTGACGCTGACGAAGACGCCGTGCGGCACGCGCGGATTGCGGACGAAGAACTGCTCCTCGTCCGACGGCTCGCCGCGCGTCGCACGCGTGAGCGGCAGGCCATCTGCCGGTACCGGGGTCGCCTGGTCGGGATAATACACGCCATACCGCTCGGCCCGCTGCTCCGGGGGAACATCGGTTGCGCCCAGACCCAGAATGCGTGCCGCGCTCGGATTGAACAGGGCGAGCGTGCCGGCTGCGTCGGCGGTCACCACGCCGTCGCTGGTGCTGTCGAGCACCGTCTGCAGAGCCCGGTGCTGCTCTTCGGCGCGGCGGGCCGTGTCCTTCAGCTTCCACTGGGTATCCTTGAGCCGGGTGATGTCGCGGAACACCGTCACGCCGCCGCGCACCGCGCCGGCCGAATCCTTCAGCGGGCGGGCGCTGGTGCTCAGCAGCACGCCCCGCGGACGCTTGTCGTTGCGAACGAACACGTCGAACAGGTCGATCGACTCGCCCCGCAGCGCGCGCACGAGCGGCAGCCGGTCCGGCGGAATCGGCGTCTTCCGATCGGGATAGTACAGGCCGTAGACCCGCGCACGCCGCGCGAAGTCGGCGTCCGGTTCGGACTTGCCGACCAGGCGCTCCATGGCGGGATTGGTCATCATGTACCGGCCGTCGCGATCGGCCACGATCAGGCCCTCGCCCATGCTGTTCACCACCGTGTTGAGCAGCGCGGTCTGACTCCTGAAGTCCTCCACCTGCGTGCGCAACGCGGCCTCCGTCTTCTCCGCGCGATCCTGAAGCGTTGCGATGCGACGCCTGAGCGCGCCGCGTTCGCGGACGAGCTTCCGCGCGCGCTCGGCGAACTCGGTTTCGCGGCGGTGCTGCGCCAGGGCGGCGTCGATGGTGGCACGCAGGTGCCACGGCGAGACCGGATTCGCCACGTAGCCGGCCGGTTCGGCCATCCGGGCGGCGCGCGCCACGCGCGCCGGCAGTTCGCCGTCGCACACGTAGATCACGGGAATGCCGAACCGGCGGCGCAGCCGCCGGGCGGCGGCGACGCCGGAAACTTCGCCGTCGAGCGCCGGATCGATCAGCGCGAGATCGGGTCGCGGTTCATCGCTGTCCGCCATCGCCTCCACCGCGGCGACGGCCTCGCGGCCCGAGCGCGTCGCGGCGCAGACCGCATAGCCCAGGTTCGCAAGCAGCGCGTGCAACCCGGCGACCTCGGGGTCGGCCCCCGCGATCAGCATGCGGGGACCGGCAGCATCCATCACGCCGGGCGAACATACGCGCCGCGCGCGGGCAGCGGCAACAGTAGGCACATCTGGACGATGGAAAGACTACCCGAATACTCTAAGAAGATTTATTCTCATTATTATACATGGCGCGCCGTAGGGAATGATGGGGAAAGAGAGCTTGGCTACCGGGCGCGGACTGTGGCGTGGTGCGTACCGAGAGCTGCTGAGACCTCGGACGGTCGCCGTCGCGCTCGCCAGCGTCACCCTGTTCACGGTGGCGATGACCATCTTCGGCCCGCTCGGCACGTCGACCCTCGAGCCGCTCCCCCGGTTCGCGTACTGGGCACTGTGTGCCGGCATCACGTTTCCGCTCTGTTACGCCGTGGCCGCCGTGGTGCTCTACCTGACGAGGCTCGCATCGCTCATCGAGATCGTGCCGGCGGCCGCGGCGGCGGTGCTGTTCGAGGGCCTCGTCTGCACGGCGGTCGTGCTGGCTGCCGACAGCCAGTTTCTCCCGGCACGCACACCGCCGCTGAACCGGGCGCACACCTATCTGACCGTGACGATCGTGGTAGCCGTGTGCACCTTCTTCACCCACTACGTCGTCTTCCAGCGGATTCTCCACAACCGCGCGCTCAGCGCGCGCGGCAATGCGGGCCCGGTCCGCCCGCAGGGCGACGCTGCCGCACAGCTCACCCCACAACAGGCACGGTTCCACGACCGCCTGTCCCCAACGGTGAGCCGCGACGTCGTCTGTCTGAGGATGGACGACCACTACGTCAACGTGTACACCACCGGCGGCTCCTGCCTCGTCCTGATGCGCTTCGCGGACGCCGTCGCCGATCTCGGTGCCCTCGGGATGCAGGTGCACCGTTCCTACTGGGTTGCCCATCGCCACATGCTCACCACGGTACGGCGCGACGGGCGCACGATGCTGCGCGTCACGGGCGGCCAGAACGTGCCGATCAGCCGCCCGTACCTTGCCGCCGTGCGCGAGGCCCTGCGCGCGCAGCCGTCCCCGCCTGCCCCTGGGGAACGGAATGCGTGAACGGCGAGGCACTCCCCCGAATTCTCGCCGATCCGTCGGCGCCGAGCGCGACGGCGTCCACGTCGCGGTCTCGACGGCATCGAGCTGATGGAGCGCGTCCCGAGCTCGCCGACCTGCTCGTGGTCTTCATCTCCGGGTACGGACGTGACGAGACCATCGCCCGGGCGCTGGAGAGACAGCGTGCCCAGGAACAGGCTCTTGGCGAACCACGGCAGGCGCGACAGGAAGATACAATGACATTATGATTCGGTTACGCCTCGGTTACGCCATGGACGTGCGGGCCCAGCAGCCAGGGCGTAACGCGATCGGGAAGCGAAGTGAAACGCAAGCAACCGGCGAACGCCAGGGTGCTGATCGTCGACGATCAGCGAGACATCCACGACGACTTCGAGGAGATGCTGCTGGCGCGCGCCGCGGCGGCGGACGACCTGGCGGCATCGTTCCTGGGCGCCGAAGAGCCGGACCATCATCTGCCGGAGTTCGAATTGCTGCACGCGATGGGCGGAGAGGAGGCATGCGAGCTCGTGGCGCGGGCAGCGCGCGACGAGCGTCCGATCGCGGTCGCCTACATCGACATCAGGATGCCGCCCGGCATCGACGGGGTGACCGCCGTCCGCAGGATACGGCGCGTCGACCGGGCCATCGAGATCGTGCTGATGACCGCGTATACGGAGACGTCGCTGGCGGACATCGTCCAGGACATGGAGCTGCTGCACAAGCTGCTCTACATCAGGAAGCCGTTCGCGCGTGAGGAGGTACAGCAGATCACGCTGGCGCTGGTCAAGAAATGGAACCTGGAGCGGGAGCTGGAGGCGCGGCGCCGGCAGTTGACTCTCACCAACCGGCGGCTGACGGCGGTGCTCGACTCCATCGGCGAGGCGATCGCCGTCAGCGACGACACGCACCGCCTGGTGTTCGCCAACCGGCCCTATCAGCGCCTGATGGCCGCCACGGAAGCCGAGATGCAGGCGATGACCCTGGAGGAAGCGGACGCGCTGTGGGCCACGCGGCTGCGCAGGGTGCCGCTGAAGGACAATGGCAGGGACCTCATGTCCGAAGCGGGCGGCGAGCTGGTGGAACCACTGGAGCCGGAGCCGCCGGCTGCGGGCGGCTCCGGCTCGGCGGGGCGGCTGTTTTATCGTCAGCACCGGCCCGTGCACGACGATCGGGGAGCGGTCATCGGCGACCTGTACGTGTACCGCGACCTGTCCAGCGAGGTCGAGATCGAGCAGATGAAGGCCGAGGTGCTGAGCCTGCGGGCGGCTCTGGAGACGCCATCGTCCTTCGCGGGAATTGTCGGCTCGAGCGTGCCCATGCAGCGGGTGTACGGGCTGATGAAACGGGCGATGGATGCCGGCGTCACGGTGCTCATCCGCGGTGAGAACGGCACCGGCAAGGAGCTGGTCGCGAAGGCCCTGCACGCCAACGGCCCCCGCCGCACGGGGCCGTTCCTGGCGGTCAACTGCGCCGCGGTGCCGGAGAGCCTGATCGAGAGCGAGCTGTTCGGGCACGAACCGGGGGCGTTCACGGGCGCGACGCGGCGCAGAGTCGGATGCTTCGAACGCGCGCAGGGGGGGACGCTCCTGCTGGACGATATCGCCGACATGAAGCCGGAGTTGCAGGCCAGGTTGCTGCGCGTCCTGCAGGAGCGCGAGCTGCAGCGGGTGGGCGGCACGACCACGATACCGGTGGACGTACAGGTGATCGCGGCCACCAGCCGGGACCTGGAGGGGGCGATGCGAGCCGGCGAGTTCCGCGACGACCTGTACTACCGCCTGGCGGCGTTTCCGATCGAGATTCCGCCGCTGCGGGAACGGCGGGAGGACCTGCCGCAGCTCGTCGACCACTGCCTGCGGCAGCACGCCGAGCGCCACGGCGAGCCGGTGAAGGGCGTCCACCCACGCGCGATGAGCCGGTTGCTGGCGTACGACTGGCCCGGTAACGTACGCGAGCTGCACGGCGTGATGGAGCGCGCCGCACTGCTGGAGACCGGTGACACCATTGGGGTCTTCAGGTTGCCGGCTCATCTGCTGAAGAAGCACGGGCAGACCGCCGACGCTGACGGCGACGCCGGCTCCGACGACTGAGGGCACCCCAGTGGTCGTCGACGATCTTTGCATCGTAACGTCGCGTGTCACCCGTTCGGCTGAGCCCAAGCTGGTCGCGACGAGCTCGGGTAGGTGAGCGCCTCCGCACCGCCGCCGGTGTCCTGGCGCTTCCCGCGCACGGATCCGATCCTGGCGTGCGGGCTGGGCGGAGATGCCGACGCCCGCCGTGCCTCGAGTCCGCACGTGCTGAAGGTCGGCGACGATTACCACATGTACTACTGGGGCACCGGCGCGGACGGCTACCATCGGATCTGTTGGGCGGTCGCCCCGACGGCCGAACCGCATGAGTGGCGCTTCTCCGGATCGGTCCTGGAGCGCCAGGCCGACACCGCCTACAACGCGGTGGGGCCGAGCTTTCCGTTCGTGGTGTCGCGCGGCGACGGGCCGTGGCTGATGTACTACGTGGCGTGGGGGACGCCCAGAGACGACGGCAAGCTGGCCAACACGACCGGTCTGGCCCTCAGCGAGGATCGCGGCCGCACCTGGCGGCACGCCGGCGAGTCGCCGGTGCTGGCGCTGGACCGCCCGTGGGACCACGAGGGCACCGGCAGCGTGTGCGTGCTCGCCGACGGCGGCGTCTTCCGCATGTACTACACCGCCCTGGGTGACTACTCGCCCAAGCCGGCGGGTGTGCGGACCGGTCATGGCGACGTAATTCCGCACATCGGCGTGGCCTACGCCGAATCGACCGATGGCATCCGCTGGACCAAGCCGCTGGACGGCCTGATGGTGAGTCCCCGCGGATTCGCCACGGAGCCGTTCGAATACATCGCCTCCAAGCCGTTCGTGCTGCGCCGCGACGGCGGCTGGACGATGTGGGTCAACACCTTCGGCACGGCATATCGCGTGCGAAGCCTGGTCAGCGACGACGGCGTGAACTGGACCTGGACGGCCTCCGGACCCGACGGCGACCTGGGCGTGGGCGCCGCCGGCAGCTTCGACGACCACCAGCGCTCGTACGCGGCGGTGGTCGCGCATAAGGGCGGGCTGCGCTGCTGGTACACGGGCAACGGCTTCGGGCAGACCGGCATCGGCTACGCCACGACCGTTCAGGGCGGGGGAGGCGTCCTCTCGGCATAGAGCCACGCGTCGAAGAGGTCGTCCAGGTCGCGTTCCGCGATCTCCTCGGCCACCGCCACGAAGTCCGCGGTCGTCACGTTGCCGCCGGCGTGGCGGGCCACGTACGCGCCATGGCGTCAATGTGTGCGGGCGAGGCGGTATCGGCTACTCTGACGGCGCACCGGGGAGGTTCCATGCACGAAGGTGAGATACGCGTCGGCGTGATCGGTGTCGGCCGCGGCGAGAGCTTCATCAAGGGCGCCACGGACGCCGTGGGGATGAAATTGGTCGCCCTCTGCGACACGTGGGAGGAACGGCTGCAGGCCGCCGGCCGTACCCACGGGGTCGCCACCTACACGGACTACGACGCGTTCCTGGAGCACGACCTGGACGCGGTGATCCTGGCCAACTACTTCCACGAGCACGGGCCGTTCGCGGTCAAGGCGCTCGACGCCGGCAAGCACGTTCTCAGTGAGACCTCGTCGAACGGCACGATCGCTGAAGGAGTGGCGCTCTGCCGGGCGGCGGAGCGCTCGGGCTGCGTCTACATGCTGGCCGAGAACTACTGCTACACCGTCTTCAGCCAGGAGATGCGCCGGCTGTACCGCACCGGCGAGATCGGCCGGGCCACCTATGCCGAGGGCGAGTACAATCACCCCATGGTGCCCGACGCCCGCCTGCGCTTGGCGCCGGGCGAGCACCACTGGCGCAACTGGCTGCCGTCCACCTACTACTGCACTCACGCGCTGGCGCCGCTGGTCTACATCACCGGGTCGATGCCGAGGATCGTCAATGGCCTGTCCATCGTCGCCCCGGAGGTCGACGAGCTCAGCATGCGCCGCAGCGATCCCGGCTCGGTGATCCTCTGCCGCATGGACGACGGCTCGGTGTTCCGGATCTTCGGCCTGGTGCTGCCGGGACACAGCAACTGGTACCGCGTGCACGGCACGCGGGGGGCGATGGAGATCGCGCGCGGGCCGGGCTACTTCGGTCCGGGGGAGGTGCGCGTCTGGCACGAACCGTGGAACCGCTGGCCGGAGCAGCCGCTGGAGCGCTCGTACCTTCCCGATTGGCCCGAGCACGCCGAGCTGGCCGAGCGCGCCGGCCACGGCGGCGGCGACTTCTGGACCAACTACCACTTCGCGCGGGCGATCCGCTCGGGCGAGCGGCCGTTCCTGGACGTCTACCGGGGCGTGGCGATGAGCTCGGTCGGCATCCTGGCGTGGCGGAGCGCGTTGCAGGACGGCCAGCCGGTCGAGGTGCCCGACTTCGCCGACGAAGCGCAACGGGCGAAGTACCAGGACGACACCTGGTCGCCGTGGCCGGACGGCGCCGAGCCGCCGGATGCGCCGCCCAGCATCGCGGCGACTCGCGAGCCGACTACGGCGGCGAAGGCGCGCGCCCGGGAGCTCTGGGACGAGATGGGATACGGAGGCAGATGATGGCGATCGGCACCGAGTCACAGGCCACCGCCGAGCACGTGACGCAGCTCCAGCAGGACGGCTATTGCGTGATCCGCGGGCTGTATTCCGAGGAGGAGACGCGACCGGTCCGCGCGCGGATCGAGGAGATGTACGAAGGCCGCCACGACTACGGGTGGCCCAACCCGCATCTGCAGACGTGGGACCCGGAGGACCGCGACACGCCCGGCGGCAACTACCGCTCCGGCTCCCTGCAGCGGCCGGCGGACATCGAGTCCGTCTTCGCCGACTTCGCGGCAAGCCCGAAGCTGATCGCCGCAATGGAGACGCTGCTCGGCGGCCCGGTGCGCCACTACACCGACCAGACGATCTTCAAGCCGTCGGTGTTCAAGGCCGGGCGCAGCTTCTACCACCAGGACTGCTTCTACTGGAAGCTGCGGCCGAAGGTGTGCCTGAACTGCTGGGTGGCCCTGGACCGGGTCGACCGCGGGATCATGGCGCTGGGCTTCCTGCCCGGCTCGCACCGCCGCTGGCGGGTTCAGTTCCACGAGGCATACTGGGACCAGGTGCCCAAGCATGGCCGCGACGGCAGCACCTACCAGCGCCGGCGGATACCGTTGGAGGTCGTCGACGACTCCGCGGAGGATCTGATTCCGGGCGAGCCCGGCGACGCGTTCTTCTTCGACAACTACATCTGGCACCGCGGCGAGCCCAACCTGGGTGAGGTCAACCGCGCCGCGTACGCGATCGCCTACCAGCTCGACCGCGACGACAACCGGCTCTCCGACGGGGAGTTCGCGGAGCTGACCGACGGAGCGCCGCAGGGATAGCGGATTCTACGCTGGTGTCACCGCCTCGCAGACCACCAGCTCCCAGCCGTGGAACACGAGGGCGAGTCCGGTGAAGCGCACGCCCGGGTACTGGCGAGCGAGCCGTTCATCCGCCAGGTAACCCCGTAGCTGCGCGCTCGCTTCGGCGAGCGCCGCCGCGATGCGCCCCTCGCCGGCCGATGCGCCGCGACGCAGATACTTGAGCTCGATCAGGTAGCCGCGCGTAAGGTGCGGGAATCGCGCCAGCAGCGGCTCCAGGCTGATGTCCGCATGGCCCTTTCCGAGCTCCGGCTCGCTGCGAAAAACGTAGTAATCCGTCACGCTCAGGTAGGCGGCCAGGAACCCCTGCAGCACCTTCTCGCCGGCGATGTAGTCGCGGATGGCAGTCTGCGCGGCGATGGCCTCGGCCAGGAACTCGAACACCGGCCGCCACTCGCCCTGATTGGCCATCCGCATCATCCGCTGCCCGAACTCGTACAGGTTGACGTCGAACGCCCCGGCGTCCTCGTACGCCTCGCGCAGGTACTCGTACATCAGCCGCTTCACGGTCTGGTTGGGAATCGCCAGCCGGGGAACCCCGTCCACGATCTCCCGGATGCTCAGCAGGCCGAAGAAGTGCAGTAGGGAGAGAAAGTTCTCCCGCTTGATGAGCCGCTTGAGGGGGAAGCTCGGCTGAATGCCGGCGTCGGCGGACTCGGTGCCGATGATGCCGCGCAGCAGGTCGAAGTTGCCGTTCAGGCGCGCGGAGCCTTCGGCGCTGCGACGGTTGACCACCAGCAGGTGGCGGAGCTTGCCGTAGTCGATACGCACGTTGGTGTCGATCAGATAGACAGGTACCGGCCGGTTCGGCACGGACTTCTGCAGGTAGTAGAGCACCATGTCGGTGTTGTAGAGGACGGTCTCGGCCTCCTCGGCGAAGCGGTAGCCGTCGTACCACGCGCGCATGATGCCCAGCGCGGTGTCGACGTCCTGACTGAATGCGCCGTGGCTGCGGTACCGCTCCACGAGGCCGTGCACCTCCGCCTCCGTGAAGCCCAGCATCTCGTTGAACGCCGGCTCCAGGCTGAGGTTGGTGCCGATGTTGAAGCCTGAGGTCACGTCGTCCATGGTCACGGGCGACACGCCGGTGATGAACAGCCGCTCCAGGCCGCCGCCGCTGCGTTCGGTGCCGGTCTTCAGCGTGGCGAAGAAGTTGCGGTAGAAGCCGCCGCCGTGAGTGAGATTCTCGTACGCCTCGGCGCCGTGGTGGGCCAGGATGGTGTTGGCGAAGTTGTCGTACTCGTCGATCAGCACGTAGAGCGGCACGTCGTGCTCGCCGGCGTAATGGAAGAGTTCGCCGAGCTTGTCGGTGATGCCGTCCGGGGCCAGGATGCGTTGCCGCGCCGCTTCCGGGAACAGGTCCGGAAAGCGTTCCATCGCCCCGCGCAACTCCATGTGGCAGTAGGTCTCGAAACTCCGTTCCAGTCGCGGCAGGGCGTCGTTGACGGCGGAGAAGTTGAAGCGCAGGACGACGTAGCGATGGCGCTCGGTGGTGGGCTCGCGACCGAGGTCGGTGCCGGCGAAGACGGTGTCGAACTCGTGCGCCCAGCGCCGGTCGTAGTAGTTCTCCAGGAGCGACAGCCAGCAGGTCTTGCCGAAGCGGCGCGGGCGGATGAAGAAGACGTAGCGCTCGTCTTCGAGGGTGCGTACGAAGCGGGTCTTGTCGACGTACAGCCAGCGGTTGAGGCGGATGCGGCGGAAGTCGGCTTCGCCGTAGGGGATGCGGGGCCAGGGATTGCTCATCACACGCGCGCCGGCACGTCGGGATCAGGTGCATGATGGCACGGCTGGGGATGCGCCGCCATCGACCGCCTGAGCGAAACGGGCCGTCCGTGGCGGGTGTATACTCGGCCGGTACGCGCCGAGGAGGGCCTGATGGTCACCGAAGAACACAAGCAGCAGCTCGACCGGGACGGCTACTGCGTCGTCCGCGGCCTGTTCGACCAGGCGGAGACCGTTCCGGTGCGCGCCCGGATGGAGGAGCTCTGGAACGGCTACCACGACTACGGCTGGCCGCACCGCCACCTTCAGACCTGGGACCCCGACGACCGGGACACCCCCGGCGGCAATTACCGCTCCGGCTCCCTGCAGCTTCCGTCCGCCATCGAAACCGTGTTCGACGACTTCACCGGGCATCCCAAGCTGGTGGGCGCCATGGAGGCGCTGCTCGGGGGACCGGTGAAGCGCTACACCGACCAGACGATCTTCAAGCCGTCGGTGTTCAAGGCCGGGCGCAGCTTCTACCACCAGGACTGCTTCTACTGGAAGCTGCGGCCGAAGGTGTGCCTGAACTGCTGGATCGCCCTCGACCAGGTGGCGCCGGACGCCATCGCCCTCGGCTTCCTGCCCGGCACGCACGCCCGCTGGCGGATCCAGTTCCACGAGCAGTACTGGGACCAGGTCGCCCAGCACGGCCGAGACGGCCAGAAGTACCAGCGCAAGAGGATCGCCCTGGACGTGGTGGACGACTCGCAGGAGGACCTGATCTCCGGCGGGCCGGGCGATGCCTACTTCTTCACCAACTACGTCTGGCACCGCGGCGAGCCCAACCTGAGCGGTGTCAACCGCGCCGCCTACGCCATCGCCTACCAGCTCGACCGGGACGACAACCTCCTGTCGGAAGACGAGTTCGACGCGCTGATGGACGGGGCGCCGCAGTGACGGAGCCCGCGCTCCGATCCCTCCGCCACCAGTGGACGGAGGAGGGCTACTGCGTGTACCGCTCGCTGCTGTCCGCCGACGAGGTCGCAGACCTCCTGCGGATCACCGAGCGCGTGGGCCGGCAGTGGCTTGCGGCCAGCGCCGAGGACGGCAAGCCCGGCGACCCCGACCGCCACAACATGCGCCACCTGAACCATCCCGGGTACTTCCGCGACCACCCCGGCGAGTTCGTCACGCTCATGAACCTGATCGCCGACGAGCGCATCCTGGCCTTCGCCCGCGCGCTGCTGGACGGCGAGCCGGTGTTCCGCGCCACCACCCTGTGGTTCGAGCCCAGGACCGCCCACGAGGACGGCTCCTGGCACCGCGACGTCCAGTTCCTGAAGCCCGACGAGGCGGACCAGCGCAGCGTCGTGGCAACCCGCACCAGGCCCGACGGTATCCAGCTCCAGATCGCCCTGGTGGAGACCTCCGACGTCGAGTACGTTCCCGGCTCACACGTGCGCTGGGACACCGACGAGGAGTACCGCATCCGCCTGGCCGACGGCCAGGCGAACAGCCGCTCCAACACCATGCCGGGCGCCGTGCGCGTCCATCAGCGCCCCGGCGACGCCGTCGCCTTCGAGGCCCTGGGCCTTCACCGCGGCCGCTACCACACCGACAAGCGCCGCCGCACCTTCATGCTGACCTACACCTCCGACCGCGACTACCTGTTCGACTACTTCTCCGACCAGCCGTGGATCCTGTCCTCGCCGCTGATGGCCGAGCTCCCCGACGCCACCCGCGCGTTCTTCCAGAGATTCCTCGACATCTACGAGGACGGTCTCCGCACGAGAAGCGCCGTCGCCCCGGAGTTCCGAAAGTGAAGCCGGCATGAAGTACGCCGTCGTGATCGAACGGACTGCAAACGGGTACTCGGCGTACGTGCCTGACTTGCCTGGGTGTGTGGCAGCCGGAGATACGCGAAAGGAGACCGCGGAACTGATCAGAGTGGCGGTCGTATACCACGTATCGATGCTGCGCGAGAGCGGAGAACCGATTCCGCACCGCAGACGACCACCAGCTTGGTCGACGTGTAGCGACTGCTGCTGCATCCCTTCGGGAAGCGTTCCAACGCATGCGTGGCATGGCACGCCGTAGCTTGAGGACGACGAGGTGGCCACGACGTATGATCGCCGCCACGTCACTGGTCAACCGGAGGGATTTACTATCTTGAAGCGCCCCGCGTGGGGAAAGGTCGACGTAGAGAGCGGCGACTACCACCCGCTCGCCCACCACTCGATGGACGTTGCGGCGGTCTTTCTGCGGATGCTGGAGATCCCGGTCATTCGAGACCGCCTGACGACTGCTGCCGGCGGGCCTGTCTCGTCGATGACCCGCCAGCGACTGGCTGTGCTTGTGTTCCTGCACGACATCGGCAAGCTCCATCCCGGCTTCCAGGCAAAGGGCTGGCCTCCGGGGCTATGGACGCGTCCTCTGTTCGGACATGTCGACAAAGGATGCGAGTTCTTCGAACTGGCGTTCAGATGGCCTGACCATCCATTTCACGCGACAGTCGCAAAGATCGTCAGCTGGGGAGAAGCGGCCGGACCATTGCTGGATGCGGTCCTCGCGCACCATGGAAAGCCAATCGCGGAGACGGCTGATCCGTCGCGCGCATCTTGGAGCGTGGAACCTCACTATGACTGGTGCGATCAGGCAGGTGTCATGGCCGATGCCCTTCACCGCTGGTTCGACGACGCACTCGGTTCGCGAGCGGAGCCGCTTCCCGACGAGCCCCCGCTTCACCATCTGGTAGCCGGATTGGTGGCTCTGGCCGACTGGATCGCTTCGGACCGCCAGTTTTTCCCGTTCGCAGCCCCGTTCGACTTCAGCTACGACGCGACAGCCCACGACCACGCCCGAGACGCGTTGGCCGCCATCGGATTCGACCCTGGAGCCCTGCTTGGCCGTCCGGCACCGGGCTTCTCGCAGATGGCCGGACACCCGGCATCGCGCCCGGTGCAGGCCGCTGTCGCGGCCGTCAGGAACGACGCTCACCTCATGGTCCTCGAAGCTGAAACCGGGTCGGGCAAGACGGAGGCTGCGCTGTGGCGCTTCATGCTGCTGTTTGCGGCGGGAGCTGTATCGGGAATGTATTTCGCGGTGCCCACGCGCGCTGCCGCACGCCAGTTGCACCGGCGGATCAACTCCGCGCTCCGCCGCGCATACGGAGCCGATGCTCCCGAGGCCGTGCTGGCCATTCCCGGAATGGTACGCGCAGGAGATGTTACCGGCCGCGCGCTGCCAGACTGGCGCGTCCTGTGGGAGGACCAGTGCAGTCCGGTTCCCGCGCGATGGGCGGCGGAGCATGCAACCCGCTTCCTCGCAGCGACTGTCGCGGTCGGAACGGTGGATCAGGCGATGCTCGCAGCACTCCAGGTGAAGCATGCGCATCTGCGCGGCAGCGCCCTGAGCCGAAGCCTGCTCGTGATCGACGAGGTGCACGCCTCGGACGCGTACATGACCGCAGTGATCGATCGGTTGCTGAGCGGGCACCTCGCCGCCGGCGGATACGCGCTGCTGATGTCAGCCACCCTTGGCGCCCGAGCCCGCGCTCGATGGCTTGAGCACGCAGTGCCCAAGTTGGAAGACGCGACGCGCGCACCCTACCCTGCAGTGTGGGTCAGAGGGGACCCGCGACCGAGCGGCAGCGCGGGAGCCGGCGGCGTGACGAAGACGGTTCAAATCGCGACGGTTCCAACGATGGCGCCCGCTTCCACGGCCGACTACGCCATCTCTGAAGCGAGCCGGGGCGCTCGGGTCCTCGTAATACGGAACACCGTCCGTGCCGCGGTCTCTACGTGGGAGGAGGTGTGTGCAGCCGGGGGCGAGGCGCTACTCATGAGAGCAGCCGGCCGGGCGTCCCTCCATCACAGCCGCTTTGCGGTGGAGGACCGCAGGCTACTCGATGACGCCGTGGAGTCTGCGCTGAGCATCGATCCAGCGCGCACGAACGAAGGACGCATCGTCATTGGTACGCAGACGCTGGAACAGTCTCTCGATATCGACGCCGATCTGCTGATCACCGATCTGTGCCCGATGGACGTTCTGCTGCAACGCATCGGTCGCGTACACCGCCATCGTTTGCCGCGCCCGAGCGGTTTCGAGGACGCGCGTGCAGTCGTGCTGCTTCGCGCCGAAGGACTGGACCCTCTTACCGCCCCCGCCTTCGACAACGGCCTCGGGACGTGGGACGGTCCCGGCGGTCAGGGCGGCATCTACCAGGACCTTGCCGTCTTGGAGCTCACCCAGCGCATGGTCGCTGCGCATGGCGTATGGGAAATTCCTGCTATGAACCGAGTTCTGGTGGAGGAAGCGACTCACCCCGACCTTGTAGCGGAAGTGCTCGCAGAGAAGGGGGAGGACTGGGAAAGCTACGATCGCAAGGTAGGTGGGGCGCGGGCAGCGGAGGAGCAGTTCGCCAGGATGAACGCACTTGACCGGTCCAAACCCTTTGACGGGCTACGATTTCCCGGCGGGGACGAGCGCATCATGACGCGGTTTGGGGAGGAGGGCGCCGTACTCCAACTTGAGCCAGCGCCGGTGGGGCCGTTCGAGGTTGAGGTTACGCGCATCACGTTGCCGCCGCACTGGTCCTTCGGCATCACCGCGGACCACCAGATCCGCGTCGAACGGGATGGATCAGATCTCTCCTTCATGGTCGCCGACAAGGACTTCGGCTACAGCCGAACTGGGCTCGCCAAGGGACCTTGACGGCGCAACACGAGCCAGAGTACATTCAACCGTGTTGTTGGAAGGAATGGTACGATTTCTTCCTTCAGGAGGCGTTCTTCGATGAAACTGACGATGATGGCACTGATGACGGGCTCTCGCCGCGTTCGCTGTCTCTTTGTCGCACTCGGATGGCTTTCGGCGGATATTGGCTTCCGGAGATCCTCTCCGGATACACCTCGTGTGGTCGGTAGGAACACGCTCCCGCACGACGATTCCCCATCGCTCATGGGGCATGGCAGCGGACCGGATCACTGAGGTGAACCTTCTGATCGATCCGATCCTCACACTTGCCGGGGGCGAACGCGTTTCCCTACCAGGCCTGTTCGCAGCTCTGGCGGGCCGGCGGGCGCGCGGCTTCCCTGCATTGCGCGCCCATCAGCGTCCTGCGTGGCACATGTTCCTGGTGCAGCTTGCGGCCTTGGCGCTGTGGCACGCGAAGCGCGCTGCGCGGCGGCCGAGCGAGATCCCCGCCGATCCAGTCTCCTGGGCCGATGCGCTGCGTGCGCTCACCGCGAACCATCCTGACGATGCGCCGTGGCGGCTCGTGGTTGACGACGACGCGAAGCCCGCTTTCTTGCAGCCACCCGCACCACCGGGACTGAAGTGGACACCAGTGCGCACGCCGGATGAGTTGGACGTGCTGATCACCTCGCGTAATCACGACCTGAAACAGACGATAGCCTATCAGGCCGCAGCCGAAGACTGGGTGTTCGCGCTGGTCTCCCTGCAAACCAGCGAGGGTTACAGCGGAAGGGACAACCATGGTATCGCACGGATGAACGGAGGATCGTCGAGCCGCCCTCTGCTCGGCTTCGCTCCGGCGTCGGCGGATAACGAGACCGCTATCGATCCGGCATCGTGGTGGATGCGCGATGTCCTCCTCCTGCTTGAGTTGCGCGCCGAGAACCGCGACCGCACGATCGGCACTCCCGACGGCCCGGCGCTACTGTGGTGCCTCGAATGGCCCGAGCGCCAGCAACTCGATCTGCGCACCCTGGACCCATGGTTCATCGAGGTATGCCGGAGGGTTAGACTGCATCTTGGCGACGTCATTCGTGCACGGCGCAGCACGTCGAAAGCGACGCGCGTCGACGCGAAGCAGCTCAAGGGAATGGTGGGCGATCCGTGGGCGCCGGTCCACAAGACGGAAAAGAAGAGTCTAACCCTGAGCGGAGGCGACTTCGACTATCGCCGACTCTGGACGCTGCTGTTCTCCGGCGACTGGGAGGTGCCGCCTCTCGCGGAGGAGAACGCGTCTGGCCCCGAGCAGATGCTGCTCGTGGCGGAGGCGCTGGCGCGTGGCAATGCCAAGACGGAAGGGTTCAAGTCCCGCGTGCTGCCGATTCCCGGTAGGGTAGCGCGGCGCATGTTCTCGTCACCCACCGCTGCAACACTGTCCCAATTCCAAATGAAGGAGATCGAGGGTTTCGACACGGCGCTCCGAACGTCCCTCGCGCTGGTCGCCGCGCGCGGTGATCCAGCGCTATTGAACAGAGACCATTACGCCTGCACTAGGCCGGCGCGTACCCGCTTCAATCAGGAGGTGGACCGACTGTTCTTCCCTAATCTCTGGCGGCGTGTGGAGGCTGCCGCTGACCCGAATGCTGCCGAGACGGCGAAGACCGATTTCCTGAAGGAGCTGCATCGAGCAGCGCAGGACGAGTTCGATGGCGCGCTGCCTGCGATCCCGTGTACGGCGATTCATCGCCCCCGCGCCGAAGCGCGGGCGCGGCGGCGCTTCGGCAACACGTTGCGGCGGTCGTATCCCGAGCTGTTCACGGTGGAAGACAACGATGCGGCCGCGTAGCTCATCGGTCCAAGAGACCGCCATCGCGGTGGCACGGTGGACGCAACAGCTCGCACCGGGACCATTGGCCGAACTCAGGCGCTTGTCCGAGAGTGGCGCTCCCGCATTCTGGCGTCTGGCCGCGCAGCACCCCGCTACCATCGGCGGTGCGAGGCAGACCCGGTGGATGGTCATCGTGCGCATGATCGCGATTCTTACGCCGAAGGGCGATCCGACGAAGCGGCTGCCCCTGCACCATTGGGACCGAAGGCTCGGCGAAGTCCTGTGCGACGGTGGCGACCCCTCCCAGGAGTGGCGAGGGCCTCCCACTTTCAGCGAGCGCCGCCTCACGCAGCTCATCGCGGCACGCGGCACGCAGCGCGCGGCACTGCTGGTGCGTGCCGTGCGAGCACTCGCGCGGACCCGACCAACGGACGCCGGAGTCAATGTCGCCGATCTCGCTTGGGCGGTACTCAAAGACGATGACGCAGCGTTGCTTGCGGCGCCGTACTACCGCCGGCTCGATCGTGCCGAGTGGATCGCGAATCAGACTGGAAACCAATCACAAGGAGCTACTGATGCCTGAATCCCGCTTCCTGCAGATTCACACGCTCAGCGGATACACCGCTGCACTTCTGAACCGCGACGACAGCGGCCTCGCAAAGCGTCTCCCATACGGTGATGCGTTCCGAACGCGTATCTCTTCACAGTGCCTCAAGCGGCACTGGCGGTGCGCCCAGGACCCTCATGCACTCCATGGGATCGACGGAGCGGTCGAGGCATTTCGATCCCGTGACCTCGTGACTCAGAAGGTCGTGGGTCCGTTGCGCGAGCGGTTTTCCAACGAGGTTGTCGCCGCGCTGGAGCCGGAGATTCAGATGGCGGTGTACGGCGACAAGGGAACATCCAAGGCGGGGCGCCAAACACTGCTATTCGGCGCACCCGAGATCACATGGATCTCAGCCGAGGCGTCGCGGCTCGCCGACCAAGCCGGCGGCAGTCCGGACGCGGCGGCTACTGCCGCCAAGAAGTGGAGAGGCGAGTTTCGCGCCAACATCAGAGCCATGCGCGAGAATGCGACCCTTCCCGCGGGCCTCGTTTCCGCGCTGTTCGGGCGCATGGTGACCTCCGACCCGGACGCGAACGTGACCGCACCAGTGCACGTAGCCCACGCATTTACCGTGCACAGAGAAGAGCCGGAGATCGACTACTTCACAGCGGTAGACGACTTGGCCGAAGACGAGCCGGGCGCCGACACGATTCAGGACACCGAGCTGACCTCCGGCCTCTTCTATGGGTACGTCGTGGTGGACGTTCCAGGGCTTGTCGACAACCTCGGCGCGAATGCGTCATTGGCCGGTGCGGTCCTACACAACTTCATTTATCTGATCGCCGAGGTCTCGCCCGGGGCCAAACTGGGTTCCACTGCTCCTTACGGTCGAGCGTCCTTCATGCTGTTGGAGGCCGGCGACCGCCAGCCCCGCAGTCTGGCCGAGGCCTTCCGCACGCCGTGCGAACCCTACGTCGATCCCGCCGTGACAGCGCTGTGCGGCCATCTCGCCGCTCTGGACCGCATCTACGCCACCGGTGAAAAGAGACGCCACCTGTGTGTGGAAGACGTCAGCGTGCCCGAGTCACAACCTGGCTCGTTGGCGGACCTTGCGACTTGGGTGCAGAGTCTGCCGGGCGCAGGTGGCTCGTGAACCATCGCTGGCTCGTCCTCCGCCTTGAGTCGCCCCTGATGGCGTTTGGCGGTGTGGCGATCGATCAAGTCGGCCCGGTGCTCGACTTCCCGGCGGCATCGATGTTGACCGGACTGATCGGCAATGCGCTCGGCTGGCACTGGTCGCAGAGCGCAGCACATCAATCGCTGCAGGACCGCCTTACGTTCGCCGCGCGCCGCCTTCGTGACGGAACGCGGCTCACCGACACGCAGAACGCCCAGCTTGCCAAGACGGACAAGGGCTGGACTACGCGAGGAGAGCCGGAAGGCCGCGGCGGTGCAAGCTTTAGTGCGCCGCATCGCCGCCTTCGCGAATATCACGCCGATTCGTCCGTGCGTCTCGTACTGCGTCTGGAGCCTGCCGGAGGCCCGCCGGATCTCGATCAGATTGCGGCTGCCCTGGATCGTCCTGCACGGCCGCTGTTCATCGGTCGCAAGCCGTGCCTTCCCTCCGCGCCACTGCTGGCGGCCGGCGCAGCGCGATGGGTGACCGCAGATACCGCATACGCGGCGCTATGCGCGGTGACCGAGACGGGTGGAGTGAGAGCCCTGTGGCCCGAGAACCAGGGGCCAAGCGTTGGCGAGGCGGTAGACCGGATTGCCGAATGGACCGATCTGCGGGTGTGGCGAACCGGCCTCCATGGTGGATCACGCAGGGTGGTGGAAGGCCGCGTGACGCCCGCCGCGCCGTGAGAAGATGAGCGCGCTCCATCTGATACGCGTCCCGCTTACCATGAGTGCACTGGCGCGCTGGGCAGGAGAACGCGGCTGGCTGCCGGGTCGCACCGTGGCATTCGACGAAGGTCGCGCACTGCACCATCTCGTCGACGAGGCGTTCGGTCCCGGCGTGCTGCGCCCGTTTCGCTTGCTGGTAGCGCCGCGGTCCGGCGACGGCAACCTGTACTCCTACAGCAGCCAGGATGGCGAGGAACTGCGGTGTGCGTTGCGGCACTTCGCGCTACCGGACCACCTCTGTGTCCTGCGGGAAGAGCGACTGGCAAGCAAGGCGATGCCCAGTGATTGGAGTGTCGGGCAGCGGCTTGGTTTCGATGTCCGCGTGCGCCCCGTGCGCCGCCTCCACAAAGACTTGGTGACGCCGCGGGGACGATTCCGCAACGGCTCCGAACTGGACGCCTTCCTTTCGGAAGCGCTTCATCGCTATCCAGAGAATCGGGAGGGTATGGCAGACGGCAAACGGTCGCGCGAGGCAGTGTATCTCGACTGGCTGGCTGAGCGTCTGGAATGTGCGGCCGAGGTCGATCGTCAAGCTACCCGCATGGTCCGGTTCCACCGCACCCGAGTGGCTCGGGGGGAGCGCGTACACGAAGGGCCGGACGCCACGATCCATGGGACACTGACTGTGACGCAGCCGGAGGCGTTCGGTCATCTGTTGGCACGTGGCGTCGGCCGGCACCGGGCGTTCGGCTTCGGTATGATCCTGTTGCGCCCGCTGCAGCACTCAGCGCCGATCCGATAGACACCCGCCTATATGCTCAAAGGACGGCTCGGCCTCGAAACCGCACGCGTCCCCCACACTGACCGGCACGGCCTCATGTGGCTGGGCCGAGGAAACGTCTACGTCGAGTCGGGGACCCTCCGCTTCGTCACGGCAGGATACGGCGACCTCGGCCCCGGCGACTACGCGATCCCGTTTCAGATGGTGTCCTGTCTGCTCCTTCAGCCCGGCACCACCGTGAGCCACGACGCGCTGCGCATCCTGGCGCGCCACGGCACCACCGTGATCTGCGTGGGCGAGGACGGCGTGCGGTTCTACGCCAGTCTGCCTGCCGGCCCCGCGGCCTCGGCTCGCGCTCGGCGGCAGATACTGGCCTGGTGCAATCCCGAAACGCGTATCTCGGTCGTGCGCAAGATGTATGCCTTGCGCTTGGGCGAATTCCTGCCTTCGACCGACATCAACGCGTTGCGAGGCATGGAAGGCGCCCGCATGAAGGTCATTTACCAGCGCCTGGCCGAGCGGCACGGCGTCCGCTGGCAGGGGCGTCGCTACGACCGCAACGACCCCGAGTCGGCGGACGTCGCCAACCAGGCCATCAACCACGCCTCCAGCGCCGTGGAAGGAGCCGCCTTGACCGCGGTCGCTGCCACGGGGACCCTCGCCGAGCTTGGATTCATCCACGAGGACTCCAGCAACGCGTTCGCCCTGGACGTATCGGACCTGTTTCGCGACTCCGTCCTTCTGCCGATCGCATTCAGAGCGGCCAGTGCGATTCTCCGGAAGCGGGAAGGACCGGTCGAGAGAATCGTAAGGCGCTTTGCGGCACAGACCTTTCGACAGGAGAAGCTGATCGTCAACATGATCGATCGCATCAAGTTCCTGATCGACGGCGACGACGAGCATGACGATAGTCGTAACGCGTAACTCTCCGGGACGCTTCCGCGGGTTCCTGGCATCCTGCATGTGCGAGATCGCACCGGGTGTGTACACGGCGCCTCGCATGACCGTGGCCGTGAGGGAGCGGATCTGGAGTGTCCTCACCGAGTGGTACCGGCCGGCTCCGGATCACGCGATCCTGATGACGTGGCCGCAGTCGGCGCTGCCCGGAGGTCAGGAAATCCGCGTGCTCGGGATTCCTCAGCAGGACGTGTGGCGTCACGACGGCGTCTATGTGGCGAGAAGGGAGGTCGATGAGAAGACGCTCGCGCGCCTTCGAGACCGCGACGGCGAAGACTTGGGCCCATCACCTGACGCAGCGTGACGACTGGCTGGTGATCGACGTCGAGACCACGGGCCTCGGCCTTCAAGCCGAAGTCGTGGAGGCGGCGATCATCGG
Organism: Spirochaetaceae bacterium; assembly: GCA_028818385.1. Next base: position 23,462 of record JAPPNY010000194.1, read on the forward strand.
CAGCCGAGGCGATGTCCTCCTCGACACGGTGGTCCGCCCGCACACTCCTCTGGAGCCACAGGCATCCAGAGTTCATGGTCTCGACGTCGAGGCTCTCCGCGATCGGCCCCGATTCGGGCAGATCCACGGGAAGCTCATGAAACTCCTGACTCGACGGACCGTAGTCGCGTACCACGCCGAGTTTGACCGGCACGTCCTGGCTCACACGTGCCGGGCAGCCGGATTGCCTCAGATCGAGTGCACGTGGGAGTGTGCGATGCTCCGATACGAGCAGTGGCGCGGGTTTCGAGCGTCGCTCGCCACGGTCTGCGAGGTCGAGTCCATCGTCGCGGCCGGACCTCGTCATCGAGCACTGCCAGACGCCCGGCTTGTATGGAACCTGATTCGCCGCATGGCCGGCGAATCAGCGTAAGCAGTCCACGATCTTTGACATACGAGACTTGACTGGGTCAGAATGACGCAGAGGTTTCCCCGCCCACGCGGGGATGGACCC
>JAPPNY010000194.1:24054-44413 GCA_028818385.1 Spirochaetaceae bacterium
GGTTTCCCCGCCCACGCGGGGATGGACCCATGAGCCGATCCACCTTTGTGCTCTTTCGCTTGGTTTCCCCGCCCACGCGGGGATGGACCCGCCTATGACGGAGCGCCGGCGATCGACACTACGGTTTCCCCGCCCACGCGGGGATGGACCACGGCCGCACTACCGACGGCAAGGCACCGTTGAGGTTTCCCCGCCCACGCGGGGATGGACCTCAGGAGCGTTCCCCCGGCAACCCGCCGGGTGAGGTTTCCCCGCCCACGCGGGGATGGACCCTCGAACGAGTCGGGGGCTACCTACTCCGAGGTGGTTTCCCCGCCCACGCGGGGATGGACCCACATGAGCTCATGCTGGAGCTCGCCTCAACTGGGTTTCCCCGCCCACGCGGGGATGGACCTGGGCGCCGTCCTCACGCCGTCCCGGCCTGCCGGGTTTCCCCGCCCACGCGGGGATGGACCTTAAGTGCGCTGGCCAACGCCGGCGCGGTCACCGGTTTCCCCGCCCACGCGGGGATGGACCCGCCTAACGGGCGGAGCTGTATGGCTTACGCCAGGTTTCCCCGCCCACGCGGGGATGGACCCGTGAACACCGGCACCACCTACTCTCTGGGATTGGTTTCCCCGCCCACGCGGGGATGGACCCTGGACGAAGGGCTCCTAGCTCGCACGGACTATGGTTTCCCCGCCCACGCGGGGATGGACCCTAGCGTGGGTGGCGGAGACCGTCGCGGCCTTCGGTTTCCCCGCCCACGCGGGGATGGACCCGCATGAGGAAGTGGCGCCGCCGGGCGTCCAAGGGTTTCCCCGCCCACGCGGGGATGGACCTGTGTCCGTGTACGGCGTGCATGGGCCGCCGGCGGTTTCCCCGCCCACGCGGGGATGGACCGTGAATGCCGACCTGGGACGCGGCGGTGGATGAGGTTTCCCCGCCCACGCGGGGATGGACCTGTCTCCCTCGATGCCCCTGAGCGCGGTTCGCAGGTTTCCCCGCCCACGCGGGGATGGACCTCTGCCGCGGGCCTGTGATACGGTTACCACCGTGGTTTCCCCGCCCACGCGGGGATGGACCCGGCTGGATCTGTGGCCCGTCACGGCCCTGGATGGTTTCCCCGCCCACGCGGGGATGGACCCAAGCGCCCCAGCGAGGGCATGATCGAGTGGTGGGTTTCCCCGCCCACGCGGGGATGGACCCGCGAACCTCTTGCTCTACGATTCGCCCTTCTAGGTTTCCCCGCCCACGCGGGGATGGACCTCATCTTCCCGATCGGTCCAGGCGTCGGCTCCCGGTTTCCCCGCCCACGCGGGGATGGACCCCAGCGCGGGATCGCCCCGGTCGGGAACTTCGAGGTTTCCCCGCCCACGCGGGGATGGACCCGCTCATGAACTGTGTCTCTCCCATCCAGAAGGGGTTTCCCCGCCCACGCGGGGATGGACCCTCGAACGAGGCGGGGGCTACCTACGCGGAGCTGGTTTCCCCGCCCACGCGGGGATGGACCCCAAGAGCACCGTGCGGTCGACGCCCATTTCGTGGTTTCCCCGCCCACGCGGGGATGGACCCTGCGGGACGCGGCGGCCGAAGCTGAAGGCGCGGGTTTCCCCGCCCACGCGGGGATGGACCCGCTCCGAGGTCGTAGCTATCGGAGCGCCTGCCGGTTTCCCCGCCCACGCGGGGATGGACCCGTGTCCACCCTTCGGCGGCAGAATCTTGAAGAGGTTTCCCCGCCCACGCGGGGATGGACCGTTCTTGACCGATAGGTTTTCTGACACTGCCGAGGTTTCCCCGCCCACGCGGGGATGGACCCCGCGCCAGATTGCCGCCGCCGGCGGACGGCTCGGTTTCCCCGCCCACGCGGGGATGGACCTGACTCAGCAGCAGATGGTTTCGCTTGTCGTGGGGTTTCCCCGCCCACGCGGGGATGGACCTGCTCGTGGTTCCCGTGAGGTCGATCAGGTGCCGGTTTCCCCGCCCACGCGGGGATGGACCCTGAATATGGCTTACGTAGTAAGATTATGCACGAATGGTTTCCCCGCCCACGCGGGGATGGACCTAGAGTAGGGGGCGCGCCCTCCCGACGCCGACCCTCCCCCCTTACGGGGGGGGGGGTGCGACCCCATTTTGTGGATAGACAAGAAACCTCCCAGCCGGTGAGCTGATGCTCACACGACTGGGAGGTCAACGCAGTGAACAAGGAATTGGTGACTCAGTTCGTTGAGCAGGTCAAGGTCGACTGCTGCGGCGGCGAGGTCCGTGGGGCCAAGGGCGATGCGGAGGGGATGCTCCGATTGGAACTGACGGTGCACGAGAACCTCATGCGCCTCGGCCGGGAAACGGTGCGGCGCTTGGTATCCGAGATTGGTACGGGAGGTCAGGGCTCGGAGGTGAGCCACGACGGTCAGACGTACCGCTTCAAGGGGTATCGACCCAAGACCGTGCATGGACTGTACGGAGCGGTGAGGATCGTTCGTGCCTACTACGCCACGGGAAACGGGAGCGGCTGGGCGCCGCTGGATGAGCGGCTGGGAATCGGGGACGGGCACACGCCCGCGTGCGCCTACCATCTGGCGCTGTTCGTCGGCAACGAGCCGTACCAGAGCGGCCGCAGTCACTTCCACCAGATCTTTCGTCCTGACGGCACGGGCAAGATCTCGCTGCACAAGATCGAGCAGATGATCGACGCGCTGGGCTGTGGGCTGGAGCAGCAGCGCCAGCAGGAGATCGTCGCTCACTTCGACCCCGGCACGGCGCCGCCGAACGTGGAGGTCACACCGGTGAGATCACCGGTACGATGGTGGTGTGCATCGATGCCGGCAAGGCGCCGATCAAGGGCAACGAGCGCGTAGATAACGATAATAGAACGAGATACGACCGAGAGTTCCGGGACGTCAAGGTGGCCGGCATCGAGCATGCCGATGAGTTCTTTCGGCGGGTGTGGGTGGAAATGAACCGGCGCTGTAGCGATCTGAGCAAGCTGTGCCTGGTGTTCATCGGCGATGGAGCCGAGTGGATCTGGCAGCGGGTGGCGGAGTTGGACAACGAGACCAGTTGCCGCATTCTGGATTTCTGCCACGCCGCCGACCACCTCGCCGACCTCTGCAAGCTCCTGGATGGGGAGGGCAGCGAGCGCTGCCGGGAGCGCTTCGGGCGCTGGCGCGCGCAGCTCGGCGCCAGCGGCCCTGGGCAGCTTCTCACCGAGATGCACCAGGAGCGCGATGCTGCCGTGGGCAGCGCCAAGCGCGACGGCATCCAAGCCCAGATCAACTACTTCGAAGCCAACCGCCAGCGCATGAACTACCCGCTGTACCGCGACGACGGCCTGCCGATCGGCAGCGGCGCCGTGGAAAGCGCCTGCAAGAACGTGGCCGCGCGGATGAAGCGAAGCGGCACATGGACGCTCTCAGGAGCGAAGCACCTGCTGCAGTCGCATCTCCATGATGAACTCGCGCTTCGACCGCGACTTCAGGCAATCGCTCCCAGCGCTACCCGATCTTCATGCGCTGCCGGCTGCCGCATGAGCGCCATCCACAGTTTGGGGTCGCACCCTTACGGGGGTCGGCTCTGGTCGGGCGCCCCGGAAAGCACGCATGATCGTCTGATCGGGTATCGTCGGCCGTCTGGAGGGACTTGCCATGATGACCAAGACGATCGCCGCGGTTGCGCTGCTGCTGGCGGTCGCTAACGCGGCCGCCGAGCCGCCGACGTGCCTGCCGGTTTGCAGAGGTGAGGACCTGCGCGGTGTTGACTTGGAAGGCGTCTACCTGCGCGGTGCCCACCTGCAAGGTGCGGACCTGCGCGGCGCCAACCTGGCCGGCGTTGACCTGCGCTACGTCTACCTGGGCGGTGCGGACCTGCGCGGTGCTTGGCTGCGCGAAGCCGACCTGACCGATGCCTTTCTGCAAGGTGCGGACCTGCGCGATGTCGACCTAGCCGAAGCCGATCTGACCGACACCTCCTTGGAGGGTGCGGATCTGCGCGGTGCTTTCCTGTGGGAAGCCGACCTGAGTGGCGCCGATCTGCGCGGTGCGGACCTGCGCGGTGCCGATCTGGCCGAAGCCGATCTGACCGACACCTCCTTGGAAGGTGCGGATCTGCGCGGCGTGCAGGGGTGCGATCGCTCCGGGGTGCTGCCCGGGTGTTCGGGCGACGAGTGAGCTGAGCGGGCGCCGGGGCGCGCCGGCTGCTGATAATGGCCTTTATGCACACCCCGCACCTACATCCGTAGGGATGTTTCCGAACGTTCGGCGACCGTGAAGGTTGGCCTTCCTTCTGCGGGTCCCGGCTACGGCGCTTCGGACGTAGCAAGCTATCTTGATAGCTCCGAGCATGAGATAGCTCCCGAGGACACCACGGCCGCGCCGGTGGTACCGTGGCGCGCGCATGCTGCGGCGCTCACTCCTCAGCTTGGCGCTGGCCGCGCTCCTGGCGGCCGTCGCGATCGCGCAGACGACTCCGGATCGGGGGCCGTCCACGTACGGCACGATGCCGATCCGGGACTTGGTCAAGCGAGCCGAACAGGGTGAGCTCGTCTCAATGGTGGTCGCCGCCTATCGCTACGCATTAGGGATCGGCGTCCCGAGTGATCAGGAACGGTCCGGCCACTGGGCGCGCGCCGCCGCCGAGCACGGCGATCCGTTGGGCGCCGCACTCTACGCCTACTGGATCGGAATCGAGACCGGTGTGTTCCCATCATGGGATTCCATCGCCAAACCGGATTTCTTCCACCCGAACTACGAACACGAGCACCTGTACCTCGAAGGCTATGCATGGGCGAGCATCGCAAGGATCTGCGACGAGACGATGCAGGAGGTGCTCGACGCCTACGCCGGCATTCTCGACGACGCGGCGCAACGCGCCGGCGGCGACGATCTGGCCGCGCAGTTGTTAGAGGAGCATTTCGGCGGCGCGGTAGACTGCGAGCGCGACCCGTGGTCATGACACTCGAACTCCCGGCCTTCCACGTGGACGGCGCCCCGGAGACAGCAAGCTATCGTGATAGCTCCGAGCATGAGCCAGCTCCCGCCGACGACGGCGCATCGCCGCCGCGGTCGCCGCGCTGGCCCCCAACACCCGCCGCGCCTACGCCTCGGCCTGGGACACCTGGTGCGCCTGGGCCGCCGTTCACGGACGCCGGGAGCTGCCCGCCTCGCCGCTCGACGTCGCCGACTTCTTCGAGCACCGCCACGCCGCCGGGCTCTCGCCGGCCACCGTGCGCCTGGCCCGCGCCGCCATCGCCAAGGCCCACCAGGTCGACGGCGCCCCCGACCCCACCGCCGATGCGCTCGTGCGCCATACCCTCCACCGCATCGGCCGCGAAGGCCGCCACCGCGGCCGCGGCTAGGCCGCGGGGCTCTCCTGGGCCGCAGCCGAAGCGGCCGCCTCCATCGCCGCCGCCACCGGCACGCTGGCCGGGATCCGCGACGCCGCGCTCATCCGCGTCGGCTCCGACGCCCTGCTGCGCGTCAGCGAGCTCGCCGCCCTGGGGCTCGCCGACCTCGAGCCCGCCGCCGACGGCGCGGCCACCCTCACCGTCGGCCACTCCAAGACCGACCAGCACGGCCGCGGCGAGCTGCGCTACCTCGGGCCCCCGACCCGCGCCGCCGTGGAGCGCTGGGTCGAGGCGGCCGGGCTCACCGAGCTGCAGCAGGCGGGCGGGTGGAAGTCCCCGACCACCGCGGCGCTCTACGTGCGCGCGGTGTGGGCGCAGCACGGGCCGGTGGCGCGGCGGCGCTACGGCGCGGGGCAGTAGCGGGCCGGAATCCAGCTCAGCCAGCCACCAGGGGGCCGATTCAGAGCGACTTCAGTTCGACGAGGATCTGCCGAAGCCGTTCGGCCAGCAGGTCTATGTGCTGCGCAGCATCGTCGTAGGCGATCGACCACGCCCGGCCTTCAGCGTTCTTGGCGAAGTCGAAGTCGGTCGAAAACTGCGCGAAGTCGTCGGTCGAAAACTGCTCGGCCCATTGCGAAAGGCGGTCCTTCAGCCTCGGGGCGGACTTTTCGCCGAGGAACGCGCCGAAGCTGACGCCCCACAAACGGCCGCCCAGCGCCCTCCTCCCAGGCAAGACGAGCCAGGCCACCGAGACAAAGGCGGGCCGCCCTTGGGCTGGTTGTTCTCGCGCGGGGCTGGCGAGCGGGCAGCGCACCCGAACGCTGACGGAGGCCGAGCGCCAGAACAGCTCGGCTCCGTTCCGTTCCGCCACGTCCATGAGCTGCTCGGCGACATCACGAGCCTGGTCGCTGGGCAGCTCTTTCAGAAACCCCGCGCGCGTGAGAACAACTCTGGCCATAGTAGGCGGACAGGGTACAGCGGTCGGGAATCCGCGTCAGCCGCGCACCAGGGGGCCGATTCGGCCCGCAACCGCCCGTTCGGGTAGAGCCGGGGGTAGCGGGGCCTGAAGGTCGTGACGGGCCGTCATGAGCGTCTGGCGCGGGCGCGTGCTACGTTGGGGCCAGGCTTCGCGGGTGGCTCCTGTCAAGATCATCGGGCGCAGGTGCCCGAGCTGCGCCCACCGCCGTGCCGAGGTGGTCGACCAGGATCCGGTCGTGCTGCGCTGCTGCCGGTGCGGACAGGAGTACCGGCCGGATCAGCCGCGCGCCCGGCGCCTTACTGCCCGACGCTCCCGCCGTAGCGTTTGAACAGGAGCTGCAGGGCTTCCTCGGCGAGCTGCTGAGCCGTGGTGTCGCGCTCGACGGCCAGCATCCGCAGCCGCCGATGGACGGCCGGATTCAGGCGCAGCAGCAGCGCCTTGCGCTCCGACTTCGACGGCGCGGGCGCTCGCGGCGCCGGCGCGCTGCCGGCCGCACGGTTCAGGGCCGATGCCAGGTCGTCACTCTTGCTCATGTCGCCGCTCCTTCCATCGTCCATCGGTACAGCGCCGCCAGCTCCGCGGCGGCCTTCGATTCCGGCTCGGACTCCTGGGCCGTCTGCCCCGCGGTGAACGCGTGCACGTGCGCGATGCGCTGGTGCAGCAGCACCGGCGCCACCGCGGCACCCCGATCGGCCATCGCCTGCCGTGCCTGCTCGGCGAGCTGACCCCGGGCTGGCACCGCGTTGAGCACCACGTGCGTGCGCAGCGGACCGGCAACCCTGTGGCCGTCCACACGGGCGATCTCGCAGATGTCCAGAGTTGCCCCGATCGCGTGCAGGTCCGCGACCGAGCATCGGCACGGGACCAGTACCACGTCGGCGGCGCGCGCGGCCGCTAGCGCGGCCTCGGACGCATGCGGCGCGGTGTCGATCACCGCCAGGTCGGCGCCGTTGACGCGGGCGGCTTCGAGCAAGCGCCGAAGCCGCGGCGCATGGGCGGCGACCACCGCCGGGCGGTCGGCCGCGCGCAGGTCGCCCCACACGCTCGTCGATCCCTGCGGATCCAGGTCGACCACGACGGCGCACCCGCCGGCCAGCTCATGCGCGACGGCCAGGCCGACCGCGCAGGTCGTCTTGCCGGCGCCGCCCTTCTGGGAGATCATCGCAACGGATAGCATGATAGCAATGTATCGACGCTATCATGCTTTCACTATAGCTCCAGGCCGGGCCAGGCGCGCGCTCAGAGCTTCGCACCAGCAGCGTAGCCCCGCTTGATCCCTGGGGAGGCGGTCGGCGAGCATGGGCACCGTTAGATCAGTGCGGACGGCCCATGTCGGGCCGCCCGCGGAATACCACAGCCGATTGAACCCCCGCCGGGCGGAGTAGCTACCTCCGGCGGGACGGTGAATACGCGGGATCCGCCTTACCTCTGTGTCTGCGCTGATCTAACGACGACCCGGCACCTATGCCGGGCGATCGAAGGAGGATCGAGCGCCGATGAAACGCGAGTTCACCGCGAAGCTGGTAATGCTGGCAGCCGTGTGCGCCCTGGGAGCGTTCTGCGATCGTGCGGCCGCGCTCACCAACGCGGAAGCCATGCCGCCCGAGGCGTTCCGCTTCGTCGCCTACGTCGGCGACGACTACGGGTACTGCACCGGGGCGATCATCGCGCCTACCTGGGTGCTGACGGCGGCGCACTGCGTGGTTCACGGAGACGGATCCACGATCAAGCCGGACGAGATCGGCGACCTGTCGCGCGGGTGGCCGGACGATGACTGGGAACGGGTGCCGGTCAAGCGGGTAATCTCGCACCCGCACTACTACTGGGAGGGCGACGGATTCCGAAACGACGTCGCGCTGCTCGAACTGGCGCGGCCGTTTGCATCCGCAGAGCTGGTCGCGGTCCTCGGCCCCGAGGACGAAACGCTGCATGCCCCGAACGGCACCACGGCGGTTCTGATCGGGTACGGCGAAAATGAGCACGGACAGCGAGACCGCGATGGGCTGTTCCGAGTGCTCGAAGCCCCGCTGTACCACGCTGACGCCTGCAGGACGGAGCACTCCTTTGTCGACCCCAGGGACGAGATCGTGCACGACCTGACCATCTGCGCGGGAGATCGCGCCAGGGGCATACGGAGCGGAGACAGCGGCGGGCCGTTACTGGTGGAGACCGAAGACGGCACCTACGGCGTGATCGGCGTCGCCTCGATATCCGGAAACGACCCTACGGGGTATCCGGTGGTCGCCGTCTACACCCGCGTGGCGACCGTCAAGGAGTGGATTGACGGGTGTGTTCACGGCACCGAGGAGTGCGTTGAAGGCGGCGTGAGCCTGCCCGAGCTGAAGCGCTACGGGCCGAACGAGATTCGGAACTCGGAGACGCTTGAGTCTCGGCCGACGGCGGTCATCTTCGTCAACGAAACGCAAGGGGTTATCTCGCATCACTGGATCGCCTTCGACGGGGGCGAGATACCCTACGGCTCAGTGGCTCCGGGCGAGTCCTACAGCCAGCACACCTACCCAGGGCATGTCTGGGCGGTCAAGGATGCCGAGGGCCGAACGTTCGGCGTCTTCGTCGCCGAGCGGGAGATGGGGCGAGCGATCGTCACCGGCGAAGCCGTCATGGCGGCGGTGCAAGACGACAGCGGCGGGGCGCCCGTTGCTGTCGCGGCTCCGCCGGGTGGTGGTGCGTGGACGAAGCTGGAGCAGGATTTTCCTTGCCCTGATCCATGCGTCGGGTCGTGGAGAGACGGCGAATTTCATGCGGAGTTCAATCCGTCGGTAGATCTGGACCGCCAGACTACGCCTGGGACGTGGGGAGGCTACCCCCAAGGCACGATGAATCGACCGAGCCCGTGGGACGGCATATGGGCGGTGTACGAAGCGGCCGACGGTGCCGTGGTACAGGTGGCGGCCTTCGGAGATGAAGTGTCCGAGCGGCATGAGTCCGGGACCGGGTGGCGTCTGTGGACGGGGTCGAGCTGGGGCGAGTGGAACATCGAGCACGAGCCCCTCCGGACCGACGGTGGCAGCAGGTTGCCGCGCCACGTGGACGTGCAGGCGGCGCCGGCGAGCCCGGTAAGCCTGATCCAAGGGTCTCAGTTGGGCGTGGCCGTGCCGCCGGGAGAGCAGTACAACAACGGCCGGAACTGGCTGTCGTCGTGGCTGTTGCTGATTCACGACGAGGCGACCGGCGCGCAGACCGCGGTGCAGTGCTGGTACGGATGCCGGGCGTACCAGCGGGGGAGCGACCTTGCGGTCGTCGCCGCCGCGGATCCCGAGCTGCCGGCGCTGCACGATGGTGGCGCAGCGGTCCCGACGCAACCGGTCGCCCTCCTGCCCGGGCTTTCTCGTGAGAAGATCGCGCAGGTGCTCGATGAGGCGCTGTCTGCGACCATGTGGAACATGCACGGTGAGGAGGTTCCGGATTGGGGGGCGCGGCTGCGAGCGGTGGAGCTGGCGATCGCCCTTTGGCCGGCGAGGTGAGGACGTTCGTTGAGATCGGCTGCGCCGACTTCGACACGCTGATTCCGCTCGCCGAAGCGGGGGCTTGGCGCGGGTTCTGCGTCGAGCCGGTCCCGCACTTGGCGGCGACGCTCCGGAAGATGGCGGCCGGGCTGCCGGTGACGATCATCGAAGCCGCGGTGACCAGCCAGACCGGGCGGGTGTCGATGCGCGTGCCGACGACCGTCACGGAGGGGTCGGACGCGGGGATAGGTTACGTCAACACGGCCGACCATGCGGGAAGCCGCTACCTCGAACGGCCCGAGTTCGCCTACCTGTCCCCGGCCGACCTTGACGACGTGGAGGCGCTGACGCTCGATGCGCTTCTGGATCGGATCGACGTCGCCACCGTCGACTTGCTCAAGGTCGATACCGAGGGACACGAGCTGAACATCTTTCGCGCGTACTCCTGGAAGGTGCGGCCCGCGGTGATCAAGGCCGAGCATATCGGCTCACCGGGCGACACCCTGCAGAAGCTCCTCGAGAAGCTCGCGGGTACTACACTTGGAATGAGCCGCGCGACCTGTACGCCATCGACGCGGCGCCGACCTTGGAACGGAGAACGCCGCGCGGCCCGAGTTCGCCCCCGTTGTAATGCCGGGGTTGTGGACGCGACCTCCTCTCGACCGCGCGGCGCCCACCGATCAAGAGCATCGGCCGATCGTCGACGGCGCTTGATCGGGGGCCCGGATCTTGCGTGCCATGGCTGGCCTCCTCAGTCGATGATTCCCGGGCCGCCCACGGCGGCCACGCTTGGCATGATGCGGATGCGGGCTCCTGCAGGGCCGGTCAGCCGGAAGTGCCCGGTGTCGCTGCCCTCGACGCGGGTCATCCCGGCGGCGGTGATCGTGGAGCCGGCGTCCACCCACGGCGCCGACTCGTCGGCCCGGAACTGCAGCGACCAGGTGGCGCCCTGGGTCGTCGGGAACACCTCGACCACCGGCAGCCACAGGTGGCGGTAGCCGAAGCCGCCGGGCAGGTGCAGGGCCGCGCTTTCGGTGTCGGCGACGTCGACCACAATCACGCGGCGCCCTCTGCGGCCTGGGCCTGGTCGGGCGGGGCCGCCAGTTCCGAGAGCCGCTGCGCGGCCTCTGATTCCAGCAGGTCCACGTCCGGCGGCCGTGCGCGAAAGGTCAGCCCGGCGAACTGCGCCAGGTCGATCCAGAGCCGCAGTCCCTTGGCGCGAGCGGACCAGTCCGGGTGACCGTCCTTGCGCGTGGCGCCGGCCAGGTCCGCGACCGCGGCCACCAGGGCATCGACACCCATACCGGCGGCGACCAGGTGCGCGCCGGTCGAGACGCCGATGGTGCGGCGCAGCCAGGTCTTGGCGTCCCTGCACTCGCGCGCCGCTTCGTCGGTGGGCACGTCGAACCGGCCCGTGGCCACGCGCCAGGCGTGAGCGGCTCGGGACCGGGGGTTGCGAAGCTCGGTCATCGCCAGGCAGACCGCGCCCACCCGCAGCCGTTCCTCAACGACGTCGGGATCCGCGCGGACGACCGCGCGGTCGGCGTGCAGGTCGGCCGGATCGCGGCCGGGACCTCCGGCCATTCAGGCGGCCTTCGCGCGGCGCTCCGCGTGCCCCGGCGGGTACAGCCAGCCCTCGCGGTGCGCGCGCTCGAGGATCATGTTCCTGATGTGGTCCGCCTCGGCCTTGACGGCCGCCAGGTCGGCGTCCTCGGCAACGAGCCGGCGGCCCTCGGCGGTGTGCGTCTCCCACACGCCGTAGTCGGACGGATGGTCGACGGCGCGCCGTTCCCGTTCCGACAGGCGGGCGCGGTCGGGGTCGCTCTCGCCCTTCAATCGCAGGAACAGCCGGATGCGCGCCGCTTCCCGGCGGCCCACCTCGGCGTATGCCGCGGGCGATCGCTCGCGCGGGTCCTCGGCGTCGAGCATCGCGTCGATCAGCGACCGGCTCATACGACGGCGCTCAGAGGGTCTTCTCCGGCCCCGGCCAGCCGAACCGCGCCAGGCGGATACCGCCGCGCACGCCGCGGCCGGGCTCCGGGGCGGCGGCGTTGCTCGTGTTCGGGATCATCGCCCGCTGGCGCGCCGCCTCGACCCCGGCAAGCTGCGCGTCGATCTCGGCCTGCTTCTGGTCGAACCCGCTGCGATCCTCACCGAACAGCCGTACCTGGTGCCCGTTCGAGCTGCTCACGATGGCGCTCCCGCGGCAGCCGCCTCCATCCTGCCACCGTGGACGGACCTTCCCGGCGTGCGCATCGAGCCCGACGCCACGGCCCCGCTTACCGGGGCCAAAGGGTGGCGTCTGCTGCCGGACACAACCGGGGAAAAACGGACACAACCGGGGAGCACGAAGTGCGGGAGGACCCCCTGTAGGGCACGGAGCCTACAGTTTTCGACCTGCCCGACCCCTCCAGCGCTTCGCGGCGTTGCTCGGCTGCGGGGTTTCCCCGCCCACGCGGGAAACCACTCCTCGTACGTAGATCTATAACCCACCGGGGAAACTTGTGTAATGTCGGGTGGCGTCTTCGGTTGCGTCACAGAAGATATGTTCGTCCGTTATACACACGGAATGTCTGCAGTAGAGGCAGTTATATAGCCAATGTACATTCCGACTATGCGCGGATCGTCTAGCAGCATTGCGCCATCCGTTATTGGGAATATTATCCAAGAGTGCTCTCACCGGCAGGGGACAATCCACAAAAACAGGACCCCTATCTTTCTTGGTGCAGGATTCCAGACGTTCTGCCGCCCGTGTGTTATATATCCATCGCTTATGCTTCGTGCAGTCAATGACACGCTCCTTGATAACGTGACGTAGGGCGTCCCGCGGCAGGTCTGAAGCATCTACCTCAATAGCGGATTGCTGTAACGTCTCATAGTAACGTGATTTCTCGTCATCCGAGGCATGTGTGACCTTGATTTCAACGCAAAGCGTGTGGCCGTTTGCCGTCGCGGTGATGTCTGGAATGATGCTCCCCATCGCGTGTTCTGATCTAACCGCACCAAATCGAACCCTTTTTGAAGATGCTACAAGGTCGTGATCCTGATGCTCGTAGCTTCTTGTCCCGTCATAGCGCCCGTCTGAAGCCACCACATCGGGCAACGCCATCTCGCGGTATTCCTGGATCACGTCCTTGCACGCAAGGTGCAAGGCGCTCTCGCCAAGCCGGTCACAGTCTACAGTGTTGGCATGAGCAAAATGGTGCGCGCGCTGCGGACCCTTTTTTGCGACGAGTTGCCCGCCGCAATCCGGACAGACGCATCCACACGCAAGGCCGCGCGAAACTTCGCTCACGCGCACCGCTTTGCCGTTTCTGCTGGCCCAGCCGGTGTTCTTCCAATCCGGATTCCTGTCCACCATATCTCCCTCACCGGCATCTCGCTGCGGAGATATCATCGTACACAAATCAAGCACACTTCAAACTGAGACATTGCCGTCGGACCGTGCGGCTGACTTGGTTCCGACATATGTGAGACGCCGCAGGTTCTGCTCCTCGGTGTCCGGCCCTCGGGAACGGCGGGAAGGGCTCGCCACGCTTGCAGGGCAGCTCGTCGTACGGACGCAACGGCTGCCGCTGAAGTCGTGATCGATATGTCTCTCGTCAGCCATCGCGCGTCCGCCAAGCCTATCCATGGCTCATGATCGGCAGCCAGTCCCCCGTATCCCACGGCAGGAGCGGGCGGCGAGGATCCGGCACAGCCATGTGGACCGGGAGGAAGCGGGTACGAACCGTTCGCGAGTTGGCGCCGGCTACTGGGGGATCGCGGCGGCTGCAGTTTCCAGCACCAGTTCCATGCCGCCGGGGCCGGGGAAGGAGACCCAGTCTTGGTAGAGATTGTTCCCGTATAGGTCGCGGGGCAGGAGGTACGCGAGGGTGCCGTTGGTGACGACGGAGATGAGGAGGGGGCGGCCGGGGAACCGGGATCTTAACTCGCTTTGAAGTAACGAATAGGGCTCAGCAGGTACAGAGAGGAGGAAGGCGTCGCCGAGCTGCCAGAGGTGGAGGTCGAAGGGGATCGTGCCGCCATCGGGTAGGGTCGGGCCGCGGAGGTGGCGGCGGCGGGCGCGCTCGCGGAGGGCCGTGGCGTTGCGGATGGCGATGGGGTCGGCGGAGGCTTGCGCGGCTTCGAGGTCGCGGGTGGCCTCGTCGTGGGCGGCCTTGAGGGCGTCCGGTGATTCGTGAGGCTTGATCGGCAGATCGATGCGCAGGGTGCGGCTGCGTAGCGCGAATGACCGGTCGTCGGCGGGCAGATCGAGCTTGGTTCGCTTCCAGGCGCCGAGTGTGGCGCCGGAAATGATGGGGCCGTCGTATTTGAGCTGCGTGCCCGCGGGCAGCAGGGACTCGACGGCGGCGGCGGCGGCGAAGCCGAGGCGGCGGCCGTTGGAGTCGGCCACCGACGTGTCGCCCACGAATCCCTCGCGGGGGCCGGTGTCGCCGCAGGGGCTGAGCAGGAACAGGCAGGGGGCGCCGAAGGCGTCCTCCATCACTTCCCGCATGGCGCCTATGTAGTCCGGGGAGAGCAGCCGGTTGGCAGGCCCGAGCGTAGTCGGGTGGCAGCCGTAGTTGACCAGCGTGGCCAGCACGCTGCCGTCGTCGCCGCTGACGCGGGCGACCAGAACCGTGTCGTCGGCTTCGCCGTCGGGGTTGAAGCCGGTGACGAACTGCTGCGAGTCCTCGTCCCACGCATCGCGGTTCTGGGCGAGGTCGCAGGTGCCGGAGCCGAAGGTGAGCCATGCGGGTACGAGGTTCGCGATGGCCTCCGCGCCGGCCTCCGCGCAACGGGCGATCAGTCGCTCGAAGTAGGGGCGGATCTTGTCGCCGCCGGGGTGGTCGCGCATGGAGCTCGACAGGTTTGCGCCCGCGTGGGTGTGGGAGAAGGCGATGAGCAGACGGCCCTCGTCGAGTCCGAGCGGCTCGCGCACCCCGTCCAGGAACTCGGCCATCTCTTCCTTCTCCAGCCAGCCGATGTCGACGGCAAGCAGGAGCATCGGGCTGCCGTCGCTTTCCAGCTCGGCCAGGGCCAGAGCGGTGGCGGTGAAGGGCCGGTGGACGCCTTCGGCGGTCTCGTGCAGGGCGGCGCCGAAGGAGCGGCTCTGGATTCCGACCGGCGGCGTCACGTCCCGGCGGGCGACGCCGGCGCGGCAGCGGGCGGAGGGCGGATGGTACGGATGCAGTGAGCTCATGACTGGCGCGCAATCTAACACTTTGAGACGATAGCCACGGTGCGCACGTTCAACACGGAAGGTCCGGTGGTGAGCGAGGACCACTACTGTATCCCGCCACTGGAACGAATCGATCTCGACACCGTGCTCGGCTTGGTCCGCGACAAGAAGTACTTCGTGCTGCACGCGCCGCGCCAGACCGGAAAGACCTCGGCGTTGCTGGCGCTGCGCGACCTGCTGAACGGCGGCGCCGCCGGGGACTACCGCTGCGTGTACGCGAACGTCGAGGCTGGTCAGGCGATGCGCGAGAACGTGGCGGAGGGACTGCGCACGGTGCTCGCCCAGTTGGCGTTTCGGGCCAGCGTGACGCTGCACGACGAGACCCTGGAGAACCTCTGGCCGGCCCTGCTGGAGCGCGTCGGGCCGGGGCAGGCGCTGCACCAAGCGCTGTCGCGCTGGAGCATGACGGACGCGCGCCCGCTGGTGCTGCTGATCGACGAGATCGACGCGCTGGTCGGCGATACCTTGCTGTCGGTGCTGCGCCAGCTTCGCACCGGCTACGACCAGCGTCCGGCGGCCTTCCCGCACAGCATCGTCCTGTGCGGAGTGCGCGACGTGCGCGACTACCGCATCCACTCGTCCGCCGAGGACCGACTGGTGCTCGGCGGCAGCGCCTTCAACATCAAGTCCGAGTCGCTGCGGCTCGGCGACTTCTCCGTGCAGGAGATACGGACGCTGCTGGCGCAGCACACCGTGGAGACCGGGCAGGCGTTCACGGAGGAGGCGCTGGCACTGATCGGCGCGCGGACCGCCGGCCAGCCATGGCTGGTGAACGCGCTGTGCTACGACGCGTGCTTCCGCCACGAGCCCGGACGCGACCGCGCCCGACCTATTACCCCGGATGCCGTCCTGGAGGCGCAGGAGCGTCTGATCCTGCGCCGCGACACGCATATCGACGACCTGGCCAACAAGCTGCGCGAGGAGCGCGTGCGGCGCGTGGTGGAGCCGATCCTGACCGGCGCCGACGAGCAGGCGTGGACCACCGAGGACGTCGCCTACGTCTGCGACTTGGGACTGGTGGCGCAGGAGGCGGACGGCACGCCGCACATCGCCAACCCGATCTACGCCGAGGTGGTGCCGCGGCATCTGAGCTACGCGGTGCAGGCGGGGCTGCCGCAGCGGATGGCGTGGTACGTGGACGCTGACGGCGGGCTGGACGTAGCGGGGCTGATCGCGGCCTTCCAGGCGTTCTTCCGCGAACACTCCGAGCACTGGGTGCAGCGCTTCGAGCAGTACCACGAGGCGGGGCCGCAGTTGCTGCTGCAGGCGCACCTGCAGCGCATCGTCAATGGCGGCGGGCGGATCGAACGTGAGTACGCGTTGGGGCGCGGGCGTACGGACCTGCTGATCGTCTGGCCGCAGGGTGGGCGGGAGCGCCGTTTCGTCGTCGAGTGCAAGGTGCTGCGGCAGGGCTTGGAGCGGACCGTCGCCGACGGCTTGGCGCAAACCCGGGGCTACGCGGACCGCTGCGGGGCGGAAGCGGGCCACCTGATCGTGTTCGACCGCACACGGGAACGACCTTGGTCGGAAAAGATCTTCCGCCGCGCGCCGTCGGGAAATGGCGTACCGGTCACCATCTGGGGGATGTGAAGCCGAGCCCCTGGAGATGCTCCGCGAACCGGTGACCCGATACCGGAGCCGCAGAGAGGATTCCTTGCCGTAGCACGAGGACCGCTCGTGGCACCACGATGTCCTCGATGGTTCGCAAATTGTCAGTTGACAGGCGACATCATAGAATCGGCTGGTGATCGCATCGTTCCGCCACCGGGGGCTGAAGGCGCTCTACGAGGGCAGGACAGCGCGGCGAGTCGCGCCGGAGCACTTCGATAGGCTGTGGGACATCCTGGCGGCGCTCGACCACAGCTCGGGGCCGCAGGGCATGAACCTGCCAGGGTTCCGGCTGCACGCGCTCAAGGGACGGCTCAAAGGGCACTACGCGGTTTCGGTGTCCGCCAACTGGCGCGTGACGTTTCGGTTCGAGGACGGCGCGCCGGTCGATGTGGACTACGTTGACTATCACTGAGGAGGAAACGAACCATGGCCATGCACAATCCGCCGCATCCCGGCGGCATCGTGAGGCGGCAGTGCCTCGAACCTCTGGGGTTGACGGTGACCCGGGCCGCCCAGGGGCTGGGGGTCACCAGGCAGGCGCTGTCCGAGTTGTTGAACGAACGGACGGGGATCTCGGTCGAGATGGCGATCCGGCTATCGAAAGCCTTCGGCTCGACGCCGGAGGCGTGGCTGGGGATGCAGATGGCCTACGATCTGTGGCAGGCGCGCGGGCGGGCCGCGGAGATTGCCGTGAAACGCTTCGTGGCGGCCTGATCGGATGCCCGTCCAGCACCACGCGCGTGCCACCCGCGCCGTCGGAACGGTACGATGGCGCATGCGCTGGGCGGCGGCGGAACCGGACGTGGGGAGCGTGCTGGCGGAGCATCCCGATCCGCTGGCGTCGCTGGCGCGGGCGGAGGTCCCGGCGATCGTCCTGCGCGGGGCGTATCCGGCCGAGCACTGCGCCGCGCTGATCGACCGCTTCGTGGCGCGCGGGCTGATGGACTCGAGCCTGCTGAACGCCGACAGCGTGCAGCCGCGCCGGGTGGACATCGGCACCAGCCTGAGCAACCGCGCGGCCGACAGGGAGGGGTTCCTGGCCCACGCAGAGCAGACCCGGGAGCTTTTCGCAACCCTGTTCGCGGGCCATCCGGACCCGGTGCAACTGGTCTACGACCGGCTGGCGGGGCTGGCGTCGGGCAAGCGGGTCACGACCGCGTACGAGCCCGGCGGGCGCGCGTACGGGCCGGCGATCTTCCGCATCCACTACGCCGGGCACCGCTACCAGCCACACGTCGACCACGTCGGCAAGCACGAGCGGCGGCTGGATTACGCCGTCAGCCGCTTCGCGCATCAGTTCGCGGGCGTGCTGTGCCTGCAGAACAGCCGCTCCGGGGGTCGGGTCGCGCAGTCGATCCTGCACCGCTGCCTGTGGACGCCGGAGCTGGAGCCGTGCCTGCAGGCCGACGCCTTCGCCGATTACGCCGCGGCCAACGCCGTCGAGCACTACCAGGTGGACCTGCAGCCGGGCGACCTCTACTTCTTCAACACCCGCCTGGTGCACGAGGTGCCGGCGCTGGAGGGCTCCTCGCCGCGGGTCGTCCTGGCGGTGTTCATCGGCTACTCGGAGGATGATCCGGAGGTGTTCGTCTGGTCGTGAGTGTGTCCGTCCTTGGCATCCCGACCCGGGAGCCGTAGACTCCGGGCCATTCCATCGAACCGGCTCAGACCGGTTCAACCGACAAGGAGGAACGTACCTATGCGGATGAGAATCGACCTGCCGCGCCGCGTCGCACCGATCGCGGTGGCCGTGGCGCTGCTGATCGTGCCGTCGCTGGCGACGGCGCAGATGATGGACACCAACTCCGAGGTGCACCAGCTCGACGAGTGGCAGGGCATGCACGGGGCGATCAGCTCGTTCAGCGAGGCGCCCATGCTGGCCAGCATGGTGGCGGCCGGCGACCTGCCGCCGCTGGCAGACCGGCTGCCGAGCAACCCGCTGGTGGTCGAGCCCGTGGACGAGATCGGCCAGTACGGCGGCGTGCTGCACGAGCTGCGCCCGGAAGGCACCATCATCAACGGCGACCACTGGGTGTGGGAGTACGCCACCGCGTACTCGCCGGACATGAGCTCGATCTTCCCGAATGCCCTGGCGGGCTGGGAGTGGAGCGCGGACGGCATGACCATCACCCTGCACCTGCGTGAAGGGATGAAGTGGAGCGACGGCAAGCCGTTCGTCGCCGACGACTTCCTGTTCTACTGGAACGAAATCGGCCTCAACGAGGAGCTGTTCCCGACGCCGCCGTCGCAGATGCGGTTCGGCGGCAACGCGGGGACGATGACCAAGGTCAGTGACACCGCGGTGCAGATCTCCTGGGACGTGCAGGCCGGCATGTTCGTGGAGTTCATGGCGCGCTGGCGGCCGGCCAACTACGCGCACTCGGAATTCCTGAAGCAGTTCCACCCGGGTCACACCGCGATGGACAAGGTCGAGGCGGCGGTGAAGGAGAACGGCTTCGAGACCTGGACCGACCACTTCAAGGAGATCTACAACCCGCAGCACAGCCCCAAGACGCCGGTGATCGGCCCCTGGAAGCTCGAGAACGAGAAGACCGACCAGGTGCTGGTGATGAACCGCAACCCCTACTACTGGAAGATCGACACGGCCGGCAACCAGCTTCCCTACATCGACGCCATCCACTCGCAGGGCGTTCCGCCGGGTGAGGCCGAGCTGCTGAAGATCCTGGCCGGCGAGTCCGACCTGCAAGCGCCCGGTCCGTGGGGCGGCATCGCCAATCTGCAGGTGGTCAACGAGAACGCCGACAGCGCCGGCTACCGCCGCATCCAGTACTGGTGGCCGGGGGGCGAGCAGGGCCTGATCATTTTCAACTTCGCCCACCAGGACGAGGTGCTCCGGGACCTGCAGAGCGACAAGCGGTTCCGCATCGCGCTGTCACACGCCATCGACCGCGACGAGATCAACCAGACGTTCTACAAGGGGCTGGGCGTTCCGTCGCAGCCGACCGTGGAGGCCGGCCCGCCGTACTACGGCGAGAACCTGTTCAAGATCTACCTGGAGCACGACCTGGACCAGGCGAACGCCATCCTGGACGAGCTGGGTCTGGACGAGCGGGACGGCGACGGCTACCGCCTGCGCTCCGACGGCGAGCGCCTGCGCATGCAGATCTACGCGATGCCGTCCGGCCTTACCGCCGAGATCGCGGACCTGTACACCGGCTACTGGGGTGATATCGGTATCGAGACCGTCGCCCGCGCCGGGAGCTGGGACGCGTTCGGCGGCATCTACAACACCAACGACTTCGACCTGATCATGTTCCCGTTCGGGCTGGCCGGCCGGCCGATGAACCCGCTGGTCCGGGGTGAGGTCGTACCGGTCGGCACTTGGTTCACGCCTGGCAGGGAGTGGGCCGCGTGGCTGAACTCCGGCGGCGAGGAGGGCATGGAGCCCCCGGATGAGCTGAAGCAGATCGCGGCGCTGCGCGAGCGCGCGATCTCCATCTCGGACAATGAGGAACGAATCGCCATCACCATGGAGATCTTCTCGCTGTTGGAGGAAGGGCTGTACATGATCGGCGCGGTGCGCCCTCCGAGGCAGGACTACTACGGAATCGCCAGCCTCAAGCTGGGGAACGTCCCCGATCCGATCATCGCCGAGCACATCCACGAGGTGCCGGCGCAGTTCTACTTCAAGTAGCCCCGAGGTTGGGGGGGGCCCCCCGGCCCCCCCCCCCCCCCCCCCCCCCCCCCAAACAGGGGGGCCCCCGGTGAGCCCGGGGGGGCCGCGGGGGAGGGGGCCG
>JAPPNY010000194.1:44423-51945 GCA_028818385.1 Spirochaetaceae bacterium
CTGGGGGCGGGCTTCTATTTAAATCTCCCCCCCCCGGTGGGGGGCGCGCCCGGCGCCGGCGCCGCTCGCGGCCCAGCCCCTCCTTTGGCTTGGAGCGCATCGGTTCCCGATGCGTTCCACGTCGGATACGGGCCGGCCCGCGGATCTGTAGCGAACCGGGGAGGGGGGATCGATCCCTCCTCCCTTTCCTTATTACGTGGAGGTATACGGATCGGCCGCGTCGCGCAGCCCGTCTCCCAGGAAGTTGAACGCAAGCACCGTGACGATCACGAATCCGCCCGGGAACAGCAGCCAGGGCGATCCGGCCAGCACGTGGATGCGTTGCGACTCCTGCAGCAGCACGCCCCAGCTTATCGCCGGGGTCTGCAGCCCCAGGCCGATGAAGCTCAAGGCAGTCTCTCCCAGGATCATCCCCGGCACCGACAGGGTCAGCGAAGCGATCATGTAGCTGGCGAAGGAGGGCAGCAGGTGGCGGAACAGGATGCGCCCGGTGCCCGCGCCCGCGACGACGGCCGCGGTGACGAACTCCTCCTCGCGCACGGCCATGAACTTGCCGCGCACCACGCGCGCGATGGAGGTCCAGCCGACCAGCGACAGGATCATGACGATGCCGAAGTAGACCCGCTCGGTCGACCAGTAGCGCGGCAGCGCCACGCTCAGCGCCATCCACAGCGGCAGGTCGGGGATGGAGCGCAGGAACTCCACCAGCCGCTGGATGGCCACGTCCACGGTCCCCCCGAAGTAGCCGGAGATCCCTCCCAGGATGATGCCGAGCACGAAGCTGATGGCGATGCCGACCAGCCCGATCGACAGGGAGATGCGACCGCCGTGGATCACCCGCGACATCAGGTCGCGCCCCAGGTTGTCGGTCCCGAACAGGTAGGCCCTGCCGCCGTCCGCGACCCCGAACAGGTGCAGGTCGGACGGAAACAGGCCCCACAGCTCGTACGGGTCGCCGCGCACGAACAGCGCGAGCGGCTGCCGGGCTTCACGGTCCACCTCGTACACGTAGCGGAACGTCTCCAGATCCAGCTCGGACGAAAGCCCATACACGAACGGCGCGGTCAGGCGGCCCTCGTGGAACAGGCGGATCCGCTGCGGCGGTGAGTACTGCTGTTCCGGGCTGCGCTGGCGGGGGTCGTAGGGCGCCACGAACTCCGCGAACAGCACGCCCAGGTAGAAGATGCCGAGCAGCACCAGCGCGGCGACCGCCACCTTGTGGCGCAGGAAGCGGATGCGGATCAGCCGCCACTGCGATGAGACCTGCTCGCGCTCGGCCGTGTCGTGGAGGGCCACGTCAGACCGCCTCCCGGATGCGCGGGTCGATCGCGACCAGCAGGATGTCGGAGATGAGGGTGCCGAGCACCGTCAGGCTGCTCAGCACCATCACGACGCTGCCGGCCAGGAACATGTCCTGGTTGATCAGCGCCTGCACGAACAGCGGCGCGATCGTGGGCAGGCCCATGACCAGCGATACCAGCAGCTCGCCCGACACCAGCGCCGGCAGGGTCCAGCCGATCGTCGAGATCACGGGGTTGAGCGCGATGCGCACCGGGTAGCGGAACAGGAGCGGCCGCTCGGCCACGCCCTTGGCGCGGGCGACCGTGACGTAGAGCTTGCGCAGCTCGTCGAGCAGGCTGGCGCGCACCACCCGGATCAGGCCGGCGGTGCCGGCGGTGCCGACGATCAGGGCCGGCATCCACAGGTGCTTCAGCAGGTCGATGAGCTTGGCGAGGCTCCACGGCTCGTTGGCGTACTCGGCGGAGAACAGCCCGATGGCCGCGGTGCCGGTGGCCTCGAAGGTGATCCACAGCAGGATCAGCGCGAACAGGAAGTTGGGAATCGCCAGGCCCATGAAGCCGATGAAGGTGAACACGTAGTCGCCGGGCGAGTACTGGCGGGTGGCCGAGTAGATCCCGATCGGCAGGCCGAGCAGGTAGACCAGGATCAGCGACAGGGTGGAGATCGCCAGGCTGGCCGGCAGCCGCTGCGCGAGCAGCTTGTTGACTTCCATGTTGTGCGCCATCGAGCGCCCCAGGTCGCCGCGCAGCACCCCCCAGATCCACTTCAGGTACTGCACGTGCATGGGACGTTCCAGGCCGTAGCGGGCTTCCAACGCCTCGATCCTGGCGTCGTCGACGGCGTCGCCCTGCATGCGCAACTGCGTGATGTAGGTGTCCAGGTAGTTGCCGGGCGGCGCCTGGATGATCAGGAACGAGAGGACGGAGATCGCGGCCAGGGTTACCACCATCAGCCGCAGCCGGCGCAGGACGGCCAGGATCATCGCATCACCGCTCGTAGTGGTAGCGGCAGGAGATGATGGTCACGCGGGTGTCCTCGACGGCGTAGACCAGGCGGTTCTCCTGGTCGATCCGCCGTGACCGGAATCCGGTCAGGTTCTCTTTCAGCGCCTCCGGCTTGCCCAGTCCCTCCAACGGGGAGCGCATGGTGTCGGCGATCAGCCGTTTGATCCGCCGCAGCGTCTTCCTGTCCCGTCCCTGCCACCACAAGTAGTCGGCCCATGCCGCGTTGGTCCATGCCAACGTGCGCTGCATCGCTACGGGTCGATCGTCTCTCGTTCGAGCACGTTGCCGGCCCGGTATTGCTCGATCGACTCGGCGAGGTGAGCGGCGTTCGCGGGCGACTTCAGCAGGTGCACGGTTTCCATCAGGCTGTTGTAGTAGTCGAGCGACATGACCACCGCGTCCTCGGCATCGCGGCGCGTGATGATGGCGACATCCGCATCGCCCGCGACTCCGTCGAGTATGGACTTCAGGCCGTTCCTGGCTTCCGTGAACGAAACCGTTCTCACATCACCCTCCAGATTGTCGGTCTCACCGGAAGTCTACCGTGCACCGGCAACTTGTACCACTAACCGTACAGGTCGGACGGCGTAACAGGTCACGCCGTGTACATGGCGTAGAGCTTCGCCCGCGTCATCCGGAACTGGATCACCAGGGGCCTCTCGGGCTGGACCGCGATCTCGGGCCGGCCCCGCCAGGTTACCGGATGGCGGATCCGGTCGCCCCGCACCGGGTCGCACTGGGCAAACGCATATCCCTCGACGGGCACTCCCGTCTCATCGGTGAGCTGGACCCGTATCTCCCCCGAAGGGTAGGTCGTGGCGTTGACCGACAGCGCGGCCAGCGGGTCGTCGAACACCGGCGTCGCAAAGAAGCCGCGTTCGTCGGCCTCCACCGCCGCGAAGCGGTCGGTGCTCCAGGTTGCCCAGAAATACTCGCCCTGGTACTCCGCCCGGAATCCCTCCGCCGTGTCCTCGTTGTGGGTGTGGTGCCAGCGGCTGCACGGCACGGCCACGGTATCCGCGCCGTGCGGTGCGATGCCCACCCCCGCATAGACGCGCTTCTCTTCTCCGGCGCCGTCCGCTTCGATCGGGACCACCGGCCGTTCGCCGAAGTACTCCAGGCGCACACCGTCCCGGCTCGTGGCCAGGTGGACCTGCAGCGTGTCCTTTTCCCGGCTGAACTGGGCGGGAAAGAACAGATGCAGATCGTCCCTTCCGGGATAGAGGGCGTGGGCGTTGGTGTACAGATCGTGGGACGGATGGTGCGCCACGCCTAGGTACGCCGTCGTCTCGGGATGGGGCCAGGTCCGGAAATCGGCGGTTTCGGCGCGGGAGATCGACCTTCGGGACTGGCGTGAGCGAAACGATGAGCTGGGGACGTCGCTTTCCATCCACGTGCGGAAGTAGCCGACGTAGCGGCGCCGTACCGGGTCGTAGTGTGCGGTGGTCTGCGTGTCGCTCATGAATCCGTCGATGAGCGGCTCGGCGATCGGAGTCCACTGCAGCCCGTCCGCCGACACCGCGCCCTGCATCTGCCACGTGCGTGGCTCGGCGCCCAGGAAGATATGCTTGTAGCGCTCGGCGGCGGGTGCGACCGGGTCGACGAACACCGTTCCGCCCAGGCAGGCGCGGCCGCCGTTGCGCGTCCGGTCGAAGACGATGTTCGTGTCCCGGTCGCCGCGAAACTCCACTAGGCCGAGGTTCGGCTTGTGCCAGCTCACCCCGTCGCTCGATTCGGCGTAGCACAGCCGGTGGCTGTAGTCGGTCAGGTCCGAAGAACGCCAGTTGTAGTCGCTGGCGGCCGCCTCATACCACAGCCGGTAGGTGCCGTTCTCGTAGATGAGCGACTGCGACTTGCCGAGCGCCTGCTCTTCCCACGGCCTGTCGGCGCGGAGCCAGGGGACTGACCGGTGCGCGGGTTGCGAGCGGATCGCGATGCCGTGGGGGACGTTGCCGTACTTCGGCGAGCGCGGCATGTGCTGGTAGCCGGGCTGCACCAGCGACCAGTCCAGGAACGGCCATCGGCGCGGTGTCTCTCTGACTGCCATCATGCTCTCAGCGCGAGGTCAGGTCGAACGGATTGGACCAGGCCTTGCTGCCGTCGGGCGCGATCACCTCGAACCGCACCCAGCGGGCGTCGACCTTCAACGGGAACGTCGCCTGCTCGAAGGTCGATCCGGGCTCGCGATACGATGCTCCACCCAGATCGCTGATCGCATCGATCCGCTTTGCTTCCGAGCACACCACGGTGGCCGCGATTCGGCGCCCGCTCGCCGATCGCTCCCGTCGCAACTGGATGTCGTGGATGACCGGCCCGGTGGTCCCGTAGGAAGCGCCGCTCACCAGCGCATCGACGATCGCCGCCGCTGACCGCTCGCGCGTACGCACCATCGTCCACGCTTCGTACGTGTCACGACGATCCTCGTCGCGGAAGTGGGCGTCGTCGTTCGCCAGCGCCGGAATGAGCCGGCCGGCGTGCACCATCCACTCGTCCCAATGCACCGCCGACTCCGCCTTGCCCTGCAGGCCGCACGCGGCGTTGAAGACCTCGATGCCGGCCAGGCCGCGCAGCGGCAGCGTGTCGCGCGGAATGCAGACGGAGCTCCAGTACGGGTGGGCCAGCCACACCGAGCCGCCCTGCTCGCGGACGGCGTCGATCACGTGTTGCGGCGCGAGCTTCGCGGCATCGATGTCGTCGCTGACATGCAGGCCGACGAAGTGATGGATTTGGCCCCCGAAGGGGTTATCGGGATGCAGCTCGACGCCCTGGATCAGGATCAGTCCGTGGGCCGGGGTGATGCCGGAGAGGCTGGTGATGCGGTAGTGGTCGGTGATCGCCAGGAAGTCGTAGCCGTTGACCGCGTAGGCGTCGGCACGCTGCTGCGGTGACAGGCGCCCGTCCGAGCAGGTCGTATGCGAGTGCAGGTTGCCCTTGAGCCAGGCATAGCCGTCGGCGGCGCTCAGCGCGAACGGATCGATCAGCTCCGCGCGGTCGTCGGGCATGTTCCGACTATACATCGAGCGCCGCGGCCGTCGGAGTGACGCCGATCACCGAGGTCGCTCACCTGTCCGGCTCGAACACCAGTTCGGGCATGACCACTTCCCAAGCGTCGCATCTCATGACGTCGTGGTATTTCGGGTCCGACGCCTCCCGGCTCCAGCCCACGACCGCGAACGTTGCCGCCGACCGGCACCGTGACCCGGGCGGCGGCCTGAACGACCCGGCCAGGCGCCCCACGGTCCGGCCGGTCCGGTCCAGCAGCGTCCGGCGCCCATCCGTTCCGACCCGCACGTCCAGGGGATCGCCGATCGACAGCGCGGCGATGGCGCGGTGTACGGGATCGCCGGCACGGCGCCGCCCGGCGAACCCCAGATCGACCTCCTGAAGGGTGGGCCGGACATGGCGATGCTCCACCGCCTGCGGGCACGGGGGAAGCTCGGCAGCCTCGCGACGGATCGTGGCGGGATGGTCGGCCAGTTCGCCATGGAAGCTGCGGGAGCCGTCCAGCCAGGCCAGCGTCAGCGTCTGCCGCGCCCGCGTCATCGCCACGTAGTAGAGCCGGCGCGGCGCGTCGGGATCCTCGTTGCGGCCCACGCGGTCCCAGCCGCCGTCCAGGACCGCCACGTGATCGAACTCCAGCCCCTTGGCGCGATGGGCGGTGAGCAGCAGCAGCCCCCGCTGGCGGCGGCGGATGTCCCGGCCCCACTCGGCCAGCCACTCGATGAAATGGTCCACCGGTGTTTCTCCGCCGCCGGTTTCCAGCGCATGTTCCTCCACCGCCTGCCGCAGCAGGTCGTGCCAGGGATCGGAGGGCCGCGCGTCGGCCCACCCGCGCAGGGACGCGCCGTCGACCATCCGCGTCTCACGCCCGTGCAGCCATTCGACGAACGCCCGGGTTTCCCGCAGGCGCCAGAAATTCGGGATCTCCTCGTTCGCCATCTGTACCGGGACGCCATGCGCCTCGCAGAACGCCCGCACCGGAACCAGGTGCTCCCACTGGCGCGCGATGACCGCGCACCGCGACCAGTCCCATTCCCGCGCCAGCTCACGGAGGCGCAGCAACTCCGCCATGACGGCGCGCGCCTGGCCGACCGGATCGCCTCCGGCCGGCAGAATCTGCACCCGCCCGCGCGTAACCGGGTCCACCGCCTCCCACGCTCCGCCCGGCGGATCCTTCTCGCGCACGCGGTCGACCCGGATGGGACGCCCCGCCTTCATGCGGTTCCGCGCAGACTCGATCACCGCATTGGCAGCCGCCACGATATGGGCCGTCGAACGGTAGTTGGCGGTCAGGTAGGCGGGCCTCGGCCCGTAGTCGGCCTCGAAGCGCCGGATGAACTCCACCGACGCTCCGTTGAAGGCATAGATGTTCTGATCGTCGTCGCCGACGGCGAACAGGGTGAGCTTGCCCGCGTCGTCTTCCAGCGTCCGTCCGGCCAGCGCCGAGATCAGCTCGTACTGCTCCAGAGCGACATCCTGGTACTCGTCGACGAGAATCCACCGGAAGCCCGCGAGCAGGCGCACGCGGCGCTCGTCCGCCTCCTCGGGCGACAGCTCCTCGCCGCGGAGCAGCGCGACGGCACGGCGCATCACGTCCCTGAACGTCTCGTCGTCCGGGCGCTCCGACCGGCCGGTGAAGCTCGTTCCCGCCAGGCGCATGGCAAGCGCGTGGCAGGTGAGCACCGTCACGCCGCGCGCGTCGTCGCCGATCATCTCTGCCAGCCGGCGACGGATATCGACGGCCGCGTGACGGTTGTAGGCGAGCGCAAGGATGCCGCGGGCGTTCTCCCGTCTGACGCGGACCAGCCAGGCGATGCGGTGCACCAGCACGCGCGTCTTGCCCGAACCGGGGCCGGCGAGGACCAGCACGTTGGTCCGTTCCCGCTCGTCGGCCACGATGCCCTGCTGGAGCGGGTTCCGCAGGCTCTCGACGATGGCGCGCCAGGACGCGGGCGTCGTCTGCCGGCCGATCTCCCGGTCCCGGCCAGGCAGCCAGCGGGCGAGAAACTCCTCCTCCGTGAGTGCGAAGTAGTCCATCGCCAGACGCAGCGCCTCGCTCATGGCCGCGAGGCCGCGCTCGGCGAACTCCACCATGACGTGGATCTGCAGCACCTGTCCCTGGTAGTGCAGCGCGAGGGGCTCGAAGTCCGCCCGGGAAAAGCCGCGCCGGTCCCGCCGCTCCAGCCGGATCGTCATGGCCGGGCGGAACACCGCCA
>JAPPNY010000185.1 GCA_028818385.1 Spirochaetaceae bacterium
ATTTGCATGAGGCATCCGATTCACTTCGTGTGGATATTTGGGTGAGGCAATAGGCAGAGGTGCCGCTGTGGAGGCGCTACGCACCGGTGTTCGCGGCGAACTCCCATTCCCCCGGATAGGCTCGATCGAATACGAGATCCGAGTAGTAGATGCCGTGCGCCTGCCGCTCAGCCGCGTCCACGGCGACGCCGGCATGGGCCGGATCGGCCAGCGCAAAGGTACGCACCCGATGCACCACCGTCTGACGGTCTCCTCCCGCATGTGACAGCACCTTGGCCTGATCTACCACGGCTTTCGCCTCATCGCGGATCGGCGTCTTCCAGTCAACCGAATCGAACACCACCTGCGGCTCGCTGGCAGCGAAGCCCCGGTCCGGATCGACCTCCCACTGATAGAGGGGGTTGCGCATCCCCGGCCAACCCGGCCGGACGCGCGAGTCGTTGCTGTAGATCCGGATCACGCCGTCGGCGCAGCGGAACGCGGTCTGCAGGCCGGGCGAGGGTACGTCGACGTAGACCGGCTGCGGCAGATCGATGAGCGGATCGGCGGCGCGCAGCCACGCCACGCCGCCCTCGGGACGGCGAAAGGCCGGACGCACGCGCGCGCTGATCACCCAGTCGCCATGGCTGAGCCGCATCGGGCACGGCTCCCAGAGCCCTTCGGCCGAGACCGGCCCGGTGCGGGTCCACTGGTACCGGCCGGCCGCCGGTTCATAGGAGAACTCCAGGCATGCGACGCGCTCCGTCGATGGGCAGAACACCGTCATGGGCGCCATCCAGCGGGTGGCATCGCCGTCGATCGGCACCGGGTTGACCATGCCGGTGATCAGGCGGCGTATCTCTGCACGCTCGCAGCACGCGTACCCCGACCCATAGCCCTTCTGCCGCAATGGCTGCACCCCCACCACCGGCGCAAAGCTGTCGGTGGCCGGATCGAAGCGCAATTGCGTCCATTCGACCAGCGCGGTCGCGTCAAGCCGGTTCCGTACCTCCTCGATCGTCTCGAGCGCCAGCCATCCGGTGTCGGGGTCGAGGGGCCGGGCGACCCGCTTCCACATGAAGGTAAACAGTCCGGCGTGCGCCGGAGCCTGCCCATCCATGAGCGCCCCGGCCGGCACGCCGAACCCCACCGGGCCGACCGTCTCGCGCTTGTAGACGCGGCCGTCCGCGCGCGCGTCCCAGTCGTCGGTGGTGGCGCGGAGCACTCCCTCGCCTACCAGCTCGCCGTCGTAACCGCCAGCGCGGATCTGGTACAGGGTGCCGCGGTTGTCATCCGAGCCGCGCCAGCCGCCGCTGGTCAGCAGTAGCAGAAAGCGGTCGCGGCTGAGCTGAAGGCCGCTGACATGGCGCGGGAACACGCCATCGGTGCCGGACTCGCCGGCGGTGCGAAACCGATGGACCAGCTTGCCCCGGTAGTCCAGGGTCGCGGCCGGCGTGGTCACCCCGGCCTCGGCGAATCGGGCCAGATGCCGTCGGGGTACTCGTAGCGGACTTCCAGCTCGATGTCCTCGACGGTGATGTCGAACTCGTCGGCCAGGCGCTCGTTGCGCCTGGCCATCCGCAGCGTCACCTCGTTGCGGCCGCGCCGCGGCAGGTGGCCCGAGAGGTCGTACTCGAACCAGTCCCGACCGACCCAGCGCAGGTAGTAGGCGCCGGCGCGCATGGGCGTGTCGCACTCCAGCAGCTCGCCGTTCAGGGCGACTTCCACCTCGTCGTAGCCGGTCATGTTCGTCAGGTGGACGCGCAGGCGGCACGCGCTCAGGCGGTCCGCCTTGCCGCGGGCGTCGTCGGCCACCTCGATCGTGATCGGCAGCGGCTCGGAGCCGAGCACCGCCGGGATCTGGTGCCCGGTCTCCAGGCAGTTGGGAAACGAGTCGTGCGAGCGCATGACGACGTAGGTCTTGTCCTTGAACTCCAGCCGCATCGGATTGCCGATGTCGTCCAGCACGTCGCGGTTGTCGTAGTTGTAGGTGGGCGCGGTGCCGAAGTAGTTGAACACGTACAGGCCGGGAACGCCCTTCGCCAGATGGCGCGCGGCGATCGCGCGCGTCATCTCGTTGGTCATCCCCGTCATGATCGGCGTCTGGACGAACCAGCGCTTGTCGTCGGAGTCGCCGGCCAGATAGCCCTCCTCGATCGCGGGGTAGATCTGCGTGTCGGTCGAGGCGGCCAGCTCCACCCACTCGCCCATGTCCTCCTCCATGTCCTGGCCGAAGAAGCAGGAAGGCACGAGGATGTCGACCAGGCCGTCGCGCACCCAGGTGCGCACGTCCAGGCCGAGGCGCTCGCTGCCGGCGATGGTGTTGGGCACCCGCGCGGCGAAGCCGATCGGCCGGCCGCGCGCGTCGCCGATGCGGTCGATCCCGATCCGCATCTGCCGCATCATGTCGGTCATCAGCGCCATGCCGGCCTGCTCCGCGCCGCGCTTGAAGTAGCCGGGGCAGCGCATGTAGTCGCACAGGAAGCCGTCCAGGTCGTAGCGTTCGCACGACTCGAAGGCCAGGTCGCGCCTCAGGTCACGGACCTCCTGGTGGGCGTAGTCCTGGAAGAAGCGCAGCACGTTCCACAGCCTGTCCGGCCAGCCGGCGGCGCCGTCCTCGCCGATCAGGTACTCGGGGTGCTCGATGAAGAACTCGCCCGACCAGAGGTTGGCGTCGTCGGCGTGGGCGCCCCAGTGGTGCCAGTCGTTCATGGCCAGTCGGAACCAGAAGTCGACGCCGATGCGCCTGGCTTCGCGGACCTTGACCTCCTCGGGGTCGATGCCGGCCTCGAAGGCGAGGCGCAGGTGCTCGGCGGCGCGCCACAGCTTGATGTCCCCGATGCGGGCGCCGCGCTGCATGCGATCGACGATGAATTCCACGCCCTTCACCTCGGTCGGCCACCCCACGGTGAAGCCGGCATTGGAGCCCATGGCGCCGACGTAGGCGTCCACCGGGCGGCCCTGAAAGAAACCGAAATGCGCCTGCGCGATCCGCTCCGCCGAGATCGGCGGGTGGTAGTACATCTCCTGCCCGGCGTTCTGGTCCCACATCACGCGGTAGCGCCGTACGCGCCGATCCTTCCTCTCATCAGCCATCGCTCACCCCCTTGCGATGCGGCCGGCTTATCCCGCCCAGTGACGGCAGGTCAAGCCCTCGATCCTCCGGAAGCGGGCGAGATTGGCCGTGATCAATCGCGCCGTGCGCGACTCCACGACGTATCTGTTGCGGCTGATGCCACGCCTCCCACTTCGAGTACCGTCAACATCGGACATGCCGACATAGGATAACCTCCCTTCCGTGATTGAAGCGCGCCTGCCCGGGAACTACCACCACCTCACGGCGCGCGCCAAGGCGCCGCTGATCGCGCTGCTGTCGCTGGCGTCGATCGCGCTGGGCGGGTACGTGTTTTCGCTGCTGCTGGAACTGCTGCGGCTGCTGCGCGATCTCTACACGGTCGCGCCGCGCGGCGGCGTCAGCCTGCTGCGGTTCCTGTTCGGATTCGGGCTGCCGGTCCTGGCGGGCGTCGGCTTGATCGCGGCCGTGGTGTTCACCGTCTATGCCTACAGCCGCTACGGGGTGCGCAACCGCTGGCTCAAGCAGTCGGTGCACGATCTTCCCCCCGAAGCCATGCTGGCCGCGGGCGAAGGCTACCGGACCCTCTTCAGCCGGTTCCTGCTGGTCACCGCTCTGGAGCTCTTCCTGGCAGGCGTGGTCCGCGCGGGAGAACTGGCCCTCTGGGGACTGGACGGCACGTGGCGAGGCGAGTTGGCAGTCGCTGCCGCCGTGCCGGCAGCGCTGGGCGTCGCGGCCGCCGTGGCCCGGGCCCTGGTCGTCCGCGGATCGCGGTAGCCAGCACGCCGACACGGGCCGAATCGCCGAGCGGCATGCGTGCTCGGCACCATGCTACATTCGTCGCACACCCGCTCAGGCAGGGCGCGGTCCGAGGGAGGGACGATGACCGCAACGCAGAAATATCTCTTCGACCTACAAGGATTTCTGGTCGTCGAAGACGTGCTCTCGGACTCGGAGTGCGAGCTGGCCAAGCGCAAGATCCGCGAGCACATGGAGCCGATGGACAAGACGCCGGACGGCTACGACGCGAACGGCACCTGGCACAGGACCTCTGGCCTGGTGAATCTCGGCGAGCCGTTCACGACCCTGATCGACCATCCCAAGCTGATCTCGGTCCTGAGCGAGATCATCGGCCCCAAGCTGCGGCTGGAAGCCAACTACAGCTTCGTGCGCTCGAAAGGCTGTCCGCACTTCGAGATGCACGGCGGCCACCGCGGCGGCCGGGTGAACTTCCGCTACTACGTGCACGGCGACCAGATCTACACCGGGCTCACCGTCGTCGCGTTCACCCTGCAGGAGATCGCCGAGGAGGACGGCGGCTTCGCCTGCATTCCCGGCTCCCACAAGGGCGACTTCCACGTCCCACCGGAGGACCACAAGCGCCTGTTCGCGATCGACGGCCCTCTGGTGCGCAACATCGCCGCGCCCAAGGGCTCGGCCATCATCTTCACCGAGACGCTCGCGCACGGGGCCGCGTCCTGGCAGGGGGAAGAGCCCCGCTACGGCGTGTTCTACAAGTACAACGACCGCGCGGCGACCTACGGCTACCGGCCCTATCGCCTCCCCAGCACAGAGACCCTGGCGAAGCTGCCTCCGGAGAAGCGCATCTTCTTCAACGGCACCTGGGAGGCGTTCGGCCCGGAGGACAACCCGCACAACGAGCACGCGGAGGCCTGAGCGTTCCGTTCATTTTCCTGGGGCTCCGCGGACCAGCACCACGCGGCGCCGTTCGATCTCAGCGTGAAAGCCCTCCGGGAGGCGTGCTCAGTCGTGCTCTCCACCAGGAAACGCTCATGTGTCGTGCCTTGTGCTTGTGCCGGTGCTGCCGATCGTCGGACATTGTCGTCGGAATGACCCGCCTGGCCGTTACCGTCGACGAGGAGCAGCGGTGATCCTAGTCGACATCCCGGTCTGGATCGAGTACGACCGGCCTCTCCGACTGCCGAAAGCGATCGTTCTTCTGGCTGGCGTTGCGCTCCTGTCGCTCGGTTCGGTTTCGTTCGCGCTGGCGCACGAGACGCACGATGACGTTCCGCGCACGGCGGTCGTGTCCGCCTTCGCACCGGAGCTGTCGATCCTGAAGCAAGAGCTCGCCGAGGCGTCGACGTACTCCGTGAACGGTGTCGAGTTCTGCATCGGGACCCTGCAGGGGCAGGATGTCGTGCTGTTCCTGAGCGGGATCAGCATCGTCAACGCGGCGATGACGACCCAGCTCGCGCTGGACCACTTCAACGTCGAACGGATCGTGTTCTCGGGCATCGCCGGCGGCGTTGATCCGTCGTTGAACATCGGGGACATCGTGATCGCGGACCGCTGGGGACAATACCTGGAGATAGTCCTGGCCCGAGAGGTCGAGGGCGAGTGGAGCACGCCGCCGTTCTTCGACTATCCGTATCCGAACTTCGGGATGATGTTCCCGCGCTCAGTCACCGTGCAGCGGGCCGGCGCCGACGCGCCGGAGACCCGCTTCTGGTTCCCCGTGGACGGCTCGCTGCTTGCCGCCGCCCGCGTCGCGGCAGCGGAGGTCGAGCTGCACCACTGCACCGCGGACGACACCTGTCTGCAACATGCTCCCAGGGTCGTCGTGGGCGGTGCCGGCGTGTCCGGCGGCGCCTTCGTCGACAACGCGGCGTTCCGGGAGCACACGTTCGACACCTTCGGTGCGCGGGTGCTGGACATGGAGAGCGCGGCCGTCGCGCACGTGGCCTACGCCAACGAGATGCCGTTCATCGCCGTCCGGAGCCTGTCCGACCTGGCCGGTGGCGGCGAGGGCGAGAACCAGATGGAAGTCTTCCTCGGCCTCGCGGCCGCCAACGCGGCCGCGGTGGTCAAGGCGCTCCTGCGGTCGCTACCGGCTGAGGGGTAGCAGGGTCGATAGGCTACCGGATTCTGCGGGCTGCAGCGCTCAGGTCCCGCTCCTCGCCCCTCGCTCACGCGCGGCGAACGTTGTGGACCGTGATGTCGAGACGCGGCGCCCGCGAGAGCGGCCCGTCCGCGGTGAGGAGTTCTGCGCCCCAGGCACGGGCCGTGGCCACGTAGAACGCATCATAGGCGGTCAGGTTGTGGCGATGCCGCCACGCGGACTTGGCAAGCGCACGATGGGAGACACGCTCCACCGGCCAGCCGCTCAGATCATCAAGTGCCAGGAGAGCCCGGTCCTCGGAGAGCTCCTCGCGCAGCACCGCTCGCCTCAGCACGGCCACCACCTCCGCATCCATCAGTTCCGGAGCCACCAGCACGGAATGCTCGGTAGCCGCCGCGATACTCTTGCCAATCGCCGTCTTCAGGAGGTACTCGACTGCGGCCGAGGCGTCGATGACGTACCGCGTCACTCCCGGGTCACGTCGAGCTCACGACGCGCCTCTTCCAGGAGTGACGCCGGCGTGACGCCCAGGTCCGTCTCCGAGCGCGTCGCGAAGCGCTCCGCCCACTCCTGCCGCTCCAGTTCATGCTCAACGGCGGCGAGCACGACTTCGCCGATGGTTCGGTTGCGAACACGGGCATGACGGCGGAGCCGCTCATGCAGAGCCGACGGGACGTTCTTGACCTGAAGGTTCATCACCGGCATGCGTATAGCATGCCTCCGGCATGACGATCAAGCACAGCCATGCGCTACAACTCACGCTGCCAGAGACGACGTACGAACTCGGTCGCAGGCAGGACATCGATGCCGTCGTCCGTGCGCCGGGCTCGCGGCTCCAGGCAGACGACGATGCGTTCCCGGACGCCGGGGTGCTCCTGTGCCAGCGTGCGCAGCCCCTGGAGATGATCGCGGGTGATCCGCGCGCTCGCCTTGGCCTCCACCGCGACCTGCATGTCCCCGAGCACGAAGTCGACCTCGATGCCGCTCGGCAGCCGCCAGTGGGTCAACTCCACGTCCAGCTCGCGGTACGCGATGCAGGCGGACAGCTCTTGAAAGAGCCAGTTCTCGAACGCCTTGCCGTAGAGCTGCGATCCCGGGGTCAGCGCTCCGCGCTTGGCGAGCCGATTCACCGTACCGACGTCGGCGAAGTAGAACTTCGGCGCACCGATCACGCGGCGCTTGCGCCGCTTGCGGTATGCGGGAAGCCAGCGGCCGAGCAGCGTGTCCTCCAGGATTCCGAAGTAGGCCTTGGCGGTCGGGCTCGATACCCCGCACTCGCGCGCGATGTTGGAGAAGTTCACGAGCTCTCCGTCGCTGAGCGCCGCGGCGTCCAGGAAGCCCGAGAAAGCGGGCAGGTCCCGGACCAGTCCCTCGGCAGCGACCTCCTCGCGCAGGTAGTCGGCGATGTAGGCGTCGAGCAAGCGCCGCGGCCGCTCGGCCTGGTACATGCGCGGCAGGTAGCCGTGGTTCAGCATCCGATCAAGCACGAAGTCGTCACCCGTCTCGCCTGCAGTGAGGCCGTGCATTTCGTAGCGCACCGCCCGTCCGCCAAGCAGGTTGGCCGCCCCGCGCCGCACCTTTCGGGCGCTCGACCCGCACAGGGCGAAGTGCAGTCCACGGTTCTCGATCAGCCAATGCACCTCGTCCAGGAGTGCCGGCACCTTCTGAATCTCGTCGATGACGACCTGGCGCCTCAGCGCCGGACGCGCCGACTCCAACTCCTGGCGCAGGTACTCCGGATGATCGAGGTAACGCCTGAACTCCTCCCCCTTCAGCAGATCGACCCAGTGAGCGTCGGGGTAGCGCTGCCTGAGCAGGGTGCTCTTGCCGGTCTGGCGCGGCCCCCAGAGAAAGAAGGTCTCGGTGCCGGGATCAGGCAGAAGAAGGGACCGCTTGAACATTACCTTCAATTTATCATGATAATCTGAAGTAGCGCATCGGGTGATGGGAACCCTCTGATGACCGTCACGCCATTGGGGCCGGCAGAAAAAGGGCGCCAGAGCCGGCTCGTTCGAGTCGGCCCTGACGCCGTTGTGAGGCGTGTCCGGCGGGATTCGCCCGCCGCGGTCTCGCCTACTGGTCGCGGAACCAGACCTCCGGGCGGCCGAGGTCGCCGCAGTGCCAGCAGTTCTCGGGGTCGTCCTCGGGCACGTTGGCAAGGCTGTACGAGGTGATGACCGTGTTCACCCCGCCGACGATGCCGATCGCCCACAGGTTGTCGGCGTGCAGATCGGTGATCTGCTTCACGGTCGCGATCCGATCGCTCATGTCCGCTTGGGTCGCCAGCAGCCGGCGAAGCGCCGCGCCTTCCTTGATCACGTCCGGCGGCTCCTCGCCCTCGGCTCCATCGGTGGCCACCCACTGCGTCCACTTGGGTGCGAAGTAGCCCTGGTCGTTGAACGGCGCTCCGAAGCTGGCAGTGGCCAGCTCGTCGGTCGCGTAAGTGGCCCATGCCGGTCCGATGTAAGCCTGCATCTCGCCCGAGTTGCGCACCGACTGCAGCCCGCCCCAGCCGTCGGTCGAGCGGATGTTCATGTTGATGCCGACGTCGCCGAGGTTCTGCTTGACGATATCGGCCACCGTGGCGCTGTTGTACTGGATGCGGATCGTCGACGTGAATTCGAACGGCTTGCCCTTCCACAGCCGGTTGCCGTCGTCGTCGCGCTCGTTCAGGCCGGCCGAGTCCAGCAGGCTGTTGGCCGCGTCCAGGTCGTAGTCACCGCACATGGTGGCCGCACGCTCGTTGTAGAACGGACTGCGCTCCGAGTAGGCCAGCGGGCCGTAAGGCACCGCGCCGTAGTAGATCAGCGTGGCGATCGCCTCTCGGTTGATCGCGTGCGAGACGCCGCAGCGGAAGTCACGATTCGAGGCCAGCTCACGCATGTCCGGATCGTTGGTAGTCTGGTTGAACTCGATGAGCTGCGCGCCCCCGACCAGGTGCACGTCACTCCAGCTCCGGGCGCGGATGATCTGCTCGTTCGCCTCCGCCGTCTTGGCGGCCGGGAAGATGTCCAGCCCCAGGAAGAGTATCCAGTCGTACTCGCCGTTCAACGCCCGCAGCTTGAGGACTGTCGGATCGGTGGTCGAATCCTGGCGCACCTCGTCGAAGTACGGGAGCTGCTGGCCGATCGCGTCGATTCCCAGGTAGTAGGGGTTCCGTTCGAACACGTAGGTGGTAGCCGGCGCACCGACCTTGAGCACCCACGGCGCCATCGTCGGCA
This sequence comes from Spirochaetaceae bacterium, assembly GCA_028818385.1. The sequence continues at coordinate 9,137 of JAPPNY010000185.1, forward strand.
GATCCGGATTGGCGCGCGGGAAGCCCTGCCCCTCGTCAACCCGGTCCTTAAAGAACTCGGCGGCGCTGGCGAAACCGGCCTCCTTGGCCAGGGCATCGACCTTGTCCTGCCCCGCGTACTCGGGGTGGAACTGGCTCAGGTAGCCCTTGTGGAACCAGACGAAGTACCACTCGGCCAGATATCCCACCAGGGCGATGTTGGGCTGCGGGAAGGTGAGGCTGAAGGTGTAGTCGTCGATGACCTCGAACTCCGCGTCCAGGAGGCGTCGTGAGTCGCCGACGATCGCCGTGCTGAACGGCTCGTACTGCGCGACGTCTTCCACGAAGAAGGCGACGTCCTCGGTAGTCATCGGACTGCCGTCGGAGAACCTGGCGCCCTTGCGCAGCGTCATGGTCCAGGTGCGGCCGTCATTGGACGACTGCATGTCCTGGCAGGTACGCAGGAACTGGTTGACCTGGCCGCCGTACTCCGCGGAGCGGCACATGACCCGGCTCGAGTGGCTGACGAGCGCCTCCGGTCCGTTCCCCCGAATCCAGGCGAGGTCCTGATAGGTGCCGATCTTCTTCACCCGGCTGGTCGGCAGCAATACCAACGGCTCGTCCGGAAGCCGTTGCTCCACCGGCGGCAGGTCCATGGCGTCCAGGATCGGCGCCTGCGTGAAGGTCAGGGTCTGCCCGGTGACCCGCTGCCACTCCGAGAGATCCCAGGCGTTCTTGCCGTGGTTGTCGGCGATGATGGGAGCCGAGCCGGTGGCGGCCATGGCCTCCTCGTCTTCGCCGGCCGCCAGGGCCGTGATAGCGCCGGCGACGACAAGCAACGCCGCCATGGCGAAACGAACGGTCTTCTTCGTCATCGGTCCTTCCTTCTCGGGTGATGTCAATGCGACATGCTATGCGCCGTGAGTACCGGCGCACAAGCTCAGACCGTGCACGCCGTACCTCCTTGCGAGACCCATGCCGGGCGCACCAATAGAAAGGCGCCAGAGCCGGCTCGTGCGAGTCGGCCCTGACGCCGTCGTCAGGCGTGTCTGACGGGATCTCCCCGCCGCGGTCGCCTACTGGTCGCGGAACCAGACCTCCGGCCGGCCGCGGTCGCCGCAGTGCCAGCAGTTCTCGGGGTCGTCCCCGGGCACGTTGGCCATGTTGTAGGTGACAACACGCGTGTTCACCCCGCCGACGATGCCGATCGCCCACAGGTTGTCGGCATGCAGGTCGGTGATCTTCATCATGGTCGCGATCCGGTCGTTCAGGTCGGCCTGCGTCGCCAGCAACTGGCGGAGCGCCACGCCTTCCTTGATCACGTCCGGCGGCTCCTCGCCCTCTTCCCCGTCGGTGGCTACCCACTGCGTCCACTTGGGCGCGAAGTAGGCATGGTTCGTGTACGGCGCTCCGAAGCTGGCGGTCTCCAGCACGGCGGTGGAGTAGGTGCTCCATGCCGGGCCGATGTATGCCTGCATCTCACCGCTGTTGCGCACCGACTGCAGTCCGCCCCACCCGTCGGTCGAACGGATGTTCATGTTGATGCCGACGTCGCCGAGGTTCTGCTTGACGATATCGGCCACCTCGGCGCTGTTGTACTGGATACGGATGGTCGCCGTGAACTCCAGCGGGTTCCCCTTCCACAGCCGGTTGCCTTCGTCGTCGCGCTCGTTCAGGCCGGCGCCGTCCAGCAGGCCGTTGGCCGTGTCCAGGTCGTAGTCGCCGCACACGGTGGCCGCGCGCTCGTTGTAGTACGGACTGCGCTCCGAGTAGGACAGCGGGCCGTAGGGCACCGCGCCGAAATAGATGAGCGTGGCAATCGCCTCACGGTTGATCGCGTGCGAGACGCCGCAGCGAAAGTCGCGATTCGAGACCAGCTCGCGCAGGTCGGGATCGTTGGTGGTCTGGTTGAACTCCAGGAGCTGCGCGCCGCCGACCAGATGCGTACCGCCCCAGCTCGCCGCGCGGATGGTCTGCTCATTCGCCTCCGTGGTCTTGGCGGCCGGGAAGATGTCCAGCCCCAGGAACAGTATGAAGTCGTACTCGGCGTTCAGCGCCCGCAGCTTGAGGACGGTCGGATCGGTGGTCGCATGCCGGCGCACTTCGTCGAAGTACGGGAGCTGCTGGCCGATCGCGTCCACCGCAAGGTAGTAGGGGTTGCGCTCGAACACGTAGGTAGTGGCCGGCGCACCGACCTTCAGCGCCCACGGCGTCATGGTCGGGAGATCGGGGTTGGCGCGCGGGAAGCCCTGGCCTTCGTCGACCTTGTCCTTGAAGAACTCGGCGGCACTGGCGAAGCCGGCCTCCTTGGCCATTGCGTCGACCTTGTCCTGCCCGGCGTATTCCGGGTGGAACTGGCTCAGATACCCCTTGTGGAACCACGCCACGTAATGCTCGGCCAGGCGTCCCACCTCGGCGATGTTGGTCTGCGGATACGTGAAGCTGAAGGTGTAGTCGTCGATGACCTCGAACTCCGCGTCCGCGATGTGGCGTGAGCCGCTGGTCACCGCCGTGCCGAACGGCTCGTAGTGCGCGACGTCCTCCACGAAGAAGGCGACGTCCTCGGTCGTGAACTCGGTGCCGTCCGACCACCTGGTGCCCTTGCGCAGCGTCATGGTCCAGGTGCGCCCGTCGTTGGACGACTCCATCGCCTGGCAGGTGCGCAGGAACGGGTTGACCTGTCCGCCGTACTCGGCGGAGCGGCACATGACCCGCTCGTGGTGCCCGGGGCTGATGCCCTGCAGCCAGCCGACGTCCTGGTAGGTGCCGATCTTCTTCACGTCGCTGATCGGCAGCAGCACCAGAGGCTCGTCAGGGAGCCGTTGCTCCAGCGGCGGCAGGTCCATGGCATCCAGCATCGGCGCCTGCGTGAGGGTCAGCGTCTGCCCGGTGGCCTGTTCCCATGCTGACAGATCCCAGGCGTTCTTGCCGTGGTTGTCGGCGATGACGGCCGCACCTCCGGCGCCGGCCGCCGCCCCTTCACCGGCACCTTCGGCCAGCGCGGTGGCGGCGCCGGCGAAGACGAGCAACGCCAGCAGGCCGTAACGAACGATCTTCTTCGTCATTGGATCCTTCCTTTGGTATGGAAAATGGATCACCCAGTCTATGGCCGATGCCGGCGACACGCAACTCGGACGCCGGTCCGCTCCGCGCCGAGGTCGACTCCCGGGTCTCCGCGAAAAAGGCGCCAGAGCCAACTCGTTCGAGTCGGCCCTGACGCCGTCGTCAGGCGTGTCGGGCGGGATCGTGTGCCCGCCGCGGTCGTCTACTCGTCGCGGAACCAGACCTCCGGGCGGCCGGTGTCGCCGCAGTGCATGCAGTTCTCGGGGTCGTCCTCGGGCACGTTGGCCATGTCGTACGACGTGATGACGGTGTTGATCCCGCCGACGATACCGATCGCCCACACGTTGTCGGCGTGCAGGTCGGTGATCTTCTTCATGGTCGCGATCTGGTCATCCATGTCGGACTGGGTACCCAGCATCTGGCGAAGCTCGATGCCTTCCTTGACCACGTCCGGCGGCTCTTCGCCCTCCGCCCCGTCGGTGGCCACCCACTGCGACCACTTCGGCGCGAAATAGGCGTGGTTGGTATAGGGCGCTCCGAAGCTGGCGGTCTCCAGCACGTCGGTCGCGTAGGTGCTCCACGCCGGGCCGATGTACGCCTGCATCTCGCCGCTGTTGCGCACCGACTGCAGTCCGCCCCAGCCGTCGGTCGAGCGGATGTTCATGTTGATGCCGACGTCGCTGAGGTTCTGCTTGACCACGTCGGCCACCTCGGCGCTGTTGTACTGGATGCGGATGGTCGCCGTGAACTCGAACGGCTTGCCCTTCCACAGCCGGTTGCCTTCGTCGTCGCGCTCGTTCAGGCCGGCCGAGTCCAGCAGGCTGTTGGCCATGTCCAGGTCGTAGTCGCCGCAGACGGTAGAGGCGCGCTCGTTGTAGAACGGGCTGCGCTCCGAGTAGGCCAGCGGGCCGTACGACACCGCGCCGTAGAAGATCAGCGTGGCGATCGCCTCGCGGTAGATCGCGTGCGAGACGCCGCAACGGAAGTCGCGGTTCGAGACCAGCTCACGCATGTCCGGGTCGTTGGTGGTCTGGTTGAACTCCAGGAGCTGTGCACCGCCGACCAGATGGACTCCGCCCCAGCGAACGGCGCGAATGGTCTGCTCGGTGGCCTCGGTGGTCTTGGCGGCCGGGAAGATGTCCAGCCCCAGGGTGAACATCCAGTCGTATTCGCCGTTCAGCGCGCGCAGCTTCAGGACCGTCGGATCGGTGGTCGAGTCCTGGCGCACCTCGTCGAAGTACGGGAGCTGCTGGCCGATCGCGTCGACGGCCAGATAGTAGGGGTTGCGCTCAAACACGTAGGTGGTGGCCGGCGCGCCGACCTTGAGCATCCACGGCGCCATGGTCGGCAGATCCGGATTCGCGCGCGGGAAACCCTGTCCCTCGTCGGCCTTGTCCTTGAAGAACTCGGCTGCGCTGGCGAAACCGGCTTCCTTGGCCATGGCATCCACCTTGTCCTGCCCCGCGTACTTGGGATGGAACTGGCTCAGGTACCCCTTGTGGAACCAGACGTAGTACCACTCGCCCAGACGGCCCGTCTGGCCGATGTTGGGCTGCGGCCAGGTGAGGCTGAACGTATAGTCGTCGATGATCTGGAACTCCGCGTCCGCGACCAGGCGCGAGCCGCCGGTGATCGCCGTGCCGAACGGCTCGTACTGCGCGATGTCCTCCACGAAGAAGGCGACGTCCTCGGTGGTCATCGGACTGCCGTCGGAGAACTTGGCGCCCTTGCGCAGCGTCATGGTCCAGGTGCGGTTGTCGTTCGACGCCACCATGTCCTGGCACGTGCGCAGGAACCGGTTGACCTGGCCGCCGTACTCGGCGGAGCGGCACATGACCCTCGTCGTGTTGCTGGCGACCGCCTCCGGTCCGTTCCCCTGAATTCTGGCGAGATCCTGGTAGGTGCCGATCTTCTTCACCTGGCTGGTGGGAAGCAGGACCAGCGGGTCGTCGGGAAGCCGCTGCTCCAGCGGCGGCAGGCCCATGGCATCCAGCATCGGCGACTGCGTGAGGGTCAGCATCTGCCCGGTGACCTGCTGCCACTCGGAGAGATTCCAGGCGTTCTTGCCGTGGTTGTCGGCGATCATGTCGGCCATGGCCACGGTAGCGCCGGCGCAGACAAGCAGCGCCAGCAGGCCGTGACGAGCGATCTTCTTCGTCATTCGGTCCTTCCTTGTCGGTTGGTGTGGATGCGGGATGGTACGCGCCGCGCGGTCCGGCGCGCAAGCGCGAGCCCTACGACGTGCCCTGCGAATTGCCCTACGACTTGTAGGGGTCGGCGGCGTCGCGCAGTCCGTCGCCCATGAAGTTGAAGGCCAGGATGAAGAACACCACGGCCGCCACCGGCCACAGGAGCCACGGAGCGAACAGGATGGTGCGGAGCTGCTGTGCGTCCTGCAGCATCACTCCCCAGCTTATCACCGGCTCGTGGAGCCCCAGCCCCAGGAAGCTCAGGGCGGTCTCTCCCAGGATCATGCCGGGGATCGACAGGGTGAGCGACGCGATCAGGTGGCTCATCACCCCGGGAATCACGTGCGCGAACATCACCCGGCTGGTGGACCCGTTGTCGAGCTGGGCGGCGATCGCGTAGTCGGCCTCCCGCAGCGCCAGCACCTTGCCGCGCACCGTCCGCGCCAGCCCCGGCCAGGAGAGCAGCGCCAGGATCAGGGTGATGGCGAAGAACACCCGCTCCAGCGGCCAGTTCAGCGGGATGGCCACCGTCAGCACCATCCATAGCGGCAGCGTCGGCACGCTGACGATCACCTCGATCACGCGCTGGATCAGCGTGTCGACCGCTCCCGAGTAATACCCGGACACGGTGCCCAGGATGATCGCCAGGAAGAAGGTGACCAGCACCCCCAGCAGCCCGATGCTGAGCGAGATGCGCGTACCCCACAGCACCCGCGAGAACACGTCCCGCGCCTTCTGGTCGGTGCCCAGGAGGTTCAGGCGCGTGTCGCCGTCCACCCCCCACAGGTGCACGTCGGACCAGAACAGCCCCCACATCTTGTAAGGCTCGCCATGGACGAACAGGCGGATCGGATAGCTGACGCTGCGATCCTCCTCGTAGGTGACGCGCAGGGTCACCGGATCGCGCGCCTCGACGAGCGGATGCACGTACGGCCACGTGAGCACGCCCTCCGGGCTGAGGATGCGCGGCAGCCTGGGCGGAATGAGCTGATTGGACTGCATCGGCGACACATAGGCGCCACGCGTCGGGTCGTAGGGAGCTAGGAACTCGGCAAACGCCAGAGTGAAATACCCCAGGGCCACGATCGCCGCCCCGGCCACCGCCAGCCGGTGCTTGAAGAAGGCGATCCGCATCAGCTTCCACTGGCTGGCGTCGTAGACCTGGCGCTCGGGCGCGATGGGCGCCAGGGCGTCGGCCGGGGCGCTACTCATAGCGAATCCGCGGGTCGGCCACCGCAAGCAACAGGTCCGAGAGCAGCGTGCCGATGACGGTGAGGATCCCCAGGATCAGCATGTAGCTCGAGACCAACTGCATGTCCTCGGCGCGGATCGCGCGCAGGAAGACCGGACCCATGGCGGGCAGGTCGAGCACGATCTCCGTGATCACCGCGCCCGAGATCAGTCCCGGCAGGATGCTGCCGGCGCCCGACAGGAACGGGTTGATCGCGATGCGCAGCGGGTACTTGACGATCAGGCGCCGCTCGGTCAGCCCCTTGGCGCGCGCCAGCTCGACGTAGGGCCGCTTCAGCTCGTCGAGCAGGTTGGCGCGCAGGATGCGGATCAGCCCCGCGGTGCTGGCCGTGCCGATGACGATCACGGGGATCGCCAGGTTCTTCATCAGGTTCACGACCTTCGGGATGCTCCAGGCGGCATCCTCGAACTCCTTCGAGAACAGGCCGCCGATGGCGCCGCCGAAGTACTTGGCCGAGTAGAACATCAACACCAGCGCCAGCAGGAAGTTGGGGACCGAAAGCCCGAAGAAGCCCACCACGCTCCAGAAGTAGTCGCCGAACGAGTATTGGCGCACCGCCGAGTAGAGGCCGATCGGAAACGCCACCGCCCAGGTGAACAGCATCGAGGCGATCGACAGCAGGATCGTGATGGGAAAGCGGTCCCGGAACACGTTCCTCACCGGCATGCGGTATTCGATCGAGTAGCCCATGTCGCCGGTCATGAAACCGCCCAGCCATCTGAAGAAGCGCACGAACGTCGGGTCGTCCAGCCGGTACAGCTCGCGGATCGCCTGGATGTACTCCATGTCGATGTTTTCCCCGCGCTGCTCCATCGCCTCGGCCACCCGGCTGGCGTAGTCGCCGGGCGGCAACTCCACCACGATGAAGGTGAGCACCGCGATCAGCGCCACCGTCGGGACCATGATCAACAGGCGCCGGATGATGTAGGACCCCATGTTCAGAGCGGATGATGGTCGGCGGTCGCGCCGCCGGTCAAACCCGCGTCCGGCTCATGGTGTAGCGATCGAGCCCATCGCGGGCGGCGGCGAACGACGTGAGGGTAGCGGCAATCGTCGGGTGCTCTGCGAACCGCGCCGGCCGCATCGCGTCCGGCTCGAACGCCAACCGGAAGCTGCGGCTGCGCGCCAGCCGGTCCAGGGTGTCACCGCCGACCCGATCGTCGATGCCGGCGTCGAGCGAGCGCGGCTCGGCGTCGTAGGCGCGCGCCCGGTCCGGGAAGCAGGAGAAATACACCGGCTCCGGGCCGGCGGTGATCGCGGTGTCGATGTTCCACGGCCCGCGCATGGATGCGACCAGCAACGCGGAGCGGCGACAACCGCGTTCCCGGAGCAACGCGTACGAGCGTCGCGTGATCGCCGCGCTTGCGCAACGAGCGGCCGGCTCCGGGTCCGGGTCGCCGGCCGCGGCCAGCTCGGCGGCGACCGTCTCGTCGAGCCGGCCGTTCATCATCACCAGCAGCCCGGCCGGCCCGGTGCGCGCATCCGGTGCGCTCCGCTCCAGCACTTCCGCGAACGCCAGGTGCTGCGCGACCGCGCAGCTCGCGGTGATCACCAGGCCGATCGCCCGTGCGGCCAGGACGGCGCAGGCATCCAGACCCGCCTCGGTCCCCGGCAGCTTGAAGCGCACGTTGGGCGTGACGCCGAGCTCGGCCGACAGGCGATCGTGCACGTACGTCGCCTCGTCGATCATCGACGCGGCATCGCCGGCAGCGCGCGGGTCGACCTGATACGTGACCCAGCCGTACGCGCCGCCGCTCGCAACGAAGATCGGCCGCAGCTCGCGGGCGACGCCGGCCACCACGCGCAGGGCGAGCTCGACGGACCGGTGCGCGGGCTCGATCGCGGTGTCCTTCACGATCGTGTCCCGCACCGGGTCCCACCGCGCCGGCGCTGCGCGGCACGCCGCGTCGATCATGATCGGGTTGGTGGTCACCAGCACCGCGCCCCGCCGCAGCGCCCGGTCAAGCCCCTGCGGCGAGTCGTTGCCCCACGGGTTGGCGCGCTCGCCGGCGGCGGTCATGCGCGCCAGGCGCGCCAGATTGCTTGCCTGAATTGACGCGGCTTCCGAGCGCACCGCGTCGCTCAGGTCCGAGCGTCCGTTCCCGTCGAGCAGCCGGCACAAATGGTGCGACGCGGCCGCCGCGGCCTCGCCTGCCCCATCTCCCGGATGGCGTGCCCACAGCATCCACTCCGAGCGCAGATCGATGGCCAGCGCGGCGACCCCGGCGAGCACCGCGTCCTGCGTGGCGGGCGCGGATCGGGCAAGCGTGCGCCGAACCTCGGCGGCATGGGCCTCGACCGCCGCGAGCACGTGCCCGGGGGCAGCGGCCAGCAGCTCGGCGCGGATCCGGTGACGCTCCGCTTCGGTCACCCCGGCCGCCCGCGGATCACGGCAGACGGTAGATGCGCTCGGCGTTCCCGTGCAGCAGCCTGTGCTGCAGCCGCTCCGGCCGCCGGCTGACGATCTCCCGCAGCGCGGTGACCCAGCCCGCCAACGGGCTAGCGGGCACGCACACCGGCCAGTCGCTGCCGAACACGATGCGATCCTCGCCGAAGCAGTCGATGCAGTGATCGACGGTCGGCGCCAAGTCCTCCGCCGTCCAGCCCGGCCCGCCACGTGCCACGATGCCGGAGATCTTGCAGATCACGTTGACCTGGGCGCCCAGCGCGGCGATGTCGTCCAGCCACTGCTGCCGTTCGTGGCCGTACACCTCGTCGTCAGACGGCCCGGTCCTACCCGCGACCACCAGGGGATCGGCGTTGCCGCAGTGGTCGACGACGAACGTGTTGCCCGGACAGCGCCGCGCGACCTCCACGGCATCGGCAAGCTCGCGCGGCCGGATGCAGATGTCGAACAGCAGGCCCGCATCCGCCAGCAGCGCCAGCCCGGCGGCGAACCGGTCCGAGAGCAGCGTGCCGGGCGGGGCGGTCGGGGGGTGCAGCAGGTGACGGATGCCGCGGCACGACTCCTGCCGCCGTATGGCCGCCAGCTCGCTCGCGAAATCGGGAGAGTCGACGGAGCCTGAGAACACCGCGGCGGCGGTCGGCACCTCGGGCCGCAGGTACAGCCCGCCGACCAGCTCGCGCTCGAGCGGCCGGTCGGACACGGCCACGTCCACTTCCATGTAGACCGCCCGCTCGATGCCGGTGCCCCGCGCCTCACGCAGGTAGGTGTCGATGGTGTAGCTCTGCTGCATCACGGGCGGTGTCTGGCTCAGCCACGGCGGGTTCAGCCGCTCCAGGTCCCAGAGATGCTGGTGGGTGTCGACGATCGGAATCAGTCCCTCGCGTGTCCTTTCCATGGGGCCGTGCATCCTCCATCCACCGGCAACCGGCGCGGCCGATGATGCAGGAGGCCCCGGTCGAGGGCAACTCGACCGGCACGCGATGCCCGGCTACCGTAGCACCGGATGCAGCCCGCAGGGGAGGAGAACCGATGAACAAGCCCAAGGGACGGCTGTCGCGCCGCTACCGCATCATGTGGGACCAGAACCACCCCTACGAGTCCATGTATAACCCGCCGATGGCGCCGGAGATGCATGGGGCCGGCCACCTCGGCTATTTCGTGGGGACCCCGGTGGACGCCTGTACGGAGGGGATCGGCCCCGACGCCGGCTACGTAACCGCGTTCCCTTCGCAGAAGACGCGCATGGAGTACCTGGTGGAGCGCTACGAGCGCGGCGCCACGCTCGGCGACGTCCGCTACTGGCGCCACGCCGAGAACCTGAAGCGGACCTGGGCGGCCGGCCACGACCCGCTCGGCCTGCAGGTGGAGGAGGCGAAGCGCCTGGGCATCGACTTCTGGTTCCGCCTGAGCATGAACGACTGGCACCACGTCTCCGACGGCAAGGTCTACCGGCTCGGCGGCAGCCGCTTCTACGAGGAGCGCCACGACCTGCTGATCGGCGAGGAGGGAGCGGCCGGCTGGAAGGACCACCCGGCGACGCAGTCGGCCCTGACCTGGATGCAGGACTTCGCGCATGAGGAGGTGCGCGCCCTGCGGCGCGACATCGCCCTGGAGGTGTGCGAGCGGTACGACTGCGCGGGCTTCGTGTTCGACTTCATCCGCATCCCCGGCTACTTCTGCTTCGGGGAGGAGCGCAGGAACGCACACCTGCTGACGCAGATGGTGCGCGAGACGCGCGCCGGACTGGACGAGATCGGGCGGACCAAGGGCCGGGAGATCGGGCTCGCCGTGCGCCTGCCCCCCACGCTGGACGGCACTCGCCGCCTGGGGATCGACATCGAGGACTGGATCGACGACCACTTGGTCGACATCGTGGTGACCTCGCCGTTCTTCCCGCAGGACTTCGAGCACGACGCGGCCGAGTGGGTGGCGCTGGCCGGGAGCTCGCCCGTGCACCTGCAGGCCGCGATCGAGGAGGGCTACATGGCCGGCCACAACGACGGCCACAACCGCTGGTGGTACGACCCGCCGCTGATGACGCCGATGTCGCTCGACATGGTGCGCGGCATGGCCGCGCGCCACCACCGCGCGGGCGTCGACGGCCTGTACGTGTTCAACTGGTTCGGGACCCTGCCGACCTATGACCAGGACCTGGTGCCGGCGCTCGACGAGATCGCCGATCCCGAGCGGCTGCGCTACCGGGACAAGCGCTACTTGGTGATGCGCTCGACGACGTCGTTTCCCAACTGCCTGAACAACGCGCGGGATCTGCCCCTCACCATCACCGGCGATCCCGCGCCGCTGACCTTCGACATCGTCGACGACGTTGCCGGAGCGGGGGACCTGGTCCACTCGGTGCGCCTGCTCCTGCACGTGGCCAACGCGACGATCGCGGACGAGCTGGAGGTGCGCATGGAGGGCCCGGACGGTGCCACGACGCTGCCGCTGGCCAATCCGATGGAACCGGGCGTACGGCAGGACCCGCGGACGGCCTGGTTCATCTACGATCTGCGCGCGACGCCGCCCCGCGCGGGCGTGAACCGTTTCACCGTGCGCGCCAGCCGGCGCAATCAGCGCACCGAGGACGAGTTGCCGCTGACCGTCGAGGACGCGGAGCTGGAGATCGCCTACGAGGGCACCCGAATCGGCAGGATGCCGGCGCACGGCACGACCGCCGACGTGCCGTCCCTGGGTTTGCCGGTCAGTTAGCGCCTACGGCTCGCCTTCCGGTCCATCCCCCTCCTCGGGCTCGGCGGACGGCCGCGTCGCGACGGCCGCCGCGATCTCCGGCCAGCCGAACTCTGCCCAGCGCTCGCGAACCTCGCGCAGCCGCTCCATCGCGAAGTCCCGCGCCTCCCCCTGCATGACCGTGCCGCGCTCCACCTGCGCGATCAGCCGGTCCAGCCGCTGTAGGACCAGCCGCTTCGCGGCTTCGTCACGGCGCGCGTCGGGGTGGCGCCGCGCCGACCGCGTCACCTCGCGGTGCCAGCGTTCCGGCAACGCCTGGTCGTTGACGATGTCGGTCGTGTCGGCGATCGCGGTGTTGATCACCTTCTCGACGTGGCGGATCCCCCTGGTGAGCATGAACTTCAACAGGAACGAGACGCCGCCGATGGCGGCGGCCGCGACCACGACGACCAGCAGGACCGACATTTGACCGAAGCCCGATCGTACCCCGCGAATCGGATAGACTCATCACCATGATCCGGCTCAGCGATACGCACTTGGCAGCGGTCGGGCGGCGGCGGCGCATCCTCGACCAGATGGACGGGATGACCCCGATCGACCTGCTGGGCATCCCGATGCAGGAGTACGTCGACCTGCGCTTCCACCACGCCGACCTGGAAGGCAGCCAGATCGACGGCTTCATCTGGGACGTCGGCGACGGCGAGGACGCCTATTCTCTCTACGAGAACGACAAGCTGCCGCTGCTCGACGAGCCGGGCCTCAACCGGTGGCGGGAGCAGGGGGTGGACTTCGTCGGCACCCTGGTCGAGGAAACCCGCCGGCGCGGGCTGGAGGTGTTCTGGAACAGCCGTGTGGCGCCCGTCGACCCGGCGCAGCCGCCGCTCGGCCAACCGCTCACGGATCCGGCGCGACGGAACTGGCTGAAGGAGGAGCATCCCGACTGGGTGCAGCGCTGCTGGTGGTGGAACGGGCTCTACGACCTGTCCTCGCCCGGCCTGCGCGAGCACAAGGTGGAGGTGCTCCGCGAGCTGCTGGCCCGCTACGCCTTCGACGGCCTGCAGCTCGACTTCTCCCGCCACCAGCCAACCCTGCCGATCGGCCGCCAGTGGCAGCACCGCGAGGACGCCACCGCTTACCTACGCGGCGTGCGGGAGATGACGCTGGAGATGGAGGAGCGGTCCGGCAGGCCGATCCTGCTGGCCGTGAAGGTGCCGGAGACGGTGGCCGGCTGCGCGACCGACGGCCTGGACGTCGCCACTTGGGCGCGCGAGTTGCTGGTCGACATCTTCGTGATCGGCTCCCGCACCCTCACCATCGACGTCGCCGGCTTCCGCAGCATCGCCGCCGGCACCCCGATCCGGATCGCCGCCACGCACGACGCCCACCACTCCACGGACGGCTACTGCAGCCCGTCGCTGGAGGTCTTCCTCGGCGCCTTCTCCAACTTCTGGGCACAGGGCGTCGACTTCGTGAACGTCTTCAATTGGCCCACGGCGCCCGAGGCGCACTACACCCGGCTGGGCTCCCAGGGCGACGTGATGGCCGGCACTTATGGCCAGCATACCGAGGCCATGTTCCTGGTCGGCGAGCCGGCCGCCATGGCCGGCCGCGACGCCACCTACGTCGTCGAGCGCCGCGGCGGCTTCCCCTGGACCGACGAGGGATGCTTCTACTGCTGCAACCACGACCGGCCGCTGCCGGCGGAGCTCCCCAACCACGGGCAGCCCGTGCACCTGCCGCTGTACATCTGGCGGGACGTGGAGGCCGAGACCGTGGCCGACGCGCGCCTGCGCGTGATCCTGTGGGCGGCCGATCCGCAGGACCGGATCGACGTGTCGCTGGGCGGCCGGCGCCTGCGCGAGCTGGGCCGCGACGCGACGGTCAAGGACGCGCAGATCTACGGCGGTGGACCGCAACCGCATGCCGGGAGCATCCCCTCCTACGTCGAGGATCCCGAGCAGAAGCTCCTGGAGGTCACCTTCGAGCTGCCGGCAGCCGACGTGATCGTCGGCGAGAACCGCGTCACCATCGCCTCGGGCGAGCGCGCTCCCTACGGTCCCGCCATGTACGGAAACGGCATCGTCGTGGAGAAGGTGGAGGCGGACATCCGCTATCATCGCGAGTCCAACGCATGAGCGATTCCGGAGCGCGCGGTGCCGGTTCGGCGGGGAAGCCTCTCCTGGAGGTCTCCGGACTGCGCACCTACTTCTTCACCAACCTGGGCGTGGTCCGCGCCGTGGACGGCCTGTCGTTCCAGGTGCCCGAGCAGCGCATCGTCGGCATCGTCGGCGAGAGCGGCTGCGGAAAGTCGGTCGCGGCGCGCTCCATCCTCGGCATCATCCCGCCGCCGGGACGCATCGTCTCAGGCAGCATCCGCTTTCACGGCGCGTCCACCACCTCCGCCAGCGACGCCGCCGACGTCATGGACCTGGCGCAGCTCGACCCGCAGAGCGAGGAGTTCCGGTCGATCCGCGGACGGGAGATCGCCATGATCTTCCAGGAGCCGATGAGCGCGCTCAGCCCCGTGCACACGGTCGGCAGCCAGATCGTCGAGGCGCTCTGCCTGTACGACGAGGACCTCACCAAGGAGACCGGGCGCGACCGCTGCGTGGACCTGCTGGCCGAGGTCGGCATCCCCTCCCCGCGCACCCTGATCGACTCCTACATCTTCGAGCTGTCCGGCGGCATGCGGCAGCGCGTGCTGGTCGCCATGGCGCTGGCCGGGAACCCGCGCCTGCTGATGGCCGACGAGCCGACCACGGCGATCGACGTGACCATCCAGGCCAAGGTGCTCGACCTGCTGCGCACGCTGCACGACGCCAACCGCATGTCGATGATCTTCATCACCCACAACATGGGCGTCATCGCCGAGCTCGCGGACGAGGTGGTGGTGATGTACCTGGGCACGGTCGTCGAGCAGGGCGAGGTCGTGGCCATCTTCGACGAGCCCAAGCACCCCTACACGCGCGCGTTGCTCGCCTCCATCCCCGGTATCGGCGTCGAGCCCAAGAGCCGTCTGGAGGCGATCGAGGGAACGGTCCCGGACCCATACAGCCGGCCCCGCGGGTGTCCGTTCAGCAACCGCTGCTCGGAGTTCATCGCCGGCACCTGCGACGCGCAGCTCCCGCCGCTGTACCGCACCGACAGCGGCCACACGGTGCGCTGCTTCCTCTATGAGGGAAACGAGGTGGTCGAGGCCGCCGTCCCGGAGGCGGAGCTCGCCGGGGAGGCGACCCCTGGCTGACCCCAACGGCTCCGCTGTGGAGGCACCGGAGGTGCTCACGGCCCGCGGCCTCAAGAAGTACTTCCCGATCAAGCGCGGGATCCTCAAGCACACCGTGGGATGGATCCGGGCGGTTGACGACGTGAGCTTCCATATACGGCGCGGCGAGACGCTGGGCCTGGTCGGCGAGAGCGGGTCCGGCAAGACGACCGTGCTGCGGCTGCTGGTGCGCGCCGTGGAGCCCACCGACGGCCACATCGTGTTCCGGCCGCACGACGCCGAGCCTATCGACGTGGTCACGGCCGACCGCGATGCGCTCAAGGCCGTGCGGCGCAGGATCCGGGTCGTCTTCCAAGACCCGGAGTCGTCGCTCAATCCGCGCATGACCGTGCGGCGGATCATCGGCGAGCCGCTGATGGTGAACGACGGCGTGAAAGGCGGCGAGCTCGACGACGCGGTGAAGCGGCTCATGCGCATAGTGGGACTGCAGCCGGAGCAGCTCAACCGCTACCCGTACGCCTTCTCCGGCGGCCAGCGGCAGCGCATCGGCGTGGCGCGCGCGCTGGCGCTCGACCCGCAACTGCTGCTGGCCGACGAGCCGACCTCCGCGCTGGACGTCTCCGTGCAGGCGCAGATCCTCAACCTGCTCCTGGACCTGCAGCGCGATCTGCACCTCACCGTGCTGTTCGTCACGCACGACCTCAGCGTGATCCGGCACATGACCGACCGCGTCGCGGTGATGTACCTCGGCCACTTCGTGGAGGTGGGAGAGCGCCGCGAGATCTTTCTGCGCCCCAAGCACCCCTACACGGAGGCGCTCTTCTCCGGCATCCCGCAACCCAATCCGCACCGCCCGCTGGAGCGCATCATCCTGGAAGGCGAGATACCCGAAGTCGCGAAGGTGCCGAGCGGCTGCCCGTTCCATACCCGCTGCCCGTACCGTCAGCCGATCTGCGAGCGGGAGCTGCCGCCGCTCGCGCCGGTCGGCGGCGACGGGCACCTGTCCGCCTGCCACTTCGCCGACGAGTTACACCTCAAGGGCGAGCGGGAACTGCTCGGCGAGGCGTAGGTTACGTCCGCGGCTTGAAGCCGGGGGGCGGGATCCAGGGGCCGTTGGGGTAGCGGTAGGCGACGTCGATCTCCACGTCGCTGAGCACCAGCGGCAGCTCCTTCGCCAGGCGCGGGTGGCGGTCCACCCGCACGCTGATCCGGTTGACGCCGACGCGGGGCGGAACCGGCGTGAGGTCGAACACCGCCCATGCGCGCTCGAAGGGCGCGGCCCGGCCGGCGGCCATCGGGTTGGCGATCGGCAGCGGCTGGCCGCCGTTCAGGCGCACCTCGAGCCGGTCCTCGTGGCACGGCTCGACCAGCAGCAGCTTCAGGTGCACGGAGCGCAGCCGAGCGCCTGCGTCGGCGAGGTCGTCAGCGATCTCGATGTCGATCTCGGTCGGTTCCCGCCCCAGCTCGGCCGGAATCTGGCGCTCCTGCGGGAAGCAGTTCGGGAACGAGCCGTTGCGGCGCATCACGACGTACCGCTTGTCCTTGAAGCGCAGCCGCAGCGGCGAGGCCATGTCGTCGAGCGCCGGGCTGTTGTCGTACCCGTAGGTCGTCCAGGTGCCTTGATAGTTGAACAGGTACAGGCCGTCCACGCCGGCGGCGTGGTGGCGGGCCGCGAGCCCCCGGATCATCTCCACGGTCATCGCCTGCATCGGGTCGGATTTGACCTGGTAGTAGGGGATGCCGTAGCCGGTGCGCTTGCCGGTGATGAAGCCCTCCTCGATCGCGGGATGGATCAGCACCGGCGTGCCGGCCGCCAGCTTCACCCACTCACGCATGTCCTCCTCCGTGTCCTGGGCGAAGAAGGTCGACGGTACGACGATGTCGACCAGGTGGTCGGCGATCCACTCCTCGACGTCCAGGCCGAGCATAGTGGCGCCGGCGATCGTGTTGGGCACCCGCACCGACAGGCCCAGCGTCTTGCCGCGGGCGCGGCCGACCTCGTCCAGCGTCCGCCGCGTGTCGCGGATCAGCTCCGTGACCAGGTGGGCGTTGGCGCGCTCCGTGCCGTACCGGAACAGGCCGGGGCAGCGCATGAAGTCGTACTCCCAGCCCTCGGCGTCGTAGCGCTCGATCGCTTCGGTGGCGGTGTCCAGGCGGATGCGGCGCACCTTCTCGTGGGCGAAATCCTGGAACCAGGCCAGCGACTCCTGCAGCGACTCCGGCCAGCCGGCCACGCCCTCCGCGCCGATCAGCAGCTCGGGGTGGCTCTCGTAGTAGTCGCTGCCGATCAGCCGGTAGACCTTGCCCTCGCTGTCGACGTGGTGCCAGTCGTTCATGCGGAGCTGCAGCCAGAAGTCCATGCCCAGCCGGTGCGCCTCGTCCATCACGATGCGCACGGGGTCATGGCCGTCGGCCCACAGCCGGCGCAGGTTCTCCGCGCTCCGCCACTGCACGCCGCCGCCCAGCGCGGCGCCCGCGTTCAGGCGGTCGACCAGGAACTCCATGCCTTCCACCTTCGTCGGATAGGACAGCGTATAGCCGGCGCATTGGCCGACCGTCGCCACGAACGCGTCCACGGGAGTGCCGGCAAGCCCGCCCACGGTCAGGTGGGCCAGCCGCGCCGGGCTCACCGGGGGATTGATCACGCTCGCGGTGAACCCGGAGTCGTCGACCCAAGTCAGCCGGTAGTTCCGCGCCAGCCGCCCGCGCGGCTTCTCTCTCGCCATCATCACACTCCTTCGAAGAACCCGCGGCCGCGCTTGAACAGCTCGCGCACGTCCTCGCGCTGGCGGTCCGAGCCGTAGCGCAGCTTGTGGCTTACCCACTGGTCCAGCGCCACGTCGATCCCGTCGATGAAGTATGCGGCATCGGGCTTCGCCGCCGGGTTAGCGGCGCCGCAGCGCAGGTAGATCGGGCTGGTGTGGGCGAAGATCTCCTGGTCGTAGCTGTCGCGCACGTGGCTGTAGCAGCGCGCCGCGATCCAGCCGTCGCCGGGCGGGGTGAAGCGCTCGCGGATCGTCTCGGCGGCGACGCCGGCCGGCGGGTGCCAGCGTTTGACCACCGCGCCGTTGCACACCAGCTCGATGCGGTCGACGCGGTGATGGCTCTTGAGCTCCACCTCCACCTCCAGCTCCCGGTCGGGTTTCACGTCCAGCGTGTCGCCGGGAGCGGCGCCGTCGGCGCGCAGGAACAGCGCCGGCCCGTTGGTGATGAAGGTGCGGCCCGCCTTGAGGCCGTCGATCCAGCGGTCGTAGTCGAACCCCTGGCCCCCGGTGTCGACGTAGACACGGTTGTTGGAGCAGACGAACCAGTCCGAGCCGGTGCTGGCCGGCAGCGGGATGCCGCAGTTGAGCAGCCGGTACCAGATCTCGTACTCGGGATCCATCCAGAACGGATCGAACAGGTTGAAGCCGTCCAGCTTGCCCAGGGCGGCGGCCACCGGCGCCTCCAGGCCGCGGCCGTTGTGACACCAGAGGACGATACCGTCCTGGTCGCGCGCGTCGTCGCAGGCGTGGCAGATCGGCGGGTAGTCGGGGTCGAGGTTGTCGACCAGCATGCCGCGGCTGACCGGCTCTACCAGGTTGCGGATGCGCAGGAACATCACGTGGCCGTAGCCGATCTCCCCGCCGTGGAAGTTGTGGCGGTTCTCCTCGCCGATGTCGACGACGTGGTGGGAGGTGCTCAGGTCGGTCATCACCCCGATCGGAAAGTGGTTGCTGGCGTAGTCGAGTTCCCAGCGCCGCAGCACGCTGACCACCGTGACCGAGAAGTCGTGCACGTGGCCCTCCAGCGCCAGCCGGTCGTCGCGCTGCTGCTCCTTCTGGTCGTAGTGGATGTGGGTGTTGCCGGGATACCAGCCCTGCTCGGTCAGGTGGGTCCAGCGCTGCAGCGGCAGCTCCAGGTCGACGGTCTGAGTCTCGGTGACGGTGAGGTTGCGCTCCAGCGGCACGTACTCGGTGCCGCGCTCGACCAGCACCCGTACGCCGCCGGTCGGGACCGTGACCTCGAACGAGCCGTCGCAGTAGAACGCCGGGGTGCCGGGTCCCACCTTGAGGACCGCCCCGGCCGGGTGGATGAACGCCCCGTTTGATGACAGCACATGCACGGTGCAGGCGGCGGGTTGGCCGCTCGTCTGATCGGTGATCACCCCTTTGATTGTCGCCATCGGCTCCTCCTGCGAATCATCGTCGCATGCTATCGTCGGACGCATCGTATCGGGGGCCTGCGGCCCGTGCCACCGTGATGGGGTTGCCGCCGGCTGCCGGACGCCCGTCACCATGAGCCTGGACAACTTCGCGATCATCGAGTCGACCCTGCGCGAGGGCGAGCAGTTCGCCAACGCGTTCTTCACGACGGACGACAAGGTGGAGATCGCCACCCTCCTGGACGAACTGGGCGTCGAGTACCTGGAGCTGACCTCGCCCGCCGCCAGTCCCGGCTCCCGGCGCGACTGCGAGCGCATCGCCGGGCTCGGCCTGAAGGCGAAGGTGCTCACGCACACGCGCTGCCACATGGACGACGCCCGGCTCGCCGTGGAGACCGGCGTCGACGGCCTGGACGTCCTGTTCGGGACCTCCAGCCTGCTCCGCCAGTTCTCCCACGGCCGCGACATCGGCGAGATCATCGAGGCGGCCGTCGAGGTGATCGAGTTCATCAAGGGCCACGGCCTGGAGGTCAGGTTCTCCAGCGAGGACAGCTTCCGCAGCGACCTGGTCGACCTGCTCACCATCTACCGCGAGGTGGACAAGGTCGGCGTGTCGCGCGTCGGCATCGCCGACTCGGTGGGAGTGGCCGACCCGCTGCGCGTGCACGAGGTCGTGCGGACCCTGCGCGGCATCGTTACCTGCAACATCGAGTTCCACGGCCACAACGACACTGGCTGCGCGGTGGCCAACGCCTACGCGGCGCTGGCGGCCGGGGCGACGCACGTCGACGCCTCCGTGCTGGGCATCGGCGAGCGCAACGGGATCACGCCGCTCGGTGGGTTCCTGGCCCGGATGTACGCCCATGACGCGAACCTGGTCCGCACCCGCTACCGCCTGCCGGTGCTCCGGCGCGTGGAGAACCTCGTCGCCGACCTGGTCGGCATCGACGTGCCGTTCAACAACTACATCACCGGCTACGCGGCGTTCATGCACAAGGCAGGCATCCACGCCAAGGCGATGCTCAACAATCCGAGCACGTACGAGATCCTCGATCCCGGCGACTTCGGCATGGACCGGTACATCCACGTGGCGCACCGCCTCACCGGCTGGAACGCGATCAAGCACCGGGCGCAGCAGCTCCAGCTCGATCTCGGCGACGACCAGATACGCAGCCTCACGTCGCGGATCAAGCGCATGGCGGACGACAAGCCGCTGAGCCTGGACGACGTCGATGCGCTCCTGCGGGCCGCACAGGGCGTGGAGGACGGCGGGGAGCCATGAGCGACGTGCAGAAGTCCGCCCAGACATTCGCGCAAAAGGCACTCGCGCGCGCGGCCGGCGCCGGCTCGGTGGAGGTCGGGCAGGTCGTGGACACGCGGCCGGACGTGGTGCTGAGCCACGACAACACCGCCGCCATCCGCAAGATCTGGATGGAGCTCGGACAGGAACGCGTGGTCATCCCGGAGCGGATGGCGATCACGCTGGACCACGCGGTGCCCGCGCCCAGCACCGCGCACGCGCGCAACCACGCGGAGGTGCGCCGGTTCGTCCGCGAGCAGGGCGTCGGGCACTTCTTCGAGGTGGGGCGCGGCATCTGCCACCAGGTGCTGAGCGAAGAGGCGCTCGTGCTGCCCGGGGAGCTCATCCTGGGCGCCGACAGCCACACGCCGCACTTCGGCTGGATGGGCGCGTTCGGCGCGGGAGTCGGGCGCAGCGAGGTGGCGTGCTTGTGGGCCACCGGGGAGCTGTGGCTGCGCGTGCCGGAGTCGCTGCAGGTGACGATCGACGGCCCGGTGCCGCCCTCGGTCACGGGCAAGGACATCGCCCTGCACCTGCTGTCGCGGCTGGGAGCGGACGGCGGCCTGTACCGCAGCGTGGAGTTCGCCGGCGACGGGCTCGCCTCCCTGAGCCTCGAGTCGCGGATGAGCCTTGCCAACATGATGGCGGAGATGGGCGTCAAGTGTACGTACCTGCCGCCGGATGGACCGGTCTTCGACTTCCTGGCGGCGGCGAGCGGCCGGAGCGCGGAGGAGCTTGCGCGGACGGCGCTGTATCCCGATCCCGGCGCGGCGTATGCGATGCGCGTGTCTGTCGACGCGTCGGAGTTGCGGCCGATGGTCGCGCGTCCCCACCGGGTGGACGACGTGGTGGCGGTCGACGAACTCGGTGACGTGCCGGTCGACCAGGCCTTCATCGGCACGTGCACGAACGGCAGGCTGGAGGATCTGCAGGCCGTGCACCGCGTTCTGCGCGGCCGCAGGGTCGCCGACGGCACGCGGCTGCTGATCGTGCCGTCGTCGAGTCGGGTGCTGGAGGACGCCGTGCGCACCGGGCTGGCGTCGGAGCTGATGGCGGCAGGCGCGGTTTTCGGGACGCCGGGCTGCGGGCCGTGCATGGGCAACCACCTCGGCGTCCTGGCGCCCGGGGAGGTGTGCATCTCAAGCGGCAACCGGAACTTCCGAGGCAGGATGGGCACCCCGGACGCCGAGATCTACCTGGGCTCGCCGGCCGTGGTCGCCGCCAGCGCCGTGGCCGGCAGGATCTGCGCGCCCGAGGCGGTTGGCGCGGCCGACTGACGTGGCAGCGGGCAGGGTCTGGAAATACGACGATGACGTCAACACCGACGTCATCTTCCCAGGGAAGTACACGTACACCCTCCGGTCGGTCGACGAGATCAAGGCCCACGCCCTGGAGGATCTCGACCCGGATTTCGCCCGCGAGGTCCGGCCGGGGGACGTGATCTTCGCAGGCAGGAACTTCGGGTGCGGCTCCAGCCGCGAACAGGCGGTCACCTGCCTGGTCGCCAACGGCGTCGCGGCCGTCGTGGCGGTGAGCTTCGCGCGGATCTTCTACCGCAACTGCATCAACAACGGGCTGCCCGCCGTCGTCTGCCCGGAAGCCGTGGGCGCGGTCGCGGGCGGGGAGAACGCGGAGGTGCTGGTCGAGGAGTCGATCATCCGCAGCGGAACCGCGAGGTACCGGTTTCCCCCATTCAGCGAGGGCGTGCAGCGGATCCTGGACGTCGGCGGCCTCATTCCGTTCGTGCGCGCCCGGCTCGCCCGATGAGCGACAGCGGGCCCGCGCGGGTGGCGCTGCTGCCCGGCGACGGGATCGGGCCGGAGGTGACCGCCCAGGCCGCGCGGCTCCTGGAGGCCGTCGGCGGGATCGGCCTGGTCGAGCTGGAGGTCGGCTGGTCGGCGTTCGAGCGGCACGGAGATGCGCTCCCGGACGCCACCCGGACCGCTCTGGCCGGCTGTGCGGGCGCGTTGCTCGGAGCGGTCAGCTCCCCGTCGGAACGCGTCGACGGCTACCGGAGCCCGGTCGTCGCCCTGCGGCAGGAGCTCGACCTCTACGCCAACCTCAGGCCCCTGCTGTCGGCGCCGGTCGCGGGCAGCGTCGACGGGGTCGACGTCCTGGTCGTCCGTGAGAACACCGAAGGGCTCTACGCCGGGCGCGAGCGGTGGGAGCAACGGGAGACCGTCGCGGTGGCCGAACGCGTGATCTCGCGCCGGGCGACCGAGCGCATCGCCCGCGTCGCGTTCCGGCACGCCGCCGACCGCGCGCGGACGCGGGGTGGCACGGCTCGGGTGACGATCGTGCACAAGGCCAACGTGCTGCGCCTGACCGACGGCCTGTTCCGTGAGACGGCCCTCGCCGTCGCTCGTGAGTTTCCGGATGTTGCCGTCGACGAACAGCTCGTCGACTCGCACCTCTATCGGCTGATCCGTGAGCCGGACTCGTACGACGTGATCCTGGCCCCCAACCTGTACGGGGACATCATCAGCGACGCCGGCGCCGCGCTGGTCGGCGGCCTGGGGCTGGTGGCCGGGGCGAACGCCGGCGGAGCCACTCTGATCGCCGAGCCCGTGCACGGCAGCGCCCCCGATCTGGCCGGCACCGGCCGCGCCAACCCGATCGCGGCGTGCCGGGCTGCCGCGATGCTGCTGGACGCGCTGGGGCGTTCCCGTCCCGCCGCGGCCATCGAGCGCGCCGTGCAGGCGGTTCTGGCAGCGGGTCCCCATACACCGGACCTGCAGGGACGCGCCACCACCGCGACGGTCGGCGATGCTGTCCTGCGCCGCCTGGAGCAGGAGCTGGGGGCGGTGCCGAGTTGATCGAACCAGGGGTCCGCCACCGCCACCGGCCCTGGATCGGCGTGATGACCGTGGGAGCGCTCTGCGCTGTTCTTGTGGCCGCGCCGGCCACACTCGCCACGCCGCCGCTGCAGTTCAGCGAAGTGGGCGTACGGGCCGGCCTGGGCCGCGAGCATCCGGGCGCGTTTTCCGCGCCGCCCCACGCGCCCGGAGGGGTCGCCGGCGACTTCGACGGCGACGGCGCCCAGGACCTGTTCTATGCCACCGGCGGCGGATCTCCCGACCGCCTGTTCATCAACCGGCGCGACGGCACGTTCATCGATCGCGCCGTCCCCGCCGGATTGGCGCGCGTCCACCGCGCGCACGGCGCGGCCGCCGCGGACTTCGACGGCGACGGCTCGCTGGACCTGTTCATCCCTTCGGCAGGCCCGGAGGAGCCGGGACTGCCGCCGCCCGGACACCTGCTGCTGTACCGCGGCAACGGCGACGGCACGTTCACCTGCTGCGCGCCGTACCGCGACCCGGACGGCCGGCTGGACCGCGGAGCCGGCGGCATGGCGGCGGCATTCGGGGACTACGACCTGGACGGCGACCTGGACCTGTTCGTGGGCAACTGGGCGTCCGGCATTCGCGGCAACGTGCTGTTCCGCAACGACGGCGACGGCGGCTTCACGGAGGTGGGCGCGCGCGCCGGTGTGGCGGACGACCTGGTGCTCGCCTTTGCCGCACAGTTCGTGGACCTCAACGGCGACCGCTACCCGGAGTTGATCGTGGCCGCCGACTTCGGCACGAGCCGCTACTACCGCAACGAGGGCGACGGCACCTTCACCGACCGGACCATCTCCTCCCGGACCGGACGCGAAGCGAACGGCATGGGCTCAGCCGTGGCCGACCTGAACGGCGACGGCCGCCTGGACTGGTACGTGACCAGCGTCTCCACGCGTTGGCCGATCGACCGGACGCCCGGCACGGGCAACGCGCTCTACCTCAACACCGGCGGCGACCGCTTCGACGAGGTGGCCCGCCTCGCGCAGGTGCGCGACGCCGGTTGGGGCTGGGGCGTGGAGGCGGTCGATCTGGACCACGACGGTTTGCGCGACCTGGTCACCACCACCGGCTGGATCACGCCGAACGGAGCCGACCTCTACGAATGGGAGGATCAGCCGACGTTCCTGTTCCGGAACACCGGCCCCGACGCGGACGGCGTGCCGGCGTTCGAGCCGGTCGACGCCGCCTCCGTGGGGCTGCGGCACCGCCTGCAGGGCCGCGCGCTGATCACGCTGGACTACGACGACGACGGCGACCGCGACATCGTGATCTTCAACTTCGACTCGCGGCCGTCCCTGTTCCGCAACGACCTGGGCGACCCGGACGGCCCGAGCGGCGCCGGGGACGCCGGCTGGCTGCGTGTGTTCCTGGATCCGCCGCGCGGCTCGGGGCTGGCCCCGCACGGCTGGGGCGCCGTGGTGACGGTGGTTGCCGGCGGCCGCACGCAAAGCGCCCCGGTCGGAGCCGGCGGCTTCTTCGGCGCGTCCGAGCTGTCCGCGCACTTCGGCCTGGGTTCGGCGGCGAGCGTGGATGAGCTGATCGTCGACTGGCCGGACGGCACCCGGACCGCGCTGCGCGACCTGGCGCCGAACCAGACCCTGACCGTCCGGCCGTGAGCCGGGGCGCGGTTCCCGCGCGTCAGGTAATGAACTCGAAGACGGTCATCAGGACCCCGATCACGACGAACGCACCGCCAACCAGCCACTGCATCGAATCGAAGCGCTTGTTCATGTCTTCGAAGCGCTTGTTCATGTCCTCGAATCGGACATGGACTGCTGCGAATCGCTCGTCGGACCGTTTACCCATCTCCTCGAACCGGCGGTCCATCTCCTCGAACCGCCGGTCCACCGCAGCGAACCGCTGGTCCACCGCAGCGAACCGCTGGTCCACTGCGTCGAACCGTTCCGCGAAGCGTGCGTTCGTCTCCTCGAACCGCCGGTCCATCGCATCGAACCGGACAGCCATCAGCTCCCGCTGATCCTTGAGCTCCTGCTCGATCGTCGCGATGCGTTCCAGGAGCTGCGGTCCGATGACCAGGTGCGGCGCCACCTCGACGAACCAGCCGTAGAGGTTCCCCTTCACGTAGGTGCCGATTCGCTCCAGGTCGGTGTCTGCAAGAGCCATTGCCGTCTCACCCATACCTTACCCTCATGCACCAGCTATGGTCACCCCGGCGGTGACGCTTCAAGTCAATCGGGACGACCACAGCCAGCGGATTCGCGCATGGCCTGCGTCAATGCCTGCACCACAAGCTCATGACCCTCCGACGATTCCGAGTGAGGCAGCTCATCTGCTGAGAACCAACCGATCTCGGTGTGTTCATCCGGAGCGGCGTTGACCGGCTCGCCGCGCCAACGGGACACGACGAACACGCTGACTTCGGCCGGCTCGACCGGGTCGTGAATCGTGCCCAGTGGACGAAAGGACTTGATAGTGACCTGCACCTCTTCGAGAACCTCTCGGCGCAGCGCGTCCGCCGGAGATTCATCTCCGTCGACATGCCCTCCAATCAGATCCCACACGTTCGGATGATGCCGAGCTTGCGGCGATCTCTTGACGAGCAGCACCTTGCCGTCGCGTATCAGCGCTCCGGCGACGCACCGGGCAACTTCCGTCATGCTCACACCAGGGTTTGGCGACGAGGGCAGCAGCGAGGCGCGACGTGTCGGTCCTTCCGGCTCGATCGAGCTCGTCCGCGCCTCCTCTCCTGACTGTCGAGCCGCGTCGCTTACGGCTTGCAGACCATAGATCTCCAGGAACGACTTGGCGGCAGCCTGATTGAACGTGCTTCCTGCGGAATAGGTCATGAGGTCTCGCGAGTAGAGCGAGTGTTCGGAGCGGCGGCCGACGACCGTCGCCGTGCCCTTGTGCAGTCGCACGCTCACCGTGCCCGAGACGTGGCGCTGTGTGCTGCGGATGTACGTCATCAGGTCCATCCAATGCGAGGTGAACCACATGCCGTCGTATACGAGTCGCGCAAATTCATGCGAAACGCCGCGTTTGAACTCGATCGCGGAGCGGGTCAGGACGAGCGACTCCAGTGCCTTGTGGGCCTGCAGCAAGACGACCGCTGCCGGCGCTTCGTACACCTCCCGCGACTTCAAACCGACGATGCGATCCTCCATGTGGTCGATTCTGCCGACACCGTGCCGACCGGCGATCCCGTTGAGGCGCTCTATCAGATCGACGAGCGACAGCTCCTCTCCATCGATCGAAGCAGGAACTCCCAGCTTGAACTCGATGTCGAGCTCGACTGCCTCATCGGGCGTGTTCTGCACACTCGCCGTGATCTCGAACGCAGAGTCCGGGGGACGCGCGTCCGGATCCTCCAGCGGGCCGGCCGAAATCGACCGGCCCCAGAGGTTATCGTCGATGCTGAACCGGAACGAGTCGTCACTCTCGTGTACGAGACCGTGCCGACGCAGGTACTCCAGCTCCGTGTCACGCGAATAGCCGTCGTCACGAACCGGATTGATGAACGACGCCTCCGGCATCAGCGCGCGCACGCCGAGCTCTATCCGTGCCTGATCGTTGCCCTTCCCGGTGCATCCATGGCTCAGCAGCGTCGTGCCGCGCGAGCGAGCCACGTGCCAAAGGCAATAGGCGATGTACGGGCGGCCAAGTGCCGTCGCCAACGGATACGCGTCCTGGTAGAGCGCGTTTGCCTGAATCGCCGGAGCGATGAAAAACTCCGAGAAGTCGGCTACGCCGTCCACCAGAACGAAATCAGCGCAACCTGCTTCCTCGGCGCGTGCGCGGATCCGGTCCGCATGCATCTCTTGTCCGATGTCCACGGTGACCGCCACCACGTCATGGCCCGCTTCCTTGAGCTTCAATACGCTGAAGGTAGTATCGAGTCCGCCGGAGAATCCCAATATCACTACGCTCATCCGCTTAACCTCATTGACCCGGCATATTGCAACGAGATGCGCGCACTCGTCAACGCGTGATTGGCGAAATAGAGTTTGCAAATTCGACCATAGTAACGAATAAATGTGCGACTGTTATGCAATTTTATGCGTTAAATGTCGGCCATTACGTTGGCTCACCCGGCCGCGGGGAGCTCCTCCGAGCGCCAGCAGCGAACCTCGTGGCCCGGCGCGATCGGGCGCAACTCCTGTGGCTCCCGCCGGCAGCGTTCGTGGGCGAACGGACAGCGGCCGACCAGCCGGCATCCCTCCGGGGACCGGTCCGCGGGTTCGTTGTCACCGCCCGGCGCGGTCGACGCGGCGCGCGCGCCTCGCCCGATCAGCGTCGCGGCCAGCAGGGCGCGCGTGTAGGGATGACGGGGCCGGTCGAACACCGCCGCGCGGCTGCCCTGCTCCACGACCTGCCCCTGGTACATCACGCAGATGCGATCGGCCACGTAGCGTACCGCCCGCAGGTCGTGCGACACGAAGATGAGCGCCCGTTCGTGGCGGCGCTGCAGGTCCCTGAGCAGATTGACGATCTGCCCCTTGATCGACATGTCCAGGGCGGCGGTCGGTTCGTCCAGGAACAGGAAGTCGGGGCCCGGTGCCAGTGCGCGCGCGATGGCGGCGCGCTGCAACTGGCCGCCCGACAGCTCGTAGGGGTAGAGCGCCGCGAACCGCTGATCGAGCTGCACCTGCTCCAGCAACACCCGCGCGTGGTTGCGCCGCGCCGCGGCCTCCATGCCGGTCGTGTGGCGCAACGCGTCCCGCAGCGACTGCTCGATGGTCATCATCGGGTTGAACGAGGTCAGCGGGTTCTGGAACACCATCTGCAACTGCCGGCGCAGCGGCCGCCAGTCGCGTTCGCCGAGCGCCTGGATCTCTCGTCCCTGAAACACGATGCGGCCCGCATCCAGCGGCGTGAGGTTGAGCACGCAGCGGCCCAGCGTCGACTTGCCGGAGCCGGACTCGCCGACCAAGCCCACGCACTCGCCTCGCCGCACCGCGACCGACACGCCGTCCAGGGCCGCCACGTGCGAGCGGCGCAGGCCGCGCCGGCGCAGCCCGTAGCGCTTGACCGAGCGCTCGACACGGAGCAGCGGCTGATCGTCCACGCCGCGAGGAGTCTGGCGGATTGCCGCTCAAGCGGGAAGCCGACAGACTCCGAAGCGGAAGGCAGGGATGGGCCAAACGCGGAGCCGGAGGCGACGGGTTTGGGGCGCTACCGCTCCCCGGCGAAGTGGCACCGCGAGAGATGCCCGGCTGCGACTTCGACCACCGGCGCCGGGCTCCCGCGGCAGATGTCCTGGGCATGCGCGCAGCGCTCGGCGAATCCGCAGCCCGGCAGCGACCGGCGCATGTCCGGGGCCCGCCCCGGGATGGACGGCATGTCTCCGCCCTCTGCCTCGGCGAAGCACGCCACCAACCCTTCCGTGTACGGATTGGCCGACTCTTCGAGCACCTGCGCGGTCGTGCCGCTCTCCATCACCTGGCCCGCGTACATCACCACCACGTGGTCGCAGAGCGCGCCGACGACCGCCAGGTCGTGGGAGATGAGCATCAGCGTCGCGCCCAGCCGCTCGACCACCTCGGCTATCAGATCGAGCACCTGCACCTGGATGGTCAGGTCGAGCCCGGTGGTGGGCTCGTCGGCGATCAGCAACTTCGGCGAGCACACCAGCGCCATCGCGATCATCACCCGCTGCGCCATGCCGCCCGAGAACTGGTGCGGATAGTCCCGCGCACGCGCGGCCGCGTCGGGGATGCCCGTGGCGGCCAGCACCTCGACCGCCCGCTGCCACGCCTCGCGCCGCGATCCTCCCCGGTGGCGGCGATAGACGTCCGCGATCTGGCGGCCGACCGGCCAGAGCGGATTGAGGGCCGCCGCGGCGTGCTGGAAGATGATCGCCACCTGCGATCCGCGGATCTCGCCCAGATGAGCATCGTCCAGCGCCGTGAGATCCTGGTCGCCGAAATGGATCCGCCCGGAGGTGATCCGCGCCGTGGGTGGCAGCAGCCGCAGAACGCTAAGCGCGGTCACCGTCTTGCCCGAGCCGCTCTCGCCGACGACCGCCGTGCGCGACCCCTCTTCGAGGCTCATGGTCACGCCGCGCAGGGCGTGAATGGTCTCGCGGTCGACGAGGAACTCCACGGCCAGGTCGCGGATCGACAGCAACGCCACGGCGTCATGCCCGCCGGACCACCAGCGAGCCGAGCAGGTCGCTGACGTTGTTGAGCACCCAGACCGATCCGAACAGTGCCAGGCCGGGAAACACCGACGCCCACCACTTGCCGAACACCATCTGATTGGCGCCGAGCTGGATCATCGAGCCCCACTCCGGCGTCGGGATGGAGACGCCCAGCCCGATGAAGCTCAGGCCCGCGATCATCTGCACCGCGTAGGCGCAGCTCAGCGGGAGCTGCGAGAACACCGGCACCAGCGTGTTGGGGATGACGTGCCGGAACACCACCGACAGCGGCGAGTTGCCGAACACCCGCGCCGCCAGCACGAAGTCCGCCTCGCGCAGAGGCACGGCCGCGCTGCGAACCATCTTGCTGTACACCGGCACGTTGTAGAACGCGATGATCAGCACCAGGTTGACCAGCGTGTTGCCGGCGGCCGCCAGCACCGCCATGCCGAACAGGATCTGTGGAAAGCCCTGGAACACCTCCGTGATCCGCGTCACCACGGTGTCGAACCGGCCCCCGAAGTAGCCGGCCAAGGCGCCCAGCGGCACGCCGGCCAGGATGCCGATCAGCACCGAGCTCAGCGCCAGCGAGAAGTCGACGCGAATCGCGTGGATCGTGCGGGAGAACACGTCCATGCCGTTGGTGTCGGTGCCAAACCAGTGCTCGCGCGAGGGCGGCGCGAACCGGGAGAGCGGGTTCGGATCGACCGGGTCCTGCAGCGGCAGCAGCGGAGCGACCGCGCCCAGCACGATCAGCAGCGACAGCAGGGCGAGGTTGACCCGCACCCGCGCCGCGCCGTTGGCATTCTCCAGGCGACGGTAGAAGCCCGCCCGCGGCGTGTCGGTCAAGGTCTCCGCGGCAGGCACGGCGTCGGCGGAAGCCACGCTCAGTCCCGGCTGCGCACGCGCGGATCGAGCATCGCGTTGACGACGTCCGCGGCGAGGTAGATGGACAGGTAGAAGGCGGCCGTCAGCAGCACGACCCCCATGATCGGCTCGTAGTCGGAGTGGTTCATGGCATCGACCGCGTACAGCCCCAGCCCCGGCCAGGTGAACACCACCTCGACCAGGACGGTGCCGCTCAGCAGGTAGCCGTAGGTCATGGCGATCATGGTGATGACCGGTCCCAGGATGTTGCGCAGCGCGTAGCGGCGGACGGTCGAATCCGGCATCCCGAACGCCCTGGCGGTGCGGATGTAGTCGCTCTGCATCACCTCCCGCATCTTGTTGCGCGTGATCTGCAGGGTGCTGGGACTCGTCGTGAACGCCAGCGTCACCGCCGGCAGGATCAGGTGGCGGACGCTGGACAGGAACGCCCCGGTATCGCCGGCCAGCAGGGCGTCGATGGTGTACCACCCGGTGACGTACGGCGGCCGGGTGAAGTCCCGGTCCAGGCGGCCGAGCGGCGCGGGCAGCCAGCCCAGCTCCGCGAAGAACACGAAGATCAACAGCAGCCCCAGCCAGAATCCCGGCATGGAGACGCCGCCGCGCGCGGCCACGTCCGCCAGCCGGGCGAACACGCCGCGGCGGCGGATGCCGGCGACCACCCCCGCCGGCACCGCCCACAGCACCCCCAGCAGCAACGCGCAGGTGGACAGCTCCAGGGTGGCCGGCAGGCGAGCGCGGATGTCGGTGAGCACCGGATTGTAGGAGTAGCGGGAGACGCCGAGGTTGCCGCGGGCCAGGTTGCCCAGGTAGTTGACGTAGCGCTCGTACAGCGGGCGGTCCAATCCGAGCTCGCGGGTCAGGTTGTCGAGCATCTCCTGGTTGTGCTTGGGACCGACCAGCAGGTAGACGGGGTTGCCGATGGCGTGCGTGACCGCGAAGGTGATCATCGACACGCCCAGCAGCGAGATGACCAGGATGCCGATCCGCTTGAGCAGGAACAGCGCCCACTCGCGCGCGGACTCAAGCATGGGTCACGGCACGGTCACCGAACGGCGCAGAACGCGAAGCGGGGTGCCGGCGCCGAGCACCTGCACCCCGCAAACGGAACAAGGCGGCGCCGGGATCAGCCGTCGCCGCGGTACAGCGGCCAGTACCACATCAGGTTGTCGGGCAACTGCACGTAGCCGTGAATGTCGTCTCGCATCGCGATCTCGAACGGCATCTCCGAGATGTAGAGCGCCGGCGCTGCCTCGATCAGGATCTCCTGGTAGCGCGTCGACAGCTCGGCCTTGCGGCCCGCGTCCAGCGTGACGGTCAGCTCGTCGATGACGGCGTCCAGCTCCTCGTCGCCATAGCCCATCCAGTTGGCGACCGCGCCGGTGCGGAAGAACAGGTCGCCGGTATAGCCGGCGTCATCCACGTACCACAGGAGGTCGCGCATCCACGCGTGGTGCTCCAGCGTGCCGAGCTGCTCGGCGAACACCGCCGAGGGCTGCAGGTTGATGTTCATGGTGACGCCGATGTCCTTGAACGCGTCCTGCAAGACGACCGCGATCTGCTCGGTGGTGGGCACGCCCGAGGCGATGTCCAGCGTGAACTCGAACCCGTCGCCGTAGCCGGCCTCCGTCAGCAGTGCGGACGCCTTGTCCAGGTCGAAGCCGTACGGCCACAGGCTGCCGTCGTGATACTGCCCGCCGACCGGAATCGGACCGGCCGACACCAGGGCGTTGCCGCCAAAGATCCCCTGCGCGATCGCATCGTACGGCACGGCGTAGGACAGCGCCTGGCGGACGCGCACGTCGTCGAACGGCTCACGCTGCACGTTGAGGCCGAAGATCATCTGGTTGCGCGTCGGGATCGAAAGCACCTTGACGCCGTCTGAGCCGCGCAGGGCGGAAAGCTCGTCCGTCGACAGCCCGGTGGCGATGTCGACCTCTCCCTCGCGCAGCAGCAGCGCGCGATCGGCCGAGTTGGGGACGATCTGCAGGATGACCTTCTCGAAGAAGGCGGGACCGGCCCAGTAGTCGGGGTTGGCGCTCAGGACCATCTGCACGCCGGCCTCCCAGCTCTCGACGTAGTACTCGCCGGAGCCGACGTCGTTCTTGGCCAGCCAGCGCGTCGCCCACGGATCGTCGGACTCGACGTGCTCCTGCGCCTCGACGTGGTCCATCGGCCCCTGCGACTGGTCGCGGAACAGGAAGAAGAACCACGGGCTGGGGTTCGAGAACTGCAGGGTCACCTGGTGGTCGCCGGTCTTCTCGTACGAGGTGATGCCGGCGGTGTTGACGTTCCAGGCGGTGCCGGACTCGGTCCCGTGCGCGCGGTCGAACCAGTAGATGAAGTCGTCGGCGGTCAGCTCGCGGCCTGTCTTGGGAAAGGTCGCGCCCTGACGGATGTTCAGCACGATCGACGTTCCGTCGTCCGACCACTCCCACGACTCGACGGCTGCGCCTTCGATCGTGCCGGTGTCGGCGATGCTGTAGCCCTGACCGGTGTCGCGACTCCCGTAGCGGAAGAACTGGTCGTAGACGTTCAGGTTGGTCTCGTTCGAGCGCTGGAAGCGCGAGAACGGCGGGTCGAGCGTCTCGATGTCGCCCGAAATGGCGATCACCAGGACGTCGTCGTGTGCCACGGCCGCGCCGCCGCCGAGCACCAGCGCGACCGCCAGCACGACGAACGACACGGGTCTGATACGGATGTTCACTTTAGTCTCCTCCTTCGTGAACAAGGGTTGATGAGCAGATGTTGAGGGCGAGGTTCATCGCTGCCGGCCGAGCTCGTACACCGCGGCGCGCGCCTCAGGCGACGCGTAGGTCGCGCGGTCGTCCGGCTGCCACTCGACCGGGTCGACCAGGGTCATCTGGTCCAGGCCGACGAGCTGGAAGCCCTGCGCCTGCAGGCCGTCGATGATCGTCGGCAGAGCCGCGATCAGCGGCAGCGGCCGTGCCAGGCGAAGCCCGTCGTCGTCCGTCTCGCCGCTGTCGTGCAGGTCGATGATCGACCCGGCGGCGAGCGACGGATGTTCGAGGGTGGCGTCGACGATCTCCCGCGGATCGGTCTTGGCGTAGTCGGCCGGGTTGACGTCGGAGTCGACGATCGCCATCGACTCGGACATCGCAAGCGGCGAGTACAGGCAGGTGAAGTAGTTGAAGTAGTGGGCGCGCAGGAACCGCGTGGGGCGGCCCAGGAGATTGCCGATCACGGCCTCGGCGCGGTCGAAGTCGCCGACGTGCGCGTGATGGACGTGGCTGTGGTTGCCGATGCAGTGACCGCGCCGCACGATGCGCTCCGCCGCCTGCGGCCACCGCTCGACCCACTTGCCGAGCACGAAGAAGGTGCCGCGCGCCCCCTTCGCCTCCAGGATGTCCATGATCTCGTCGGTGCGCGGCGGGTTCGGGCCGTCGTCGAAGGTCAGCGCGACCTTGGGCTCGTCGCGGCGTGCGTGCGTGTAGTACGTCAGCGGCATGGTCCAGCGGAGAGGGCGCGATGGTACGACGCCGTCGGTGATCGGGGCAACGTTCGGATCTCTCAGGCAGGGTCGCTGCCGTACACCTCCCGCGCGCGCTCGGGGCTGATCAGGCCGGCGCGCACATCGCGCTCCAGCCGGTCTGGCTCGCGCTCGGCCGGCGCTCCCCAGCCGCCGCCGCCCGGCGTCTGGACGGTGAGCACGTCGCCGCGGTTCAGCTCAATGAACGCCTTGGTCGGCAGCACCCGCACCGTGCCGTCGGCGGCGGTCACGGTGAGCATCGATCCCGTAGCGTTCTCCCCGCCGGCCAGCCCCCAGGGGGTGAAGCGGCGGCGGTCGGCGCCGACGGTGACCACGGTGCGCTCGCCCAGGCAGCGCAGCTCTCGGACCATGCCGCAGCCGCCGCGCCGGCGGCCGGCGCCCTCGGTGTCCGGGACGAGTCCGTAGCGCACCACCTCCAGCGGGTAGGTGCGCTCGATCACCTCCACCGGCGCGTTGCGAGTGTTGGTCAGGTGGGTGTGCACGCCGTCCTCGCCGTCCAGGTCGTGCATCGCCCCCTGGCCGCCGGCGTAGGTCTCCACGTAGTTGTAGTAGGAGTCGAGGGCGTCGGGACGGTCGTCGACGCCCCCGATATTGAGAAGGTTCATCTCTCCCGAGCAGGCGGCGCAGACCCGCTCCGGCACGCACTGCGCCAGCGCCCCCATCAGCACGTCGACCACACGCTGGTCGGTGAGGATGTTGGCGTTGCCGATGGCCGCCGGGAAGGTGGCGTTCATGACCGTCCCTTCCGGGGCGGTGACGTGTATGGGGCGGTAGGCCCCGGCCGAGGTGGGCAGGTCGGGGTCGATCACGGCCTTGCAGGTGTAGTAGACGGCGGCGCGCGCGGCGCTCAGCCGCGCGTTCAGGGGGCCGGCGACCTGGGCACTGGTGCCGTCGAAGTCGACGGTCAGCTCGTCGCCGTGCACGCGGATCTCGACGGCGATGCGCACCGGGTCGTCGGTGACACCGTCGTCGTCCATGTAGTCGTGGAACCGGTACACCCCGTCGGGCAGCCCGCGGATGCCGGCGCGCATGCACGCCTCCGCGTGATCGAGGATCGCGGGGATGGCGTCGAGCGCCAGCCGGCCGTCGCCTGCGTCCAGCAGCTCCGCGACGCGCCGCTCCGCGGTGCGGGCGGTGGCGTACTGGGCCATCAGGTCGCCGCGCACCTCGATCCGGGTGCGGACGTTCTGCTCGATAAGACGCAGGATCGGCTCCTGCAGCTCGCCGCCGCGCACCAGCGCGGTCGGCGGGATCTGCAGGCCCTCCTGGTAGATCTCGGTCACCCCGAACGGCATGCTGCCCGGCGCGTAGCCGCCCATGTCCACGTGGTGGGCGGTGGAAGCCGACAGGGCCACCAGCTCGCCACCGTGGTAGATGGGCGCCACCAGCGAGAGGTCGGGCAGGTGCCCGGGCCCCTCCGGATAGGGCAGGTTGCTGGCGTACATGTCGCCCGGCTGCATGGTGTCCGGCGGGAACTCGGCAAGGATCGCTCCGAGCACACCGGGCATGATGCCGAGGTGGAGCGGCGTGCCCACTTCCGCCTGCGCGACGATCGTCCCGTCGGGCGTTGCCAGCGCTACCGAGCAGTCGCGCCGGTCCTTGATGTTGGTGGAGTAGCTGGCGCGCACCAGGGCTGCGCAACACTCCTCTGCGATCCCCAGCCAGCGGTTGCGCATGATCTCGAGCGTGATGGGATCGATCACCGCGATACCACCAGGTGGCCGAAGCGATCCACCACCATCCGGTGATCCGGAGGCACGACCGAGGTGGCGTCGAGCTGCTCG
Organism: Spirochaetaceae bacterium; assembly: GCA_028818385.1. The sequence continues at coordinate 44,504 of JAPPNY010000185.1, forward strand.
ATGATCGCCGGTCCGTGGATGGAGCAACCCGCTCCCAGGTCGTCGCGGACGTACACCGGCACCTCCCGCTCGACGCCTGCGAAGCGGGCCGCACGCATCCGCCGCGGCGCGGGCTCCGCGTGAGCCGCCGGCACCGTGGGCAGCTCCAGAGGATGCAGGTCGTGCTCGACCGCGACCCAGGCGCTGGCCACCTCCACCGGGTGGTCGTCGCGCCGGTAGCCGTAGCGCTGGTCGTGCAGCGCGTGGAACCGGTCGCCCAGCTTCTCCAGCGCCGGAAGCTCGGCGCCGACCGGCACCGACAGCTCGTAACGCTGGCCCAGGTAGCGCTGCCCGACCGCGCGGCTGACGGCCGGCGCGACGCCGTTGTGCGCGCGGAGTTGCGCGCGCCCCTCCGCTTCCAGGTCGCCCAGCACGGCGCTCAGCTCCTCCACGGCCGTGGCGTCCAGCCGGCGCACCAGCGTGCGGGTGCGGTCCTCGCGCAGGTTGGTCATCAGCAGCCCGAGCGCGGAGTGCACGCCGGGGGCGATCGGGATCACGGTCTCGGCGACGCCCAACTCGGCTGCCAGCTCCGCGCCGTGCATGGGACCGGCGCCGCCGAACGGACAGAGCGCGAACCGGCGCGGATCGTGGCCGCGCTCGATGGTCAGCTTGCGGATGGCGGCGGTCATGGTGGCGTTGATCACGCGCACGATCCCCTCGGCTGCCTCGGCGACGTCCAGGCCGAGCGGCGCGGCGACGCGGTCGTGGATCGCGCGCTCGGCCGCCTCCCGGTCCAGGGTCATGCCACCGCCCAGCAGTGTCCGGGTCCCCAGCCGGCCAAGCACCAGGTCGGCGTCGGTAACCGTCGGCTCGCTGCCGCCGGTGCCGTAGCAGGCCGGTCCCGGGACGGCGCCGGCCGAACGCGGCCCCACGCGCAGGGCGTTGCCGGCGTCCAGCCAGGCGATGCTCCCGCCGCCGGCGCCCACGGTGTGCAGGTCCAGCATCGGCACGCCCAGGGCAAGGCCGCCCATCTCCGTGTCGCGGGCGAACGGGATGTCGCCGTCCTGGATGACGCCGACGTCGAAGCTGGTGCCGCCCATGTCGCAGGTGATCAGGTCGGCGGCCCCGCGCGCCCGCGCCACGGCGGCGCCCGCGACCACGCCGCCGGCAGGCCCGGAGAGCACCGTCTCCACGCAGCGGCGCGCGGCCGACTCGGCGGTCATCACTCCGCCGTTGGACTTCATCACGTACAGCGGCGCCGTGAAGCCGGCCTCGCGCAGCCCTGCGCCCAGCCGGGTGACGTAGCGCTCGATCCCCGGCTGCACGAAGGCGTTCATCACGCAGGTGCTGAACCGCTCGAACTCGCCGTGCTCGCCCATCAGCTCGTGCGACAGGCTGACGGCGACACCCGGCAGCCGGCGCGCCACCTCCTCGCCTATCTCCCGTTCGTGGAGGGGATTGGTGTAGCTGTGCAGCAGCCCGACGGCGACCGCCTGCACGCCCGCATCACGGATGGCGTCGATCACGGCGGCCAGATCCGAGCGATCCACGGGCGTCTGCACCGTGCCGTCGAAGCGCATGCGCCCGCGCACCTCGAAGCGCAGCTCGCGCGGCACCAGCGGCGCGGTGCGGCGGGCGCGCAGGTCGTACATGAGCGGCCGCGACTGGCGCTGGATGTGCAGCACGTCCCGGAACCCGGCGGTGGTGATCAGCGCGACCCGCGCCCCGGCGCGCTGCAGCACTTGGTTGGTGGCGACCGTCGTGCCGTGGATGAGCATCGCCACGTCGGCCGGCTGCGCCTCGGCCCGCTCGGCGGCTCCCAGCGCGCCGCTGACGATGCCCGCCGCCGGGTCGTCCGGTGTCGAGCCGACCTTGTGGAACACAAGGCGGCTGCGTTCCGGGTCGAAGGCGACCACGTCCGTGAACGTGCCGCCGGAATCTACGCCGACGCGCATGCATCTTCCGCGAGCCGGAGGCTTGCCTCGATGACGTCCATGGCTTCGTCGATCTGCGCCTCGGTGACGGTGATCGGCGGCATGAAGCGCAGGACGTGGGAGCCCGAGATCTCCATGAAACGCCGACTCAGCGGGTTTTCGTCTTGCACCATCGGAACGATCGGCAGCCACAGGCCGTGCTCGTAGCAATAGTTGGTCGCCATGGCAGCAGCGGGGAAATTGGGCTCGCGGCTCTTCTTGTCGGTCACCAGCTCCAGGCCCAGACACAGGCCGAGGCCGCGGGCTTCGCCGACGATGGCCAGTTCGCTCTCCAGCGCCTTGAGCTTGTCCATGAAGTAGCCGCCTACCCGCCGGGCGTTCTCCACGAGATCATCGCGGTCGACGATCTCGAGATTCGCCAGGCCGGTGGCGCAGAGCAGCGGATCTCCGGCGTGGGACGAGAACGGCATGAACCCCCGTTCCACTGCCGCATCGGCGATCTCGGCGCTGGTGAGGACCGCGCACAGGGGCACGCCGCCGCCGAGCCCCTTCGAGCAGGTGACGAGGTCGGGCACGAAGTCGAAGTGCTCGAAGGCAAACCATCGGCCTGTCCGGCCGAAGCAGGTCAGCGCTTCATCCGCCACCATCAGAATGTCCCGGCTCCGGCAGATCTCGACCATCCGGCGTATCCACTCCCGGGAGGGCACGATCTGTCCGGCAGCGCTCATCAGCGGCTCGAAGAAGAACGCCGCCGGCCGGCCGGAGGTCGCGGTGTCGAGGACGTACTCCGCCGCATCGGCGCAGCCCAGGTTGCAGCAGGCCTCATCGCGGCAGAACTGGCAGCGATAGGCGTAGGGCGGCGGGACGAACGCGGCGCCCGTGGGCATGGGACCGTATCCCTCGCGCAGCATGCCGCCCCGCCCGGTGATGGATGCGCTGCCGTACGACTGCCCGTGGTAGCCGCGCATGAGCGCGATCACCTCGAAACGGCCCGTGTACTTCCTGACCAGGCGCAGCGCCATCTCGTTCGATTCGGAACCCGTGCACGCGAAGAAGGACTTCTGCAGCGGATCCGGTGCGATCTCGGCCATCTTCTTCGCCAACAGCACCTCTGACGGCGCTATGAAGGTGCTTCCGATCTGAACGATCTTCCGTGCCTGGTCGCACAGCGCCTGCACGTACTCCGGGTGGGAGTGGCCGAGCGTCACGCAGAGCTGACCGGACTGAAAGTCGATGAACCGCCGGCCCTCCACGTCCCACAGGTAGATTCCCTCGCCACGCTCGGGCACCAGCGGAGCGGTCCGCATCGGATGCCGAAGGAGATACCGATTGCCAAGCTCGAGCCAACCCTGGTTGGTGGTGGGTAACGGCGTCATGAAAACCTCCTGCGTCGAATCCGGCTACCGCGCGTACGCGGGCGGCTCGTGGGTGTGGGACTGCGCGGTCGCGTCGTCCAGCTCGCCTCCGCGCATGAAGTCGTCCTCGCGTCCCTGGTCGGCCAGCAGCGCCTTCAGCCGCTCCTCCAGCGCCAGCGACCGCGGGTCGTCACCGTAGCGGTTGCGACACTCGGTCGGGTCGTCCTGCAGGTCGTAGTATTCCTTCACGCCCATCCGGTAGTGCCAGATGAACTTCCCGGTGTGGTCGAGCAGGAAGTGGCCGTACTCCAGGTGCTCGCCGTGCAGATGGCCGCGGTCGAGGCGGTCCGCCTCGCCTGAAATCAGCGGCATCAGCGACGCTCCGTCGCAGCGCTCCGGGATCGGCAGGCCGCACGCGTCCAGCACAGTGGGCATCAGGTCGGCCAGCCCGACGGTCGCGTCGGGATAGATGCGGTTGGTCGGCAGCGGCATCTCCTGAGGGAAGCTGAGGACGAACGGCACGCGGATGGAGCCCTCGTATCCCACCGACTTCGCCCACCAGTGGTGATCGCCGAGCATCTCGCCATGGTCGGCGACGAAGGCGAAGATGGTGTTGCGCACCATCAGGGAGCGCCACAGGTGGTAGGCCAGGCGGGTGATCTGGGCGTCGATCTGGTCGATCAGCCCGTAGTAGGCGGCGCGCGCGCGGCGCAGATCCCTGGCCTTGAGCTGGAAGACCTCGCCCTCGGGGAGCGGCCCGCGCGTGCCGGCCACGAACGGGCTGGGCGCGCTGACGTAGCCGGCGGCATCCCCGATCACGGGCATCGGCAGATCGGGATCGCCGTAGTAGTGGTCGAAGAAGTGCGCCGGCGGGTCCCACGGCGGATGCGGCTTGCTGAAGGAGACGTACAGGAAGAACGGTTGGTCGCGGCCATACGTCCGGACGTGGTCCTCCATCACCCGGATCGCCTCGGTGGCGGTCCAGGTGGTGACGTGCAGCTCCGGCGGCAGCACGCTGGCGCGTCCGTGGTAGCTGTTGTTGGTGACGCCCGCGCCGAACAGGCCGAAGTCGCCCCAGCCCGCCTCGGCGAGCATGGACAGGTAGTCGTCGCGGTAGCCGGGGCTCAGGAAGCGGCCCTCCTCATGCGTGCGCAGCAGGTCGAAGCCGTGGCGGGCGTCCTGCGGATAGACGTGCCGCTTGCCGATGCCGTAGGTCCGGTAGCCGTTGCGCTGGAAGACCCGGCACAGGGTGTCGGGCTCCGGCCACGGCTCCAGGTCGTCGAACCCGGTCATGCCGTGCGTCACCGGCCACTGCCCGCTGAACAGCGTGCGCCGCGCGCCCACGCACGACGGCAGCTCGGTGACCGCGCGCGGGAAGTAGTGGCCGCTGGCGGCCATGGCATCGATGCCCGGCGTGTGGATCACCGGGTCGCCGGCGACGCCGAGCACGTCGCCGCGCCACTGGTCGGCCGAGATCAGGACGAGGTTGGGGCGTGCCGGAGCGTTCACTCCTGCTCCGGTTCCTCGTCCTGTTCGGCAGGCGGATCGGTGTAGCGGCTGGCCTGCAGGCGGAACATCTCGGCGTAGCGGCCGTTGTGCTCCATCAGGCTTGCGTGATCGCCGTCCTCGACGATCTCCCCTTCATGGAGCACGAGAATACGGTCGGCGCTGCGCACTGTCGAGAAACGGTGCGAGATGATGATCGTGGTGCGCCCGCGGCTCTCCGCCAGGATGTGGTCGAACAACTCGTGCTCGGCACGCGCGTCCAGCGCGGCGGTGGGCTCGTCCAGGATCAGCACCGCCCCATCGCGAAAGAACGCCCGCGCCAGCGCCAGCTTCTGCCACTGTCCGCCCGACAGGTCCGTGCCTTCACCCAGCGTGCGGCCCAGCATGGTGTCGAGCCCGCTCGGCAACTGCTCGACCATCTCCTGCGCGGCGGCGCCGCGGATGGCGTCCATGATCGCTTCCGTATCGTCCAGCCGCTCGATGTCGCCGAAGCCGACGTTCTCGCGGGCGGTGAGGTGGAACTCGACATGGTCCTGGAACGCCACCCCGAAGAGCTTCCGCAACCCGGAGACGTCGTAGTCGCGGTAATCGACGCCGTCGATCTCGATGCTGCCGCCCGTCGGGTCATAGAGGCGCGTGAGCAGCTTGACCAGCGTGGTCTTGCCGGCCCCGTTCTCGCCCACGATCGCCACCCGCTCGCCGGCGCGCAGCCGAAGGTCGAGGTTCCGGAGCACGGGCCGTTCGGTGCCCGGGTATTCGAACGACACGCCGGTCAGATCGATGCCATCGGTCACAGAGGTCGGCACAGCCACCTGCCGCTCGGCTGGTCGTAGCGAGCCGGCGTAATCCCCGGGGTCGAGGTCGATGAAGTCGAAGTAGCTCTGCGCGTACAGCCGGCTCTCGATCACCATTCCCGCGCCTCGGGCGGAGTCCTGGAGCTGAGCCCGCGCTCTTTCGGCCGACTGGAACACCATCACCAGCGTACCGAGCGCAAGCGCGCCACGCACCGCATCGGCCGCGGCCCAGGTCCAGATAGCCACCGTCCCGGCCACGGACAGCAGTCCCAACAGGCCCAGGCCGCGGATCTCGACACCCAGGATGCGCCGCTCCTGCCGGTACAAATCGACCTGAGCCCGGCCGAAACGCTTTAGCAGTGAGGCTCCAAGCCCGAACAGGCGGGTCTCCTTGGCCGGCTCACGGTCGGCGAGCAGCGACTCGAAGTACGAGCACAGCCGACGAATCGGGGCTTGGTCATTCCACATCCTGTACAGGCGACTGTTGACACGACTCCGGAACAGAAGCTCCGGTATCACGGTAGCGCTCAGGATGAGCACGGCCCACGGCGTGAATGTTGCCAGCAGCCCCAACACCGAGACCAACGTGATCCATGAACGCACCGAGAACACCAGAGCTATCGGCAGATCGCCGACATGGCGGCAATCCCGTTTGGCTATCGACAGCTTGTCGTAGAACCGCTGATCGTCGAAGAGCGCCAAGTCGAGCGCCGACGCCTTGCGGAGAAGCTGGCCCTGCACATGACGCTCAAGCTTCAACATGAAGAGCCGTCCGAGTGAGTCCCCGACTGGTCCCATCACTCCGCCCAGCAACCACAGCACCGCCATCGCGGCTACGGGAAACGCGAGCGCCTCCAGCCCCTCAACGGCCGACCCCGATCCGACCACGTCCGAGACCAGATCGACGGTCGTCGCCAGTAGCAGTATCTGTAGAGGCACCACCAACGCGGCTACGACCGACGACAACATGCTGCCAAGGAACAGCACCTTCCCGGCGCCCCAGCACAGAGCGATCCCGCGCGCGACGAAGCGCGCGAACGTTACCACCTTCATCGTGCCCTCCACGGACTCCCGCGGGCATAAGGTACGGCGGCTGCGCCAGTTGGACGAACGGCCTCCTGCGCGTCCGCTGCCTCACACGCCCATCAATTCAGCAATGGCTGCAGGGATTGCTTGAGGACGAGGTGACACACCTGTTGACAGGACCTCCAAGCCTTTGCTCAAGCTGGATCGAGGAGAACCGATGTAAGCGTCCGCTGAACCCCACCTTACGAGGGCTGAAGTAGCAAGCGATCGT
>JAPPNY010000034.1 GCA_028818385.1 Spirochaetaceae bacterium
ACGGACAGCCGTCTGCAACCAAGGGAATCCCCGGAGTTTTGCAAGAGGCTCAGGCTTCACTGCAAACAATAGGCTACCACTAGTTGGAGCCTGGCCGGAAGGTGAAATCACGACAGTCCATGATGGTCTTATTGCCGAAGCAGCCCGCTCCAGGTGGATCGAGGCATGCGCACGTCATTGGTGGCGATCATATCTTGATGCTTCTGATCCAATTGATGCTTACGCCGCGTGGGTGTTATTTCTGCGATCGGCTGACCGTCGTGTTCGGGCGTGGATGTGCAAGGATGTAAGGGGAGCGAAAGGACCACGAAGTCTTGACAGACTCAAAATCGCCCATAGCCGGCTCAATTCAGGTGACCTAAAGCGCTCATTTAGGGAACGTGACGACCAACTTAAGGGGAGGTTTCTGGGCCAGTCTACTATTGCTGGCTTGGGTCCGTGGGTAAGCCGTCAGATCGACTGACGCGAACGATGACTTTGTCGGTCATCGCGAATTCTGTAATTTCTATCTTCTAGAACAAATGACATCTCACGCCTTCGATCGATTACACCTTCAGTACCTTGGTGGATACGTGCAGCACCGCCGTGGCGAGGTAATCGTCCTTCGTGTCCTCAAGGATAGGTTATAGGTTAAGCCCGACAAGCCCATGCGGGTAGAGGGCCATGCGACGCCCGGTCGGTCGCGAAGCCGAAAGAACCGAGTCTGCTCCGAGTGGGAAGAAAGCCGAATCGACGTCGCTTCGTGGAGTCTTCGGACCCGTGACGGCCTTACGGAGCGCCGGCGTCAGCCTAACCGAGCCTAACCCGACTTGAACTTGGCCGCTTCCTCCGAACCGCCGGTGGCGTCGCCCTCGCTGTAGGAGTGGGCTCCCGTGCCGGCGAGTCCGCCTCCCTGCACGATCAGGTACTCGTCACGGATCGGCGTGCCGTCGAACCAGCACTCCAGGATCTCGCGGACGCCGGCCGCGTAACGGGCCTGGGCGGACAGCGAGGTGCCGGAGGTGTGCGGCGTCAGCGCGTGGTTGGGCATCGACCGCCACGGGTGGTCGTTGGGCGCCGGCTGCGGAAACCAGACATCGCCGGCATACCCGCCGAGCTGGCCGCTCTCCAGGGCGCGCACGATGGCGTCGCGGTCGCAGATCTTGCCGCGCGCGGTGTTCACCAGGTACGACCCGCGCCGCATCTTGGCGATCAGGGCGTCGTCGAACATGTGCTCGGTCTCCGGGTGGAGCGGGCAGTGGATGCTGACCACGTCGCAGGCGGCGACCAGGGACTCGACCGTGTCGTGGTAGGTCGCGCCAAGCTCCTGCTCGACGTCGTCCGGCAGCCGGTGCCGGTCGGTGTAGTGGAGGTTGACGTCGAACGGCTTCATCCGCCTCAGCACCGCCAGGCCGATACGGCCGGCCGCCACCACGCCCACGTCCATCCCCTCGATGTCGTAGGAGCGGGAGATGGCGTCGGCGATGTTCCAGCCGCCGCGGACGACCCAGCCGTACTGCGGGATGTAGTCGCGCACCAGCGCCAGCATCTGCATGACCGCGTGCTCGGCGACGCTGATGCTGTTGCACCACGTCACCTCGCAGACGGTGATGTTCCGGTCGATGGCCGACTGCAGGTCGACGTGGTCGGAGCCGATGCCGGCGGTGATGGCCAGCTTGAGGTTGGGCGCCTTGGCGATCCGCTCGGCTGTCAGGTAGCCGGGCCAGAACGGTTGCGAGATGACCACGTCGGCGTCGGTCAACTCCTTCTCGAATACCGAGTCGGGTCCATCCTTGTCCGCGGTCACCACGAACTGGTGGCCGCGTTCGGCCAGGAACGGCTCCAAGCCTAGTCCACCGGACACGGAGCCCAGCAGGTGGCCGGGCGTGAAGTCGATGCCGGCCGGCGTCGGCAGCGTCTGGCCGTCCGGGTACTGGGCAAGGGTGGGAATGCTGTTGCGGGCGTAGTCGGGCGGGAATCCTCCCACCGGGTCCTCATACAGGACGCAGAGCACTTTCTGAGCGGACATGGCGAATCCTCTGAAACGGAAATCTGGGGTCCGGGCACCATAGGCCGAATCTCCTTGCCCCGCAACGCGACGGTCCGCTGCACTCACGCCGGAGCGGTGACCCTCCAGCCGCCCGCCTCGGCGGCTCGGGACATCCGCTCGTCATAGCAGACGATGCGCGTCAGGGTGGCCCCGCACAGCGAAGCCGTCGCGAGATGGATGGCGTCGAGCGTTCTCAGGCTCGCCGGCTCCATCGCCGCGGCCATGGTGAGTACCCGGTCGTTGATCCGGACAAGATCGATGCGCGACAGGACATCCCGCGCCCGTCGCGAAGCAGTTTCCCCGAGCGGCATGACGGCTCGGGCGACCTCGGCGCGAGCCAGAGCGCTCGAAACCAGCCGGCGCCTGCGGATGTACCGCCGCAGCGCCGCCGACTCCGGCTCGCGCACCACCAGCTTGACGATGGCCGACGAGTCGAGATAGGTGACGCGGCTAGCGCTCGTCTTCACGGAGCGATGCGAGCCGGGCCGAGGGGAGTTCGACGCCGGGCTCGGCCGCGAGGGGCGGAGGAGCATCTTCCATCGAGCCCTGTGCCTCCATCACTTCCCCCGCGGAACGGAGCCGCTCCAGCGGTGACGCGTCGGGAATCCGGCTCAGGATCGCGACCGGCCGGCCCCGATTGGTCACCTCGAAGGTCTCGCCCGCCTCCACGCGACGGAGGTAATCGCTCGCCCGCTGACGAAGCTCGCGGACGCCTATGGAATCCATAGTGCTACATGTAGCACAAGAACGCGGACATCAGCAAGATGCGGCGCCCGGGGCACGCACCGGCTTGCGCATCGCGGTGTACTCTCGGAGCCATGATCTCGGCACTGGATCTGGACGAGGCCGCGCTCGCGGAGCGCCTGACCGCGCTGGGCGAGCCCGCCTACCGCGCTCGGCAGATCCGCACGCACCTGCTGCGCCGCGGGGTGCTCGATTACGGCGAGATGACCGACCTGCCGGCCGCGATGCGAGACCGGTTGGGCGACGAGCTGCCGGCCACGCCGCTGACCGTTGAGCAGCGCCGACCGACACCCGACGGGCAGACGGTGAAGCTGCTGCTGCGCGCGCTGGACGACGAGCTGATCGAAGCGGTGTCGATCCGCGACGGCGGCCGCCACACGGTCTGCGTCTCCAGCCAGGTGGGGTGCGGCATGGCGTGCGCGTTCTGTGCGTCCGGACTGGACGGGGTGGCGCGCAACCTCAGCGCCGGGGAGATGGTGGCGCAAGTGCTTTACGCCGCCGCGCACGGGCCGGTGACCAACGTGGTCTTCATGGGCATGGGCGAGCCGCTGGCGAACTTTCCCCGCCTCATCGAGGCGATCGGCGCCCTGACCGATCCCGACGGGATTGCCCTTGGCGCGCGGCGGCTGACCGTCAGCACCGTCGGCCTGGTGCCGCGCATCCGCGACTTGGCGGCGACCGGGTTGCCGGTGGGGCTGGCCATCAGCCTGCACGCGAGCGACGACGCGACACGGAGGAGCCTGGTCCCGGTCGCCGAGCGCTACGGAATCTCCGAGCTGCTGGAGGCCGCCGACGACTATTTCGCCGCCACCGGCAGGCGGGTCACCTACGAGTACACGCTGATCGCCGGGCGGAACGCCGAGCCGCACCATGCCGGGGCGCTGGGCCGGTTGCTGGCCGGCAGCGGGTCGCAGGTCAACCTGATCCCGTACAACCCGGTTCCCGGACTGCCCTTCGCCGAGCCGGAAGCGGGCGCGGTCCGCCGTTTCGCCGCCATCGTCGCCGGCCACGGCGTGACGGTGACCACGCGCAAGGAGATGGGCCGCCGCGTGGACGCCGCCTGCGGCCAGTTGCGCCGCACGGTCCGGGAACCGGCTTCGTGATCGAGGACCGCACCCCGGACGTCCTGATCGTGGGCGGCGGCGTGGTCGGCATGAGCTGCGCCTGGTACCTGGCTCGGTCCGGCGCCCGCGTGACGGTGGTCGATGCCGCCACCATCGGCGACCGCCTGGCCTGCTCCTACGGCAACCAGGGGCTGGTGTGTCCCAGTCACGCCGTGCCGATCGCGGCGCCGGGCGTGGTCGCCCAGGGTCTGCGCTGGCTGTTCGACCCCACCAGCCCGCTGTACATCCGCAGCCCCTGGCGCCCCGAGATGCTCCGCTGGCTGTGGCGCTTCGCGCAGGCGTCGAAGCCGGCCCGCACCGAGGCAGGAACGGCCGCGATGGCGGAGTTCCTGCAGCACAGCGCCAAGCTGCACGCGGGCATCGCCGCCACCGCGGCGGGCACGACCACGGAAGGCACCAATCCCTACGGCTACGCCGCCGACGGCGTGCTGTACGCGTTCCTGACCGAGGAAATGCTGCACCACCACCTCGAAGAGTCCCATCGGGTCGCCCGGCACGGCATCCCGTTCGAGCAGCTCACCGGCGAACAGGTGCGCCGGATGGAGCCCGCCCTGTCGCCCCGCGTGATCGGCGGCGTGCTCTACCCCGGCGACGCCCACGTCGATTCCCGCTCCTTCGTGCGCTGGCTGCACGCGCAGGCGCAAGAGGCCGGCGCCCAGGTGGTGGAGCAGACCGACGTGCTCCGCCTGCGGGCCGGCGGGCGCGGCGACCGCGCGTCGGTGCTCACCTCGCGCGGCGAGATCGCCGCCGGTCAGATCGTCATCGCCGCCGGCTCCTGGAGCCCGCGGGTGGCCGCCGGCCTCGGACTGCGCCTGCCGGTGCAGGCCGCCAAGGGGTACTCCGTCACCTTCTCCAACCCGCCGTGGCGGCCGAGCCGGCCGGTCAACCTGGGTGACGCCCGGGCGGTGGCGACGCCCCTGCCGCGCGGGGTCAGGATCGGCGGCACGCTGGAGCTGGCCGGCCTGGACCGCTCGATCAACCTGCGGCGCGTGCAGGCGATCCTGGACGGCGCGGGCCGGGTCGTGCCGGGAGCCCGGTTCGATGCCGCCGACCCCGGCGCAGAGGTCTGGCACGGACTGCGGCCGCTGTCCCCCGACACGCTGCCGATCGTCGGCCGTCCCCACGGCCACGCGAACGTCGTTCTGGCCACCGCGCACGGCACCCTGGGCCTGTCGCTGGGGCCAGCCACGGGCGAGGCGGTGGCAGCCCTGATCGCGGGCAGCAAGCCGGCGATCGATCTGCGACCGTTCAGCCCGGACCGCTTCGCGTGAGGTGAGCGTTCCTACCCCTTCACCTGTCGCAGGATCTCGTCGAGCGTGGCCAGCTTGTCCGCGTCCGGTGCGAAGACGCGCTGCACCCGTCCCGGCCTGCGGTCGTGGAGCGCCTTCACGATCGGCGACTCCTCGGCGATGTCCCGCGGCTCGTTCATGTCCGCGCGCACCTTCACCAGCACCTTGCTGAGGGCCGAGGCGTCGTCGTCGAAGTCGTACCACGTGTACGGCGTGATCGTGGACTGATCGAACAGCAGGTCGTCCCGCCACGCGATGCGGCGCTCGGCCAGCTCGCGCCGGAAGCGCAGGTACAGGTTGCCCTGTGGCTCGTCCCAGGAGCCGATCTCCAGGCACTTGTAGAGTTGGCGGTCGCGCAGCCGGCCGGCAAGCTCCGCCACCCGCGGAACCCGGCAGTCGGCGTACTCCGACAGGGCGGCCCAGATCGAACCGTCGTCGAGGCGGAGGTAGGCGTCGAGCGACGGCTCCCGCGAGATGAGATGGCGCAGGACCGGCTCGCGTCGTGCCAGGTCCGAGTCCCCGAGCGTGGAAGCGGCAGCCTCCAGCACCGCCTGCAGCATCTTCTCCGCGGCACGCGTGGTCTTGTGCACGTACACCGTCCAGTAGAGGCGGAACCGCGCCTCCAGGTAGTCCTCGGCGACCGCGATCCCCTTGGGTCCCAGGTACAGGCACTGCACGGGCTGGTAGTCCCGCCCGCCGATGGTGACCGAGCCCACCTCCAGGCAGTCGATCAGCCAGTCCGAGTCGACGTGGCCGAACTGGACCCCGGTCATCAGCCGGTCGCGCTGCACGTAGTCGAGCCGGTCGGCGTCGAACTGACTGGAGACCACGGCGGCGTAGACGTCCTTGGGCTCCTCCTCCTTCAGCAGCGCGCCGACCCGCTCCGGCAGGCTTTCGTCCACGTCGCGCAGCACGCGGTTGATCTCGGTGTCGCCGCGCACGATCGCGGCGCCCCAGTCCTCGTGCCGCTGCTGCAGCCCGACCGCCTCGGAGGCGCTCTCGAAGGCATGGCTGAACGGCCCGTGCCCGATGTCGTGCAGCAGGGCGGCCAGCAGCGCCACCCGCGCCCGGTCGCGGTCATGCTTCGCGCCCTGCTCGCGCGCGATCACGTCCAGCAGCCGGCGCGCCATGTGGTAGACGCCGATGCTGTGCGCGAAGCGGCTGTGGGTCGCCCCCGGATAGACCGTGTCCGAGAAGCCGAGCTGCCGGATTCGCCGCAGCCGCTGGAACTCCTTCGTGTTCAGCAGGCGCCACGCGATCCGGTCCGTTTCGTTCCCGCGCGGGTCGCGGCCTCCGAACATGATGAGACCGTGCACGGGGTCGCGGACCCGCTGCTTCCAGCCGTCGCCCATCGTCTCGGGTCAGATCATACGCGACGGCGGGGGACGCTCGCGCGGGGCGCTCCCGACCTGTCGTACACTGAAGGCGCACCGGAGGAGGTACGCATGGCGCAGACGCTGCGCATCGGACAGATCGGCATCGCCCACACGCACGCCACCAAGGTGGTGGATCCCGATTCACAGCCAGTGCTGCGCCGGCTCGACGCCGAGCTGGTCGGCGTCCACGAGCCCGACCCGAAGATGCTGACCGCGCGCGGCGGCCGCGAGGTCTGGCGCGGGGTGCGCTTCATCGACGACCCCGAAGAGATCCTGGCCGACGACACGGTCGCCGTCGTCTTCATCGAGACCTGGCCGTGGGAGTGCATCCCGTGGGCGCGGCGCGCGCTGCAAGCGGGCAAGCACATCCACCTGGACAAGCCCCCGGGCACCTCCGTGGAGGAGCTGCGCGAGCTGTACGCGCTGGCCGGCAGGTCCGGGCTCTGCATCCAGATGGGTTACCAGTGGCGCTACAACCCGGGGCTGGAGATGATCCAGGGCTGGGTGCGAGACGGCCTGCTCGGCCGCGTGAACTTCGCCCGCTTCCGGGCCGGCAGCGAGCCGGAGTACTACCACCGCAACCAGCTCCACCGCTACGAGGGCGGGATCATGATCGAGGAGAACTGCCACCTGTTCGACCAGGTCGCCTGGATGTTCGGCAAGGCGGACGCCATCCATCCGTTCCTGCGCTCGTCGGCGCGCGGATTCGAGGAGATGCCGGCCGGCACCGACCTGGGCGTGATCGTCTTCGATTACGCCGCGCAGGGCGCGCTGGCGGTGATCGAGGGCACCTCCCTGGAGACGCAGGCCGGGCCGCACCGCCGCGTGGAGGTGCACGGGCTGGGCGGCAGCGCCATCCTTGAGCCGATCGAGCCCCCGCACATCCAGCTCTGTCTGCGCGAGCCCAAGCCCCCCTATCAGGAGGGCTGGCAGCACATCGAGGTGGAGCACCGCCCGCGCTACATCGGCGACCTGGAAGAGCTGATCCAGGTGGCCCGAGGGGAGTGCGCGCCGCGCTTCTCGCCCGAGCACGACCTGATCGTGCAGGAGATGCTGATCGAAGCCTGTGGAGGCATGCGATGAACGACGACGCGACCGTGGACCTGCGCAGCGACACCCTCACCCACCCCACCGAGCGCATGCGGCAGGCCATCCATGCCGCCGAGGTGGGCGACGACACCTTCGGCGACGATCCGACCGTCAAACGGCTGGAAGCGATGGCCGCCGAACGGCTCGGCAAGGAGGCGGCCGTGTACGTGCCCAGCGGCAGCATGGGCAACAGCACCGCCCTGATCACCTACCTGGAGATCGGCAGCCGTTCCGGCGCCGGCCGGCCGGCGCTGGCCGTGCACGAGACGCACGCGCACATGTTCTCGAGCGACCGCGACCGCTTCGCGCGGGCGCTGTTCGGCGTCGAGTCGGCCGCGGTGGAGACCGAGTGGGGCGTGCTCACCCCCGATCACGTGCAGCAGGCGGTCGCCGCCCACCCTGGGGCCGAGCCGCTGCTGCTCTGCATCGAGAACACCCACAACTACACCGGCGGCGGCGCGGTGACGCCCGCGGAGGTCAACGCCGTGGCCGGCGCCGCCCACGCGGCCGGCATGCGCGTGCACTGCGACGGCGCCCGGCTCTTCAACGCCGCGGTCGCCCAGGGTCTGCCCGCCGCCGAGCTGGTGGAGCAGGTCGATTCGGTGATGTTCTGCGTCTCCAAAGGGCTGTCCGCTCCGGTCGGCTCGATCCTGTGCGGAGAGGCGGCCTTCATCGACGCCGCCCGCGACACCCGCAAGATCCACGGCGGCTCGATGCGCCAGGCCGGCGTGATCGCCGCCGCCGGCATCCTTTCCCTGCAGGAGATGGTCGACCGGCTGGCCGAGGATCACGCGAACGCCGCCCGGCTGCGTGACGGGCTGCAGACCATCGACGGCATCGAGGTGGTCGAGCCGCCGATCCCGACCAACTTCGCGGTCGTCGACGTGCGCGGCCTGGGCTGGACCGCCGACGAGATGCTCGACCGCTACCGCGCCGAGGGCGTGCTGGGCGGCTCGCGTCCGCCGACCCGCATCCGGCTGGTGGTCAACCGGCACATCGGCCCCGCGCAAGTCGATCGGGTGATCGACGCCACCCGCCGCATCGTGGCCGGCGGCTCGGAAGCCGGCGGCTCGGAAGCCGGCGCGGCGACCGTGGCGGGCACGGCACGTTGAGCGATCCGGCCGCGGCGCTGGCGGCGATGCGCTGGCGCTCCATCGGCCCGTACCGCGGGGGCCGCGTGGTGGCCGTCGCCGGCGATCCCGTCGAGCCGCTGGTGTTCTACTTCGGCGCCTGCGCCGGCGGCGTCTGGAAGACGACCGACGCCGGACGGTTCTGGCGCAACGTCTCCGACGGCTCCTTCCGCACCGGGTCGGTGGGCGCCATCGCCGTGGCGTCGTCCGCGCACCGCACGGTGTACGCCGGCATGGGCGAGACGCAGATCCGGGTCGACGTCACCCACGGCGACGGCGTCTACCGCAGCGACGACGGCGGCGAGTCGTGGCGCCACCTGGGTCTGCAGGCCACCCGCCACATCAGCCGCATCCGCGTGCATCCGCGGGACCCCGACACCGTGTACGTGGCCGCGCTGGGCCGCGCCTTCGGCCGCAACCCGGAGCGCGGCGTGTACCGTTCCGCCGACGGCGGCGCCACCTGGGAACAGGTGCTCTACCGCAGCGAGGAGGCCGGCGCCGGCGACCTGAGCCTCGATCCCAACCGCCCGAACGTCCTGTTCGCGGCGCTCTGGCAGACGATCCGCAAGCCCTGGACCGTCAGGAGCGGCGGACCGGACTCCGGCATCTTTCGCTCCACCGACGGCGGCGCCACGTGGCAGGAACTGACCGGCCGGCCGGGACTGCCGCGCGGCATCCTGGGCCGGGTCGGCATCGCCGCGTCGCCTGCGCGGGCGGGCCGCGTCTGGGCGCTGATCGAGGCGGAGGACGGCGGCCTCTACCGCAGCGACGACGACGGCGAGTCGTGGCAATTGGTCACCAACGACACCGAGCTGCGGGAGAAGCCGTTCTACTTCACCCACGTGTACGCCCATCCCACCGATCCTGAGCAGGTCTGGTCGCTCTGCAAGAAGGTGTACCGCTCCACCGACGGCGGGCACACCTTCGAGGTGATCTCCTCGCCCCACCACGACGACCACGACCTGTGGTTCGACCCCGCCAACCCGATGCGGATGATCGAAGGCAACGACGGCGGCGCCACCGTCAGCCTGGACGGCGGCGAGACCTGGAGCAGCATCTACAACCAGCCGACTGCTCAGTACTACCGGATGGAGGTGGACGACCGCTTCCCCTACCGGGTGTACGCCACGCAGCAGGATTCCAGCGCGGTCAGCGTGCCGTCCGACAGCACCTACGGCGCGATCCGCTGGGCGGACTGCTACACCACCGGCAGCGCCGAGAGCGGGCACATCGCCGTCAAGCGCGACGATCCGGACATCGTCTACGCCGGGGCGACCGGGAGCAGCCCCGGCGGGCCGGGCAGCCTGATGCGCTACGACCACCGCAGCGGCCAGGTGCGCCTGATCTCGCCCGTCCCGGGGATGGACGGATCGAGCCCGCCGGCCGAGTGGCCGGCCCGCTTCAACTGGACCTTTCCCGTGCTCTCGTCCCGCCACGACCCGGACGTGCTGCTGACCGCCGGCAACGTGGTGTTCCGCTCCACGGACGAAGGCGGAAGCTGGGAGCCGATCAGCCCCGACCTCACCCGCGACGCCCCGGACCGGACCGTCGCCTCCGGCGGCCCGATCACCGGCGAGGGCCCCTCCGACGTGTACTGCACGATCATCGCGCTGGCCGAGTCGCTGGAGCGGCCGCGGGAGATCTGGGCCGGCTCGGACGACGGCCGCGTGCACCGCACCCCCGACGGCGGCGAGAGCTGGCACGAGGTGACGCCGGCCGACCTGCCCGAATGGGCGTCCGTCCTCTGCCTGGAGCCCTCCCCGCACGACCCCGACCGCTGGTACCTGGCCGCCACCCGCTACCGGCTGGATGACACGCGCCCGATGCTGTACCGCACGAGTGACGGTGGTGCGTCGTGGCAGTCGATCATTGGTGACCTGCCGGCCGACGACTTCACCCGCGTGATCCGCTGCGACCCGGAACGGCCCGGCCTGCTGTACTGCGGCACGGAGACCGGAGCGTACGCCTCGCTCGACGACGGCGGATCCTGGACCCGGATGAACGACGCGACCGAGCGCTGGAGCCGGCTGCCGACGGTCCCGGTGTACGACCTGCGCGTCCACCAAGGCGACCTGGTGGCTGCCACGCACGGCCGCTCCTTCTGGATCCTCGACGACCTGACCCCCCTGCGGCGCGCGACCGCCTGGTCCGCGCCGGCGCTCATCGCGCCGCGCCCCACGGTGCGCACGCTGCCGCAGGTCGGCTGGGATCCCTGGTCCGGCCCGCAGAAGACCTACCAGATCGGCTCGCTGGGGGTGGAGGCCACCTTCATCGAGCACGAGAGCGCTGGCGACGGCCGCCGCGAGTTCCTGGATTCGGGCAGCCCGCGCCCGCGCGGCGCGCTGATCTACTACTGGCTGCCGGAAGGTTGCCGGTCGGCTGCGATCCGCATCGTCGACCCCGGCGGGCGTCCGGTCCGCCGGTTCGCGAGCGACGGCGCGGACCCGACCGCCGGCGATCTCTTCTGCGCCGCCGGCCTCAACCGCCTGACTTGGGACCTCACCTACAGCCAGTACGCAGCCTCACGTGATACAGAAAACCCGTTCGACACCGGCGTAGCGCCGCTGGCCGCCCCCGGCGAGTACCGCATCGAGCTGGCCGCCGACGGGAGGAGCAATGTTACGAGCATGCACGTTACGTCCGACCCACGCGTCGGCGCCGATCCCCGGGACCTCCGGGAACAGACGGAGCTCCTGATCCGGATCCGCGGCGCGATCGCGGACGTGATGGGCGCGCTCGCGGCGATCGAGCGCCGCCGCGAACAGGAGACACCGCCTGCCGAAGCTCTGGACGGGATCGAGCGCATCCTGCACCGGGTGGTGCCGCCCGGCGACCTGGCACGCAACCACGTAGGCGGCGTACTCGAAGGCATCGCGAGCCTGGCGCCGGTCATCGCAAGCGCCGACGCCGCTCCCACCCGGCAGGCGCGGGAAGCATTCGAACGCTGGCACCGCCAAGCGCAGGCCGCCCTTGAGCGATTGGCAGATCTCCTGTCGGCTTGAGGAGGACGAACGCTCTCGGGATGCGTTCGGCGGACGGCCCGGGCACGACAGAACAGCTCGCACGCCGCGGTCGCAACGACCCCGGTCAACTACCTGAGGCCGCTCAGATCATCGATCGATCGCCTCCGAACCGGTCACGCTGTCTGCGGAAGACTACTGCAGTCCAATCAGTCCCGTTGACGTCGTTGTAGATCAATCTCCCGACCTCCTCTTCCAGCTCTTCGGAACCGAAGAGCCTAATCTGTCCCAGCAAGTGATGGCTCGATGTCGATTTTCGAGACCCAGACGCCGGAGCAGACGATGAACCTGAAGCTCGAAGCACGCCTCAATGAACTGCTTGGAGTTCTTGGAAGTTAGACGGTTTCCCAAGCCCTTCCTGCGGCAACTGGGGATCTCGCTCCATTCCTCTTCCATCCATTCTCGGATCTCGGAAGCCTCTTGTCTGCCGCCGCGCGCAAGGAACTCAAATGTTGATTCGTCGAGATCGATCCACCCCGACCGTTGTACCACTGAGGCCCGCCCGGCACGGCAGTTGCTCTTGACGATGTGCCGCTGGCCCGCCGACGATAGGTTCCGGCATATGGGTACCGCCTATCCGCTCGTTTTCACGTACCGGGTGACGGTGCAAGGACCTCGCTACCTGGCAGGGGTCGAGCTCCGTGGCGGAGCGGTGGTTACTGTGGAGCCGGACGGCGCGTACCTCGCTCATGGCCTGCAGCCCGGCGGCGTCGCCGGCCAGGGTGTGACCTTGCGGGAGGCATACCACGACCTCGAGCAGTCGATCGAACTCGTGCTCTACGACTTGGCTGACGCCGCTCCCGACCTCGATGCCTTCTCCGCGTCGGTGCGGCAGTTCTTCGACGATACCGATCCGTGGGCCGAGCGAGCTTTCGCATCTGCGCGCCAGGACGTGGCCGCGGGGAGGATCGAGAGCGACCTTCCCAAGGTGCCGCAACCGACGTTCAGCGCGAAGGTCGTCGAGTTCGTGCAGCTATCGGCACGGAACAACCCGCCTCCGACCGCCGTTGAGATCGCCGCCTGAGGCGGCTTCCCCGCGTGCCCGGCCATGGACAGATTCAGCTCCGCAAGGTCTTCGAGATGCTGAGCGCATGCGCCGCCGGCCATACGGCGATTGAGACCCGGCATCACTGGAGGATCCACTACCGGAAGCAGACTTCCTGGCTGCCCAAGGGAGAGCACAGCCGGCAAGGCAATCTTCGAGCGGAGATCGACCTCGGCAAGGTCAAGTCGATCTGTCGCCGCTTCGACATCCTGGACTGCGCCAAGCGCACGCTTTCTCAGCTTCGCTGAGGCCCGGAACGCAGTTCCGTCTCCTCACGCCGTCGGGACGTTGCGCCAACCCCTCGGCGTCTAGCAAGATACGCACCCGCGCCGCGGGTCCGTCGAGCCGCTCATGTCCAAAGTCCCCTGCTACGTCACCACACCCATCTACTACGTGAACGATCAGCCGCACGTCGGTCACGCCTATACGACCGTGACCACCGACTTCCTGGCTCGCTGGCACCGCTCGGACGGCCACGAGACCTGGTTCCTCACCGGCACCGACGAGCACGGCGAGAAGGTGAACAACGCCGCGGCCGAGGCCGCCTGTGACACGCAGGCGTTCGTCGACCGGGTCAGCCAGCGCTTCCGCGACGCCTGGGAGGCGCTCGACATCTCGCAGGACGACTTCATCCGCACCACCGAGGAGCGCCACAAGCGGGTGGTGCGCGCGATCCTGCAGCGTGTCCACGACGAGGGGGACGTCTACTTCGGCGAGTACGAAGGGCTGTATTCGGTCGGCCAGGAACGCTACGTCGGCGAGGACGAGCTGGTCGACGGCAAGCTGCCGGAGGACCGCGACCCGCCGGTCCTGCGCCGCGAAGGCAACTGGTTCTTCCGCATGGAGAAGTACCGGGAGTGGCTGCGCAAGCATCTTGAAGCCAACCCCGGGTGGATCCATCCGGCCGGCTACCGCTCGGAGATGCTCGGCCTGCTGCGCGAGCCGGTCGGCGACCTGTCGATCTCCCGCCCGCGCGAGCGGCTGCCGTGGGGGATCGGGCTGCCATGGGACGATTCGCACGTCACCTACGTCTGGTTCGATGCGCTGATCAACTACGTCTCCGCGCTCGGTTACCCTGACGATCCGCGCTACCACACCTTCTGGCCGCGCACCTGGCACCTGATCGGCAAGGACATCCTGCGCCAGCACGCCATGTTCTGGCCGACCATGCTCAAGTCGGCCGGCCTGCCGCTGCCGGAGCGCATCCTGGTCGGCGGCTACCTGTCGGGGTCCGACGGCCGCAAGATGAGCAAGTCGCTCGGCAATGTGCTCGACCCGTTCGAGCTCGCGGACCGCTACGGCACCGACGCCGTCCGCTACTACCTGCTGCGCATCCTGCCCTATGGCAACGACGGCAACGCCGGCGCGGACGGCCTGGTGGAGCGCTACAACGCCGACCTGGCCAACGATCTGGGCAACCTGATGTCGCGCACCCTCACCCTGGTCAACCGCCACTTGGGCGGCACCATCGGCGCGCCGCAACCGGGACCCGCCGAGCGCGAGGTGGCCGAGCACGCCGACGGCCTGGCCGACGCGGTGCGCGAGTTGATCGCCGGCATGCGCCTGAACGGCGCGCTGGAGGAGATCCTGCAGTTCGTGCGCCGGCTCAACCGCTACTTCAACGATCAGCAGCCATGGGCGCTGGCCAAGGACCCTCAGGACCGCGAGCGCCTGGATACCGTCCTCTACACCGCGGTCGAGGGCCTGCGCATCGCCGCGGTGCTGCTTGCGCCTGCCATGCCGGCCAAGTCCGCGACGCTGCTGTCCGCCGTGGGCGGGCGGGCGCAGAGCGTCCGCGACGGGGCGCGCTGGGGGCTCACGCCGCCGGGTACCGTGGTCGCGTCCGACCCGCCGGCGCTCTTTCCCCGGATCGACACCGGCAAGCAGCCGCGGAAAGAGAAGAAACAGCCGAAGACACCGAAACCTGCGGCAGAGCCGCCGCAGACCATAGACAAGGAGCCCGAGGTGAGCGACGACAACCTGATCACCTTCGACGAATTCGGCCGCGTCGACCTGCGCGTCGCGGAGGTCCTGACGGCCGAGCGCGTGCCCAAGACCGACCGCCTGCTGAAGCTCGGCGTCCGCATCGGCGGCGAGGAGCGCACCATCGTCGCCGGCATCGCCGCCTGGTACGGGGCGGAGCAGATGGTCGGCCGCAAGATCGTCGTGGTCGCCAACCTGAAGCCGGCCAAGCTGCGCGGCATCGAGTCGCAGGGCATGCTGCTGGCCGCCGAGGACGACGCCGGCAACCTGGCCTTGGTCGAGGTGCCGGGCGACACCGCCAGCGGCGCCAAGGTCAAGTAGTGATGAGCCGCAAGATCCGCATGGGCATGGTGGGCGGCGGACGCGACGCCTTCATCGGCGCCGTGCACCGCATGGCCGCCGCCCTCGACGGACACATCGAGCTGGTCTGTGGGGCGTTCTCCAGCGACCCGGACAAGTCGCGCGCCTCCGGCGCCGACCTCTACCTCCCCGCCGACCGCGTGTACGGCACCTACCCGGAGATGATGGAGCGGGAGGCCGCGCTGCCGGACGGCGAGCGCATGGACTTCGTCTCCATCGTCACGCCCAACAACGTCCACTTCCCGGCCGCCAGGGCCGCGCTCGAAGCCGGCTTCCACGTCATGAGCGACAAGCCCATGACCTACGACCTGGACGAGGCGCTGGCGCTGCGCGACCTGGTCCGGTCGACCGGGCTGCAGTACGGACTCACCCACAACTACACCGGCTATCCCATGGTCAAGGAAGCACGGCGGCTGGTCCGCGACGGCTCCATCGGCCGCATCCGCAAGGTGGTGGTCGAGTACCCGCAGGGGTGGCTTGCCAGGCTGGAAGAGGCGACCGGCATGAAGCAGGCCGCGTGGCGCACCGATCCGGCGCGGGCCGGCATCAGCTCCTGCATCGGCGACATCGGCACTCACGCCGAGAACCTGATGGAGCACATCACCGGACTGTCGATCACGGAGCTGTGCGCCGACCTGACCACGTTCGTCGAGGGGCGCAAGCTGGAGGACGACGGCAACGTGCTGGTGCGCCTGCAGCAGGGCGCGAAGGGCGTCCTGTATGCCAGCCAGGTCTCCGCGGGCGAGGAGAACGCGCTGGCCATCCGCGTCTACGGCGAGCACGGCGGCCTGGAGTGGCACCAGATGGAGCCCAACACCCTGACCGTCAAGTGGGCGGACCGCCACCGGGAGGTGCGGCGCCCCGGCGTGGGGGAGCTGTCCGACGCGGCCGGCGCCCACACCCGCCTGCCGCCGGGCCACCCCGAGGGCTACATCGAGGCGTTCGCCAACCTGTACCGCAACTACGCCCTCACCCTGCAGGCGCGCCTGGACGGCACCGAGCCGCCCGGCGGTCTCGATTTCCCCACGGTCGACGACGGGGTGCGCGGCATGGCGTTCATCACCGCCTGCGTCGCCAGCTCACGGAGCGACCGGAAGTGGTATTCGCTGGAGGAGAATTGACATGGGACGTCCCGTAACGCTGTTCACCGGCCAATGGGCCGACCTGCCGCTGGAGGAGCTGGCCGCCAAGGCGGCGGCGTGGGGCTTCGACGGCCTGGAGCTGGCCTGCTGGGGCGACCACTTCGAGGTGGACAAGGCGCTCGCGGACTCAGGCTACGTGGCCGCCAAGCGCGAGCTTCTCGACCGTCACGGACTCAAGTGCTTCGCGATCAGCAACCACCTGGTCGGCCAGTGCGTGTGCGACTTTCCCATCGACGCCCGCCACCAAGCCATGCTGCCGCCCGAGATCTGGGGCGACGGCGATCCGGAGGGGGTCAGGCAGCGCTCCGCCGAACGGATGAAGGAGACCGCCCGCGCCGCCGCCGCGTTCGGGGTGGACACGGTCGCCGGCTTCACGGGCTCCAAGGTCTGGTACGCGGTCGCCGGCTTTCCGCCGGCGGTCGACGGCATGATCGACGACGGCTACCAGGACTTCGCCGACCGCTGGAATCCGATCCTGGACGCCTACGACGCGGAAGGCGTGCGCTTCGCGCTGGAGGTGCACCCGTCGGAGATCGCCTACGACTACTGGACCACGCAGCGCACCCTGGAGGCGGTCGACCGGCGGCCCGCCTTCGGGATCAACTTCGATCCCAGCCACCTGGTGTGGCAGATGGTCGATCCGGAGCAGTTCGTCCTGGACTTCGCCGACCGCATCTACCACGCCCACGTCAAGGAATCGAAGCTCAACCACAACGGCCGCAACGGCGCGCTGGCGTCGCACCTGCCGTTCGGGAGCCTGCGCCGCGGCTGGGACTTCGTGTCGCCGGGGCGCGGCGACGTGCCGTTCGAACGGGTCTTCCGGGCGCTGAACGCGATCGGCTACCAGGGACCCCTTTCCATCGAGTGGGAGGACTCCGGCATGGACCGCGAGGAGGGCGCGCAGGAGGCGCTCGCCTTCACGCGCCGCACCGACCTGTCCGCCTCCGCGATCGCCTTCGACGCGGCGTTCAGCCAGCAGGACTGAGGCGGGAACCCCGGCATGAAGCGAACACGCTACGCGCAGGTGGGCGTCGGCGGACGCGCCCGCTCCTTCTACGAGTCGATCGCCTCCGACTACACCGATCGCGCGGAACTGGTCGGGTTCTGCGACCTCAACCAGACCCGCATGAACTACGCCAACCGCATGCTTGCCGAGCAATTCGGCCATGCGCCGGTGCCCACCTACGGCGCGGACGCGTTCGACCGGATGGTGGCCGAGTGCAAGCCGGACGTGGTCATCGTCACCTCCATCGACCGCACCCACCACCGCTACATCGTCCGCGCCCTGGAGCTCGGCTGCGACGCCATCACCGAGAAGCCGATGACCGTCGACGCCGGCAAGTGCCAGCAGATCCTGGACGCCGTGGAGCGCACGGGCAGGAAGCTGCGGGTGACGTTCAACTACCGCTACTCGCCGCACGCATCGCTGGTGCGCCGGCTCCTGATGGACGGCGTCATCGGCACGGTCACCGCCGTGCACTTCGAGTGGCTGCTCGACCTCGTGCACGGCGCCGACTATTTCCGGCGGTGGCACCGCGACAAGCGCAACTCGGGCGGACTGCTCGTGCACAAGGCCACCCACCACTTCGACCTGATCAACTTCTGGCTGGCCAGCGCACCGCAGACGGTGATGGCCTTCGGGGACCTGCGCTTCTACGGGCACGAGAACGCCGAGGAGCGCGGCGTCACCAGCTTCTACACCCGCGCCCGCGGCTCGGAAGCGGCCAGGGACGATCCGTTCGCCCTGCACCTGGAGGAGAGCGAGGCGCTGACCGAGATGTACCTCAAGGCCGAGCACGAGGACGGCTACTTCCGCGACCAGAGCGTGTTCGGCGACGGCATCAGCATCGAGGACACCATGGCGCTGCTGGTCCGCTACGACTCCGGCGCGATGATGAGCTACTCGCTGACCGCCTACTCGCCGTGGGAGGGGCTGCGGATCGCGCTGACCGGCGACCGCGGCCGCCTGGAGCTGACGGTGCGGGAGTCGAGCTACGTGAACGCCCAGGGCTCCAAGTCGCAGGAAGGCGTCGCCAGGGAGCGGGAGCTGCGCATCTGCCCGCACTTCGCGGAACCGTACGACGTGGAGATCCCGGAACCCGAGGGCGGCCATGGCGGCGCCGACCCGTTGCTGGCGGCCGACCTGTTCGGGGATCCCGAGCCGGACCCCCTGCGGCGCGCCGCGTCGCACATCGACGGAGCGATGTCCATTCTCACCGGCATCGCCGGCAACATCTCCATCGACACCGGCAACCCCGTGCACCCGCAGAAGCTGGTGCGCTGGCCGGCGGGCAGCCCTTAGCGCCGCTCCTTGATCCGGGCCGCGATGCCGGCCGTGACCGTCCACACCGTGTCCGCGGCCGCGGCGATGCGCTGATTGGCGAGGCCGGCCAGCTCCTGGAACAGCCGGCCGTCGGAGGTGGTCGGGAACAGGCCGTGGCCGACCTCGTTGGAAACGACCAGCACGGTGCTGGACCCGCCGTCCGCGGCGCGCACGATCGCCTCCACCTCGACGGCCACCCGTTCCGATGCCGCCGCCCGGTCGACCACGCCGTCGCGGAGCATCAGGTTGGTCACCAGCATCGTCAGGCACTCCACCAGGATCACCGCGGGCGGCGCCGGCAGCCGGATGCCGTCCCGGATCGCCGCCGCCACGCGATGGGGCTCCTCCACGGTCCGCCACTCCCGCGGACGGCGCGTGCGGTGCGCGGCGATGCGGCGGCGCACGTCGGGGTCGCCGTCGAGGGCGGTGGCGATCACCAGCACGCCGCCGGGCTCCCGTTCGGTGGCACGGCGCGCCCGCTCGCAGGCGAAGGCGCTCTTGCCGCTGAAGGTACCTCCCAGGATCAGTTCCACGTTCGACAACTCTCCGCGTCCCTGTTATAGCTTCGGTCGATGATACCCACGATCCGCGTCGTGCAGTTCGGCTGCGGGCCGATCGGCTGCCGCATCGCCCGTCTGGCAGCCAGCCGCGCGCATCTACAGCTTGTCGCCGGCATCGACATCGATCCGGCCCTGCACGGGCGCGACCTCGGCGAGGTCTCAGGCGGCGCGCCGCTCGGCGCTGCCATCGTCGGCTCCTGGGACCGGCTCCCGGACGACGCGGCGCCGACGCTGGCGATCCACACCACCGGCTCCAACCTGCAGGCGGTGGCGCCGCAGCTTCGCGCGTTGCTGGGCGAGGGCGCCGACGTGGTGTCGACCTGCGAGGAGCTCGCCTTTCCCGACGACGCCAACGCCGCGGTCGCCGCGGAGTTGCACGAGCAGGCGGTCAGGGCCGGCGCGACGCTGCTCGGCACCGGCATCAACCCGGGCTACCTGATGGACGCCTGGCCGCTGTACATGACCGTCCCGTGTCAGGAGGTGCGCGCCATCCGCGCGACCCGGATCCAGGACGCGAGCGACCGCCGCGGGCCGTTTCAGCGCAAGATCGGCGCCGGACTCGCCGAGTCGGAGTTTCGCCGGCGCGCCGACGGCGGAGAGATCCGCCACGTCGGGCTCACCGAGTCGGCGCGCATGATCGCCGCCGGCATGGGCTGGGCGCTGGACGCCTTCACCGAGACCATCGAGCCGATCATGGCGCCGCGCGCGCTTCAGACCGAGCACGTGTCGGTCGCCGCGGGCCAGGTGGCGGGGGTCCGGCAGGAGGGCGTCGGCCTGGCCGGAGGACGCCGGGTAGTCACCCTGGAGTTCCGCGCCGCGGTCGGGCTGGGCGAGTCCTACGACGCGGTGTCGATCGACGGCGTGCCGCCGGTGGAGGCGCGCATCGCCGGCGGCGTGCACGGCGACCTGGGGACGGCGGCGGTCGTGGTCAACGCCATCCCGCGCGTGGCGGCGGCCGCGCCGGGGCTTGTGACCATGAAGGACCTGCCGCCGCCGCTGGCGGCAGGCGCACGGCCCCCGGCTTGATCGGCGACAACGCCATGGATAAGCTCACGCCTTCCCCCGACATGCCGGCACAAAACGGTCGTTCCATGGACACACTCCGTCTGTTCTCCGGGCGGGCCAATCTGGAATTGGCGATCGAGATCGCGCAGATCCTGGGGGTCGAGCTCGGCGAGCTCAGCATCAAGTCGCTGAGCGACAGCGAAACCCACGTGCAGATCGAGGAGAGTGTCCGCGGCGCGGAGATCTACCTGGTGCAGCCAACCTGCCGCCCGGTGAACGAGACGCTCATGGAGTTGCTGATCATCGTCGACGCGATGCGCCGCGCGTCGGCCGATCAGATCACCGCGGTCGTCCCCTACTACGGGTACGGTCGCCAGGACCACAAGTCGACCGGACGGGAGCCGCTCAGCGCCCGCCTGGTGGCCGACCTGCTGGCCAACGCAGGCGCGGACCGCATCGTCTCCGTCGACCTTCACGCCCCGCAGATCCAGGGATTCTTCAACAAGGTGTCCGATCATCTGACCGCGGTCACCACGCTGGCCAACCACCTGCGCCAGCGCGACCTGTCCAACGCCGTGATCGTGGCCCCGGACGTCGGGCGCGCCAAGCTCGCGGAGAAATACACGGACATCCTGGGCCTGCCGATGGTGCTGATGCACAAACGGCGCCACGGCATCGGCGGCTCGAACATGGAAGTGGAGGCGGTGGTCGGCGACGTCAGGGGCAAGAAGCCGATCATCATCGACGACCTGATCGCCTCGGGGTCGATTCACCAGCAGGCCGACACGCTCATGGAGCACGGCGCGCAGCCGGCGATCATCTCGGTCACCCACCCCGTGCTTATCGGGCAGGCGCCGGAGTTGCTCACCCGCCCGTCGATTGAGGAGGTGCTGGTCACCAACACGATTCCGGTCCCTCAGGAACGGCGCGCCGGTGGGCTGATCAAGGTGATCTCCATCGCGCCGCTGCTCGCCAGCGCCATTCTGCGCATTCACGAACGGCGTTCGGTCAGCGAAGTCTTCACCCAGCAGAATCTGCTGTTTCCCGTGTGACGCGAGGTTTCCCACCACGCGCTTGCCGCGGCGCCGGGCGCCGCGGCATCATTGATACGTCGGAGGATACGTTTGTCAGAGAACATGCCGAGATCGGCCACCGAGCCGATGCAGCGCGAACCGCAGGGAGAGGGCCCTGGCGGAGGATTCGGCCCACGTGAGGGTGGCGGCGAGCGCGGCGGGCCGGGAGGTCCCGGCGGGCGCCGGCGTCCCTACTACCGGCGCAAGGTCGACCGGACCAAGAACCTGGACATCACCTATCGCAAGCCCGAGATCCTGGAGCGGTTCATCACGCAGAGCGGCAAGATCCTGCCACGCCGCGTGACGGGCACCTCCGCCAAGAACCAGCGCCGCCTGGCACGCCAGATCAAGCTGGCGCGGGTCCTGGCGTTGCTACCCTACAAGCGCCACGGCAGGCCCGGTGAGGGACAGGGCAGGCCGGGTGAGGGACAGGGCAGGTTCGGTGACGGACAGGGCAGGTCCGGAGAAGGCCAGCACAGGTCCGCAGAGGGCTACGGCAGATCCGGAGAAGGCCCGGGCAGGCCAGCGGAGGGCTACGACAGGCCCGCAGAAGGAACGTAGCGCCGGCACATCCAGAGAGACTCCTTGGTTCGCGGCCGATAGCCTCTTAGACTCGCACCGTGAACCGCCTCAGCGTACCCGCACATCGCGCCATAGGGACCGCGGTACTGCTGAGCGCCCTGCTGGCCGGCTGCGCCGACAAGGCCGAGGTCGACGGCCAGCACATCCGCGTCCGGCTCGTCAGCGAGCAGACCACCGTCACGCCGGGCCAGCCCTTCTGGGTGGGGTTGCTGCAGACCCTGGACGACGGCTGGCACACCTACTGGCGCAACCCCGGCGACTCCGGAGCGGCGGCGCGAGTCCAGTGGCACCTGCCCGACGGATGGACGGCGTCATCCATCCACTGGCCGGTCCCCGAGCGCATGCCGTACGGCGATCTGATGAACTTCGGCTACTCCGGCGAAGTGCTGCTCCCGGTCATGATCACCCCTCCGGCCGCTCTCGAGCGCGGCCGCGTGGAGCTCGCCGCGGAGGCACTCTGGTTGGTGTGCGCCGACGTGTGCATTCCGGGAGAGGGACGCCTTCGCCTGACCCTGCGGGTACGTCCACGGGCCGGACCGGCCGATGCCGAGAACGGTTCGCTGTTCGACCGATGGCGCTCGCGCATCCCGGCGGCGCTCGACGGCGCCCGCGCGCGACGGCTCGATGAGCGGATGGTCATCACCGTGCCGTTGCCCGATGCGGAAGACGCCCGGCAGGTCTGGTTCTTTCCGCACGCCGACGGCGTGGTAGCGCACGCTGGCGAGCAGGAGCACCGGGTGACCGCCACGGGCTCGGTCGCCGTGACGGTGGAGGCCGGGGCCGTCGACGGCGACCGCCTCGACGGGGTGGTCGCCGTCACCACCGACGCCGGCACCCGCGGATTCCGCATCGATGCACCGATCGACGACGGGCTGAACCGTGGCTGACGGCCTGCCGGCGCGGGCAGACGCCGCGGCCGGTCTCCAGGCGCTGGCCGCGCAGGGTCTCCCGGGCCTGCAGCGGCAACTCGCCGCGCTGCTCCGCACCGATCGCGCCCGCCTGATCACGGCGCTCTACCGTCTCGACGTCGACGAGGCGCAGGCGCGGCGGTGGCTGGCGGCCGCGGCGCGCGACCGCGACGTCACCGGAGCGGCAGCCGGACTGGCCGAGCTGATCGTCCGCCGGCTGGACGCAAAGCTGCGCACGACGGCGGCCCATCGCTCTCGCGCTCATCAAGACGGCGGACGGACGGACTCCTCCGACCCTCTGGACAAGCCGCGGTGCAACTGCGCGATCGTCGGCATCTACGGCAACCGCAACGCCGCCGTGCTCGCGTATCAGGCGCTCTATGCCATGCAGCATCGCGGCGACGAGAGTACCGGCATCGTCACCAGCGACGGCGCGCAGACCTATCGGCACGTCGGCATGGGCGAGGTGCGATCCGTCTTCGCCGACCAGAGCATCCTGCGCGGCCTGCGGGGCAGCCTGGCGCTCGGCCACAACCGCTACTCCACCACCGGTCCCACGCTGCTGCACAACGCCCAGCCCTTCCTGGTGGAGTTCAAGGAAGGTCCCACGGCGATCTCGCACAACGGCAACTTCACCAACACCACGGCCCTCCGCGAGAAGCTGGTTGACGGCGGCGCGATCTTCCAGACCAGCTCCGACACCGAGGTGGTGTTGCACCTGATGGCGCGGTCGTCCGCCCCCGACCTGATCGGCAAGATCAAGGAAGCCTTCAGCCGCGTGCACGGCGCCTATGCGATCGCGATGATCACGCGCGACCGGGTGATCGGCCTGCGCGACCCACGCGGATGGCGGCCGCTCTGCCTGGGCCGCAAGGGGAACACCCACTACCTGGTATCGGAGACCTGCGCGCTGGACCTGGTCGGCGCGCGCTACGTCCGCGAGGTCGAGCGGGGAGAGATCGTCGTCCTGGGTCCCGATGGCGTGCAGAGCCACCGGCTGGAGGAGCAGGCGCCGCAGGCTTCGTGCGTGGTGGAGTACGTCTACTTCGCCCGCCCTGACAGCCGCGTGTTCGACCAGTACGTGGACACGGCGCGCCGCCGGCTGGGCGAGACGCTGGCGGACGAGCACCCGGCCGACGCGGACATCGTCATCGCCGTGCCGGACACCGCCAACACCGCGGCGCTCGGCTACTCCAACCAGTCGGGGATCCCCTACGAACTCGGCATCATCCGCAACCACTACGTGGGACGGACCTTCATGGCACCGCGCCAGGACCAGCGGGAGTTCCGCGCCCGGGTCAAGTTCAACACGGTCGACGGCCTGCTGAAGGGCAGAAGGGTGGTCGTGGTCGACGACTCGCTGGTGCGCGGCACCACGCTCCGGCAGCTCCTGATGGACATCCGCAAGGCCGGCGCCGCGGAGGTCCACGTGCGCATCTGCTCGCCGCCGGTCATCTCGCCGTGCTTCTACGGGATGGACTTCCCCACCCGCGGCGAGCTGATCGCCTCCGGCATGTCCGTGGAGGAGATCCGCCGGTACCTCAGGGTGGACAGCCTGAGGTTCCTCTCCCTGGAAGGCATGCTGTCGGCCTGCTCCGGCGCAGAGGTACGCGGCTTCTGCGACGCGTGCTTCACCGGGAACTACCCGCTGCCGCCGGCCCGTGAGGCGGCAAGCGCGGCGGCGCAGTGACCGAACCTCGCCGGCAGGCGAGGGCTGCCGGCGACACCGCCGGCCCACAGGCGCTCGACCGTTACCGCGCCAAGCGGGACTTCTCCCGGACGCCCGAGCCTGCCGCGGGCGGCACGGACGGCGGCGGGCTGCGCTTCGTCGTCCACCGCCACGAAGCCCGGCGCCTGCACTACGACCTGCGCCTGGAGATGGACGGCGTGCTGCTGTGCTTCGCCGTGCCGCGGGGTTTCTCCCATGACCCGGCGGACAAACGGCTTGCCGTCCACACCGAAGACCATCCGCTCGACTACATCGCGTTCCGGGGGGTGATCCCGAAGGGCCAGTACGGCGGCGGTACGATGGAGATCTGGGACCACGGCACCTACCTGGTCCGGCGCGCGCCGAGCACGGCCGCGGCGCTGGCGTCCGGTGAGATCAAGGTCGTGCTGCGCGGCCGGCGGCTGCGCGGCGAGTGGCACCTGGTGCGCACGGCCGGGGCCGGCGACGACTGGCTGCTGTTCAAGGCACGGGACCGCTACGCGCGCTCGCCCGGCGATCCGCCTGGCGCCGTCGACCTGCGGGACGCCCGGCATGCATCCGTCCCCGACCGGCCGCGGCCCATGCGTCCGGCAGGCGAGCGGGCCGCATTCTCCGATGCGGCGTGGCTGTTCGAGATGGAGTTCGCGGGCCGGCGGACGCTGGCCGTCATCCGCGACGGGCAGGCCGAGCTGCTCGCCGCGGACGGCGGAGCCGCGGACCACTTCGACGCCATCCTCGCCGCTCTCAGCGGGTTGCGGGCCGAGCACGCCGTGATCGACGGCGTGCTGGTGGCGGTGGACGGACACGGGCGGCCGTCGCGTGCCGAGCTCGACCGCCACGCGGCGGACGGCGACACGTCCGGTGTGGCGTTCTACGCGTTCGATCTTCTCCACTACGAGGAGTGGGACGTGCGCGGCCTGCCCCTGCTCGACCGCAAGGCGCTGCTGAAGTCGATCCTCACGCCAAGCGGCTCCGTGCTGTACGTGGACCACGTCGCCGCGGACGGTGAACGGCTTGCCGCCGCCGCATCGGCCGCCGGCCTGCAGGCGCTGGTGGCGAAGCGCATCGATTCCGCCTATCGGCCGGGCCGCCAGGACGCCTGGGCGCGGGTGCGGCTTCCCGCCGGCGGCGACGCCGCCGGTCTGCCCATCGACGAAGCGCTGCGACGCCGGCCTGCGCCGCCCGCGGATGCCGTTCGCGTGAAGCTCGGCAACCTGGACAAGGTCTACTGGCCGGCCAGCGGCCACACCAAGGGCGACCTGATCGACTACTACCTTGCGGTCGCCGATTCGCTGCTCCCCTACCTGCGCTCGCGTCCCATCCACCTGCTGCGTTACCCCGACGGCGTTGACGGCGAGGGGTTCTATCAGAAGCAGGTGCCGCATCTGCCGTCGTGGGTGCCCACGGTGGACGTGTCCACCGGTGACGAGGAGGCACGCTACATCGTCTGCGGAGACCGCGACACGCTGTTGTACATGGTCAACCTCGGCAGCATCGACTTTCATCCGTGGCTGTCCAGGATCGACGACCTCGACGCCCCGGACTGGGCGGTCATCGACCTGGACGCCAAGGGGTCGTCGTTCGCGAAGGTGGTGCGGGTGGCGCGAACGCTGGCCAGGGTCCTGCACGGCATGGAGACCGCCGGCTATCCGAAGACCTCGGGCAAGTCGGGCATGCACGTCTACGTCCCTCTGGCCGGCGGCTACACCTACGACCAGGCGCGCATGTTCTGCGAGGGACTGGCGCGAATCGTCGTCCGGGAGCACCGCGACATCGCCACCGTCGAGCGGTCGGCCGCCCGGCGCGGCGACCGGGTGTACGTGGACTTCCTGCAGAACCGCCGGGAGCAGACGGTCGTGCCGCCCTACGCGGTGCGGCCGGTCTCCGGTGCGACGGTATCCGCTCCTCTGTCCTGGGACGAGCTGGACGCCGATCTGTCGCCGTCCCGCTTCACGCTGGACACGGTTCCCGAGCGACTTGCGCGCACGGGAGACCTGTTCCGCGACGCGCTCGCGAACGGCCAGGATCTCGCTGACGCCGCCGGCCGGCTGGAGCGCTACCTGAGCCTGTCCTCGCCCCGACGGCGTTGACCGGGGCCCGGATGAACCTGAACCGGGGATTGGACTTCTACGATCCCGCGTTCCTTGCCGATCCGTATCCCGCTTTGGGGCGGATCCGGGAGGCGACGCCGATCTTTCGCAACGAGCAGACCGGGCAGTGGATGCTCACGCGGTTCGCCGACGTGTACGAGACGTTGCGCGACCGCCGGCTTGGCCGCGTCTACCACCACCGGTACACCTCGGCCGAGCTGGGTCAGCCGCCTCCCGACCCCCGCTGGGCCTCCTTCCACCGGCACGAGCGATGGTCGCTGCTGAGCCTCGAACCGCCGGACCACACCCGTATCCGGAAGCTGGTCTCCAAGGTGTTCACCTCCCGCTCGGTGGCCGGGCTGGGACCGGTGATCGCCGGGCTCTCGCGGGAGCTCGTCGACCGCTGCCGGCAGATGCGGACCTTCGACCTGCTGGCAGACTACGCACAGCCCTACTCCGTGGCCGTGATCGCAGAGGTGCTGGGCGTGCCCCGCGCCGACACCCGGCGTCTGCTTTCCTGGTCGCACGCCATCGTCAAGATGTACGAACTGTCGGCCACCGACGAGCTCAAGGCGCGGGCCGACGCGGCGGCAGGCGAGTTCATCGACTACACGCGGGCGCTGATCGACGACAAACGCCGTTCACCGGACGGCCGCCTGGTCTCGCAGCTCGTGCGGACTTCCGACGGCGGTGACCGCCTCAGCGACGACGAGATCGTTTCCACCACGATGGTGCTGCTCGAAGCCGGGCACGAGGCCACGGTCAACGCGCTGGGCAACGGCATGAGGGCGCTGCTGACCCATCGCGAGCAGTGGCGCCGCCTCGTGGCCGGCGAAGTGGGCGCGGCCACGGCGGTCGAGGAGCTGCTGCGGTGGGACTCCCCCCTGCAGATGTTCGCGCGCTGGGTGCTCGAGGCGGGCGTCGAGATCGCCGGCCAGCCGCTGGCCGTGGGCGAACAGGTGGCCATGCTGTTCGGGTCCGCCCAGCGCGACCCGCGCCGGTTCGCCCGCCCCGACCGCTTCGACGTGGCGCGCGGGGATCCGGCCCACGTCGGCTTCGGCGGCGGCATCCACTTCTGCGTGGGGGCCCCCCTGGCCCGCCACGAGCTGGCGGTCGCCCTGGCCGACTTGGCGGCCAACGTCCCGGACGTGGAGCTGGACGGCGAGTCCGTCTACAACCCCACGTTCGTGATCCGCGGGCTTGCCGGGTTGCGCCTGGCGATCCCGTGACGACGATGATCGGTACCGAGGTTGCCGCCGGGACGCAAGGTCCCACACACTTGCAGAGACCATGGAAGAGCGCAGCCTGATCAAGACGGGGTCGAACGGCCTGTTCCTGGCCGGCGCGGGGGCGGTGGTGCTGCTCGCGAAGGGAATCCTGTTCGCCGGACCGATCGAATACCTGGTCGCGGGGGCGGCCGCCATCTGGGGTGGCTACATCCTGCTGACCGACCGCACGCGGCGCAACGCCGGATGGGCCAGCCTTGCGGGCGCCGGCGTGCTGGTGCTGCTCGGCGGACTGCTGCAGGCCGGGGCGGCGATCACCGGCATCGGCCTGATCATTGCCGGTGCGGTGTCCTTCTTCTCCGGCCTGTTCCGCCGGCGCGGCTCCTGATCCAGCGCGGCCAGCGACGCCACGACCGGTACGCCATCTCCTGACCGCCGGCCGTTCCGGCGACCGCGGCCGACGTTCAGATTGACCCCGGTCACGGCCTGTTCAACCAGAATTCGACGCGGCGGTTCTTCCAGCGGTTGCGCTCGTCGCCGTGCGGAACCAGTGGCTCCGCGCCGCCCAGTCCGGTGGTGGTCATCCGGCTGCCAGCGACACCGCGCTCGATCAACGCGGCGCGCACGGCCTCCGCACGGGCCGCGGAAAGCGGCAGCAGCACCTCCTCCTGCTCTTGGCGGGCCTTCTCCGCGTCGGCCCAGTGCACGGATACCGCGTGCCCCTCCAGCAGGATGCTGTAGGTGCCGTAGCGGTGCAGAATCTCGGCAAGGCGGTCGAGCGTCCGCAGGTTCCTGCGTGTCTTCTCCGCGTCGCCGAGGCGCCGGTAGTCGGCGGTGTTCGGCGCGAAGGTGATGCTCGATATGCGGATGCGCAGACGGTCGCCCTCCCGCAACACCAGGACGTCGATCGGTACGACCGCCGATGCCGTCGTCCGGTTGCCGACGTGATCGAACACCTCCATCTGCAGCGTGTAGTCGACCGCTGCCTCGACCAGCTCACCCGTCTCCCTGGAGAAGCCGCCCCACTCGAAGGCCGGAGGCGGAGCGCTGCCGCGGCCGCTCGACGAGTCGAAGAGCTGCCCCCGCGGGTCCAGGATCTGCAGCGTCCATGACGCGATGCCGCCTTCGTCGTAGGCGTCCAGCAGGATCGTCAGCCTGTCGTTCACGCCGTCGTCGTCCGGCGAGAACGGCAACGACGGCGTGTCTAGCTGCGTCTCGATCGTTGCCCGTGGCGGCTCCGAGTCCATCAGGAAGGGATCGGTGGCCGCTTCGACGACGTTTCCCTTCACGTACTCGATCCCCAGGGATGCGCGGAAGAACCCGTCCGGCACCTTGTTGCCGCGGTCGCTGCGTCCGTCCCAGACGATCGCCTCCGGCAGCGGCGCGGCGCCCCGTCCTCCGCCGAAGACGCGCACCGGACTGGCCGTGCCGTCGTAGATCGTCAGCGCCCAGCGGTCGATCTGCACGGACGTGGTGGCGGATATGAAGAAGTCGATCGTGTCGCGGTCGCCGTCGCCGTTGGGGGAGAAGGCATCGCCGGAGGCGGAGACCGCGGCGACGGTGGTGACGGTGTCGACCTGGATTCCCTCCAGGACCGCACTGACGCTGTTTCCTCCGGCATCGACGCTGGCGATGCGGTAGGTGTAGCTGCCGTCCGGCACGGCGGCGCCGGATTCGGTGCGGCCGTCCCACACCAGGTCCGGCAGAGGCCCCTCCTCCTGCCATACCCGCCGCAGGACCACGGCGCCGTCCCGGTCGTCGGTGATCGTCGCCTCCCACCGGTCCCCGGGCGTCGCCTCGTGCGTCAGCGTGATCGTGTCCCGGCGCCCGTCGCCGTCGGGGGAGAACAGCAGATACGGCGCTCCGACGCGCACCGCCGGCGGCCGTGTGTCCAACGTCACGGCCGTACCGGCAACCCGGCTCACGTCCCCCTTCGCGTACTCGACCGTGAACGTCGCGGCGTACTGTCCGTCGTCCACGCGGTCCCCCGAGTCGTCACTGCCGTCCCAGGGCAGGCGCATCGGAAAGATCGTCTCGGAGACGCCGCTGTAGGTACGCACCGCATCGCCGCCGGCGTCGGCGATGACAAGCTCCCACGCCTGCAACGGCAGGTCCTCGGTGACCCGCAATTCGAAGAACATCTCGTCGTCCACGCCGTCACCGTTCGGGGAGAAGCCGGTCGTGGACGCTTCCATCCACGCTGCGCCCGTACGGGTATCCACGCGGATCGGCGGCAGCTCGCCGGTGGTGACGTTGCCGGCGGCGTCCGTGCCGCGCACGCGGTAGCGGTACTCGCCGTCCGGCACGCGCGTGCCCTGACTGTCCGTGCCGTCCCAGACCAGGTCGCGAAGCGCGCCATCCCGTACCGTGAGCTCGCGGACGATCGTGCCGTCGGCGGCCACCAGCTCGGTGTGCCACTCGTGTTCGGCATCCGTGGCATGGGTGATCCGCAGCACGTCGCGGTTGCCGTCCCCGTCCGGCGAGAACAGGAGGTAGTCGGCCTCCACCTCGAACGCCGGGTAGACCGTGTCCAGGATGATGGGCACGTCCAACCGGTCCTCGACGACGTCGCCCTTGCGGTAGACGACCGTGAACACCACGCCGTACTCGCCGTCCCGCGCCATGTCGCCGGTCGTGGCGCGGCCCAGCCAGCGCTGTGTCGCAGGCAGCTCCCGACCGCCGCGGAAGATCCGCACCGGGGCCTCGGACTCGTCGAGGACCGCAACGGTCCAGGTCTCCACCGGCACGTCCGGCGTCGCCGACAGGATGAGCAGCATCTCGTCGCGTTCGCCGTCAGCGTTGGGCGAGAAGGCGGCGGCGGCGCCGGTCCGGTCGGCTTCGGCTACATCCACGCGAGCCTCGGTTTGACGCGTGTCCAGCCGTATTCCCGGCAGGAGCGCGGTGACGCTGTTGCCGGCGGCGTCCGTGGCCGTGACCTGGTACTGGTACGTCCCGTCTGCCGCGGGCGTCCCCTGATCGCTCATGCCGTTCCAGCGGTAATCGGCCACCCGGCCCTGCCAGCTCGCGGTGGCGACCGCCATGCCATCCTGGTCGATGAAGCGAGCCTCCCAGATCTCCTCGCTGCTCGACGCCTGCTTGATGAGCAACTCGTCCTTGACGCCGTCGCCGTCCGGCGAGAACAGGAGGTCGTCGGTGCTCGCTTCGATCGTCGGATAGGTCGTGTCGAGCGTGACCGGCCCGCCTTCGGCGGCCGCGCTGGTGCCGTTGGCGTACTGCACGGCGAGCCGCACGGAGTACTCGCCGTCCGGAAACGGCTTGCCGTCGCCGGCCAGGCCCGTCCACTCGAAGCGCTCGACCGCCGCGCGGCCACGTTCCCGATACCAGACGGTGCCGGACGCGTCGGCGATCTCGAGCTGCGCCGACTCGATGCTGTCGGTAACCGAGAGCTCGGGCGCGATCTCCACCGTGTCCTGGACCCCGTCGCCGTTCGGCGAAAAATGCGTAAGTCCGGCCTGCAGCGAAGCCGTCGCTTCGCGGGTGTCGACGGTGAAGGCGAGCGGCCCGGAGGAGAAGCCGTTGCCTGCGCCGTCGCGCCCCGACAACTCGTAGAGGTAGCGGCCGTCAGCGACCCGCCTGCCCAGGCTGTCGCGGCCGTCCCACCGGAAGGTGACGCTGGCGACCGCCGCGCGCTCCGACCACACCGGCTCACCGCGTTCATCCGTGATCGACACCAGCCATGCCCCGTCTCCGGACGACTCCTGAGTCACCAGCAGGTCGTCGCGGACGCCGTCGCCGTTGGGCGAGATCGTCTCGTAATGGAGCTGCACGAACGCGTCCGGTGGCGTGACATCCAACGTGAACGGCGGCGACGCGACGACCCGCGTGCTCCCGTTCGCATACCGGGCGGATAGCACCAGCGTGTAGTCGCCCTCGGCAATCACCGCCCGTTCATCGTTGCGTCCGTCGAAGCGCAGCGGCTGCGGAACCGGGGCCGGCCCGGACATGGTGCGCATCACCCGAGCGTCCGCATCGCGGACCTCCGCCTGCCAGTTGACCAGACTGTCGCCCACGTCGATGGTGACGGGAAAGATCATCTCGTCGAGAACGCCGTCGCCGTTCGGAGAGAACGCCGGCAGCGCCAAGTCGATCTCCAGCCGTCTGGTCACGGTGTCGATGACGATGCCGTCGACGGTGACGACGGTATCGTTGCCGGCCAGGTCGAGTGCGCTCATCCGATAGCGGTAGGTGCCGTCCGGGAGCACACGCCCGTCGCTGTCCCGGCCGTCCCAGAGGAAATCCGCCGGTGGCCCGTCGGTCCACAGGAACGTGCGGACCACCGCCCCGAGGCTGTCCAAAAACCGTCCGGACCATCGTACCTCGCTCGACCCGGTCTGCAGGATCGGCAGGCTGTCCCTGCTCCCATCGCCGTCGGGCGAGAAGATCGGGTACTCGGCCTCGACGGTGACCGCCGGCGGGGTGTCATCCACCATGACCTTCCTCGGCTCGGAGCGCCCGGTGTTGCCGAAGTCGTCGGTTACCTCAAGGAAGAAGCGGTAGACCCCTTCCGGAACCCGGGCTCCCCGGTCGTCGCGGCCGTCCCAGGTGAATGACTCCGGCACTTCGATCGAGGCGGGCTCCTGCAACCCCAGGTCGATCAGCAGGCGCGGCACCACGTCGGGGATGGGCTCCCCGCTGTCGCCATCCATGGTGCGCACCGGCCGGCCGTCCTCGTCGCTGATCACCAGGCGGTACGCCTTGACCACTGCGCCGGCCTGCTGAACGTCGACGGCGGTCACCAGCCTGGTCGTGTCGTTTTCGCCCGGCGAGTGAGCGGGTGAGAAATGCGGAGGATCGGCGTTGACCGCCACCGCCGGAGCAGGCCGTTCGTCACCGCCCAGTGCAGACAGCCAGCCTGTGGCGCCCACCAGCAAGGCGCCTACGACCATGAGCCGGGCACGGATCACCGGACCGCGGCTGACGCGCCGTGCCACCACGGCCCGGCCGCGAGTCAGCGTAGGTGCCGTTGCCGAAGGCATCCTGCCGGCGCTACCGCCGATACCGTTCAGGCAACGCGATGCTCGGCGAGCACGTCGAAGTCGATCTCGATGCCCAGTCCCGGCGCATCCGGAACCACGACCTGCCCGTCGTCATCCAGGGTCAGCTTCGGACTGAACAGGCGCCCGCGCAGGGGATCTATCGTCTCCCGGTAGTACTCCAAGATCAGGCCTCCCTGCACGGCCGCCACCAGATGGACGTGGATCTCCTGCGCACCATGCGGGGCGATCGCGAGATCGTGGGCGGCCGCCAGCGCGGCGACGTTCATGAACTCCGTGATGCCGCCGACGATCTGGGCGTCGACGTTGAGGATGGCCGCGCCGTCGTGCTCGATCAGATCGCGAAACCCGTAGCGGGTGTACTCATTCTCGCCGGTCGCGACCGGGATGCTGGTGGCCGCTGCCACGCGAGCGTGTCCCCGGTAATCGTCGGGCGCCACCGGCTCCTCGAACCAGAAGACGTCGAACTCCTCGATGCGCCGGGCGAAGTCGATCGCCTGGTAGGCGCTGTAGGCGTTGTTGGCATCGACCAGCAGGGAGATGTCCGGGCCGATCGCGTCACGCACCACGCGCACGCGCTCGACGTCTTCCGGGATCGGCACGGCGCCGACCTTCATCTTCACCGCCCGCGCGCCGAGCTCCAGGTTCTCTTCCATCTCCTGGGCCAGCTCGCGCAGCCCCTTGCCCTCCTCGTAGTAGCCGCCGGCGATATAGGCGGGGATGCGGTCGGTGTAGCCGCCGAGCAGGTGGTGGACGGACCGGCCGGTCGCCTTGCCGATCAGGTCCCAGAGCGCGACGTCGAGCGCGCTGATGACCTGCGTCGACATTCCCCGCCGCCCGACGATCTTGGGCTCCCACATGTCGTCCCAGAGCCGCCGATAGGCGAAGGGATCGCGACCGACGAGCGCCTGCCGGAAGTGCCCGACCAGCGCCTGGGCGATGGCGCCCGGGCGACCGGCGGCGGTTCCGCCGGTCCAGCCGACGCCGGTGACTCCTTCGTCGGTGTGGATGAGGACCGGCGTGAAGGTCACGTCGGTGTACGTGTACTTGCCGTTGCTGATCGGCACGGGGCGCGGCCACGCGTAGCAGCGCACCTCGACATCGGTGATTTTCATACGCTCTCGATCATAGGCGCCCGGCTGTCACGGGCCAAGGTCTCGGGCCATCGCCGCGGGGGTGTTCCGCGACCGCACTCGCGGTTTCCGCCGACGAAGACTCCACATCATCTATCTTCGGCAGGTCCGGGGATCTTCGGCACCTCGGCCCGAGTCCCACGGGCGAAATTGACAATCCGACCGGTGGCTCGCTACCGTCCGCCCCTGTGGCGGCGGGTACAGCCGAGGACACGATTCCCAAGCTGTTCGCGCGCGTGTGCCACGAGCACGGCCTGATAGCGGCCCAGCTCAGCAAGGACGCGCGGGGCCGGTTCCAGCCCACCTCGTACTCGGAGCTCTTTGCCGAGGTCGGCGACTTCGCCGCCGGCATGCAGGAGCTGGGCGTACGCCGCGGCGACCGGGTCGGCCTGCTGGCCGACAATCGCCGGGAGTGGCTGGTCGCCGATCTGGCGATTCTGGGGCTGGGCGCGGCCGACGTGCCGCGCGGCGCGGACAGCACCGCGGAGGAGTTCCGCTTCATCCTGGCGCAGGTCGACGCACCGGTGTGCCTGGTGGAAGACCGCACGCAACTCGACAAGGTGCTGTCGGTGCGGGAGGACCTGCCGGCACTGCGCACCATCGTGGTGCTGGATCCGGAGATCTCGTCGCGCGAGGAGCGCGACGGGGTGCTGGTGATCCCGTACGCGCAAGTGCTCCGCGCCGGGCGCATCGTCACGGAGCTGCAGCCCGACTTCTATCGAGCGCACCTCCAGCGCGGCACGGCCGATGACGTCGCCACCATCATCTTCACCTCCGGGACCACCGGCGAGCCCAAGGGCGTGGTGTTGTCGCACCGCAACTTCGTGTTCCAGACCGGGTGCATCCCCGAGTTCCTGACCACCGAGCCCGGACAGATCTGGCTCAGCGTCCTGCCGGTCTGGCACTCCTTCGAGCGGATCTTCGAGTACTGCACGATCGCCAGCGCCACCACGCTGGCCTACTCCAAACCGGTCGGCAGCGTCCTGATCGCGGACATGGCGGCGGTGCGCCCGCACTGGATGGCGTCGGTCCCACGCATCTGGGACGCCGTTCGCTCGGCCGTGTACCGCAACGCCGAGCATGACGGCGGCCTCAAGAAAGCCCTGTTCGGCCTGTTCGTCGCCACCGGCAGCGCTCACACGCGCGCCCGCTCACGGGTGCGCGGACTGGTGGCCCATCTCAAACCTCGCTCGCGCGGGGCCGAGCAGGCAGGCGGCCTGGTTCCGCTCGTGCTCCTGTCGCCGCTGAAGGCGCTGGGCGCGGCGCTGGTGTTCTCGAAGATCAAGGCGCGGCTTGGCGGCCGGTTCCGCGGCGCCATTTCGGGCGGCGGAGCCCTTCCCGACTACGTGGACGAGTTCTTCGCTGCCGCCGGCGTGCTGCTGCTCAACGCCTACGGCCTGACCGAAACGGCCCCGGGCGTGGCGATCCGGCCCGAGTCGGCGCCGGTGTCCGGCACGGTCGGACGGCTGTTGCCGGGCACGGGACTGCGCATCGTCGACGAGGAAGGACGGCACCTGGGGCCCGGCGAGCTCGGCGTCGTGCACGTGCGCGGCCCACAGGTGATGCAGGGCTATTACAAACGCCCCGATCTGACCGAGGCGGTCCTGCACGACGGCTGGCTGGACACCGGCGACCTGGGGATGACGACGGTCGACGGCGACCTGATCATCCGCGGCCGCGCCAAGGACACCATCGTGCTGATGGGCGGCGAGAACGTGGAGCCCGCGCCGATCGAGGAGCGCATGCAGGAGTCCAAGTACATCGACCGCGCCGTGGTGATCGGCCAGGACCAGCGATCCCTCGCGGCGCTGGTCGTGCTGAACGAGGAGGCGGTCACCGAGCACGCGGCCGGCGCCGCTATCAGGGGCGACCTGCAGGCGCTGGCCGAACATCCGCAGATCCGGAAGCTCACCCAGTCGGAGGTCTCCGCCCGCGTCTCGGCCGCCAATGGATTCAAGCCGTTCGAGCGGGTTTCGCGCATCCATCTGCTGCACCGGCCGTTCGAGGTCGGCCGTGAGCTGTCGCACAAGCAGGAGGTCAAGCGCGCCGCCGTGGCCGAGCTGTACGCCGAGCAGATCGCTCGGCTGTTCGCCTGACGCCGGTGTCCTCGGTGCGAGTCGCCGCCCGCGACCTGGAGCGGTTCGTGGCCGCGACCCTCCGGGCCGCCGGGGCCACGGACGAGGACGCCGCGTGCGTGGCGCAGGCACTGGTGGCCGCCGACGTGGCCGGACACGCGTCGCACGGGATCCTCCGCGCGCCGGCGTACCTGGAGGGGATCGACCAGGGGACCATCGACCTGCGCGCGCGACCCGAGCTGACCGGTGAGGACGGCGCCACCGCCCGCGTCGACGGGCACGACGGCTTCGGGCAGATCGCCGGCCGATTCGCCATGGAGATCGCGATCCGCAAGGCGCGCGAGCACGGGGTTTCGAGCGTCGCGCTGGTCCGCACCACCCACGTCGGCCGGCTCGGCGACTACGTGGAGATGGCCGCGGAAGAAGGAATGGTCGGCCTGGCCTTCTGCACGGCCACCAGCGCCAACGGGCGGGTCGCCCCGTTCGGCAGCGTGCAAGCCGTGTTCGGGACCAATCCGTTCGCCGCAGCGATCCCGTCCGCGGACGGCCGCACGGTGCTCTGCGATTTCGCCACCAGCGCGGTTGCGGAGGGCAAGCTGCAGATCGCGGTCAACAAGGGACAGCCGGTCCCGGAGGGATGGCTGCTCTCACCCGACGGCCAACCCACCACCGACCCGGGCGACCACTACGCGGGCGGGCCGTTGCTGGCATTCGGCGGCTACAAGGGATCGGGCCTGGCCATCATCACCGACCTGCTCGGCGGCGTCGTGGCCGGCAAGGGCACCCCCGCCCTGCCCGGCCTGGTGGCGGGCAACGGCGTCCTGTTCATCGTCATCGACATCCGCCGCCTGCACCCGCTGGACGAGGTGCTGGCCGGCGTCGCGGCGCACAGCGGGATGATCAGAAGCGCCGCGCCCGCACCCGGCGTCGATGCGGTCATGGTGCCGGGAGATCCGGAGCGGCGCGCCAGCGCCGAGCACGAGCGGCTCGGCATCCCGATCGATCGGGCTACCTGGCGCTCCCTGACGGAGGCGGCGGCTCAGCGCGGGGTCGCGGCGCCGCCGGTCAAGGCCGACCCGGACGATCCGTAGCCGCCAGCCCGAGCTCGATCGCGTGGAGTTGCAGCCGGATCGCCACGCGCGGATCCACCGCCTCGACGCCGAAGCGCGCAAGCCCTTCCGTCACTAGGGCGCCGCGCTGCGCCCGCATCGTCAGATCGGGAAGCCGTGTCCGAAGCGCCGCATAGCCGCCTGCCCGCCTCGACACGCGGAACAGGGGCACCTCAGTAACCAAGCACAGTGGCGCCCGCGGCCCGGGCACCGATCGGGCGACCTGGTCCATCGAGCTGTCGTGGAACAGCGCGGCGGTCTCAGGGGCGCCGGCAGCCCGGAAGTGCGCACGCATTGCCGCGCCGGTCGGGGTTGTGGCGAATCCGGGTCCCAGATAATGGAATCCTTTGTCCCCGCGGCGATCCTGGTCGTGC
The DNA here is from genome assembly GCA_028818385.1 of Spirochaetaceae bacterium. Next base: position 37,513 of record JAPPNY010000034.1, read on the forward strand.
AGTCCGATCCCGCAGGCGGCCGCCGCACGGCTGAACGCGTTCCGCAGCGGCACCGTGCGGGTGACCCAGCCGCGTTCGATGAGCAACGCGGCCCCCTCGGCGAAGGCCATCCCGTGCAGGCTGGCGTGAAGGCGAACAGGAGCCGCTCCCGCAAGAAACGCGGTCACCGCCTCGTTCTCCGGCCGCATCGCCGGGAATCCGAACTCCACGTCTCGTCCCGGCGGCTCGCGCAGCACGTGGCCCAGGAAGGCGTCGACCGACGGCCAGCGCTCGATCCATGCGCGATTGGCAAGCTCACCGTCGGGATTGACGTGGGGAACCACCCACAGTCTCCACTGCCGCAACACCGCGGCCAAGGCTGCCTCGGGGCGGGTGGCTGACACGATGAGCAGCCGCAGCGTCTCCGGGCCCACCGGCTCGTCGGCGTGCGCACCGCCGATCAGCGTCGCGTGACGGTTGCCGGTGCCGATCACGGCACCCAGCACCGGCCGGCCCTGCTCGCTGAAGCCGATCGTCCTGACCGCAGCGTGGTGGCCCGCCTCCATCCGCCACGCCGCCGCCGCCGTGAAGCGCCCGGACCAGCGGGACGCCAGGGAGACGAGTGACGGCATCTCGGGCCGGGTCATGCACGGTCATGCTACGTTGCCGGCATGGCTCATGACGACGGCGGTACCGACACGGCGGTCACACTGGGACTCGATCCCAGCTTCGGCTTCGGCGACCGGATCGGCCTGGCGACGCCCGGCCACGTGCAGGCCCTGCGCGCGGCGGGGGTGCCGATCCAGCCGATCTTCCCGCAGCAGTCGATCCGGGAGATGCAGCGAACCGGGCGGACGCCCGCCGACGTGATGACCGACGCGCTGGCCGGAATGGCGCAGGCAGGCTGGGACGGCCCGACCGGGGCGGACGCCGATCACCTGAAGACACCGGAGGACGTGGCGGTGACCACCGAGGCGGGCTTCCGATTCTTCACGATCGACCCTTCCGACGCGGTGGACGAGCACGCGGACCGCTACGACGAGGCGACCCTTCGCGAGCGTTACGCGGCGGTGCGCGCACAGGTCGACTGGGTTGCGGACTACCGCGGGCGCACGGTGACGCTGCCGGGAGACATGACGCTTCAACTCAGCGAAGAGGCGTGCCTGCGCTGTGCGGTCAAGTACGGGCCGGCCCTGAATCTGGCGGCCGACCTGGCCGGGGAGATCCACTCCCGCAACGCCGGCCGCGACTACGAGATCGAGCTTTCGGTCGACGAGACCGAGCAGCCCACCACCCTGGCCGAGCACTACATCATCGCCGACCAGTGCCGGCGGCGCGGGGTACCCCTGGTGGCTCTGGCGCCGCGCTATATCGGCGACTTCGAGAAGGGCGTCGACTACAAGGGGGACGTACCGGCACTGGAGCGTTCGCTGCGGGAGCACTACGCCATCTCCCGCCACTTCGGCCCGTACAAGCTGTCCCTGCATTCGGGGTCGGACAAGCTGTCGATGTACCCGGCGCTGTCACGCGCCACCGACGGATGCTTCCACGTGAAGACCGCCGGCACCTCCTACCTGGAAGCCCTGCGCGTGGTCGCCCGGCATGACGAGGCGCTGTTCCGGCGGATCATCGCCTTCGCCCGCTCCCGCTACGACACCGACAAGGCTACCTACCACGTGTCGGCTTCGGTGGAGCGGGTGCCGCCGCCGGAGGACCTGCGCGCGCCGGAGCTCGAGACCGTCTACCTGGAGCGCTGGCAGGACGTGGGCGCCGGCACGGGATTCAGCGAACCGGGCCGCCAGATCCTGCACTGTACCTTCGGCTCCACGCTGACCCATCCCGATCTCGGGCAGGCCGTCCGATCGGTGCTGGAGGCGCACCCCGACACCTATACCGAGGTGCTGGCCGAGCACTTCGCCCACCACCTGCGCAGCCTTGCGGCCGGGCTGTAGCGCCCCGAGACCGTCGCCTGCGGCTCCGTTTTTCGGCCCATCCCCACCTTCACGACGCTCTTCACGCGATCGCCAGCAGCGCGCGAACCGCCAGGTTGCCCGCCGCCAGCACGGCCAGCCCCATGGCGGCGGCGCGGAAGGCGCGCTCGGGCAGGCGGCGGACGATCAGGACGCCGAGCGCCGCGCCGGCAAGCACCACCGGCGCCGCCACCGCGTTCAGCGCCAGCGTGGCGCCGGTCATGGTTCCGATCGCCAGGTGAAACGGCACCTTCAACACGTTGAGGATGAAGTAGTACCAGGCACCGGTGCCCATGAACTCGTGCTTGGGCAACCTCATCGCCAGCAGGTAGGCGGTGAGGATCGATCCGGAGGCGTTGCTGATCATCGAGGTGGCGCCGGCCAGGATGCCGAGCGCGATGGCGACCACGGCCCGGCTGCCGGTGACACTCCCCTGCCGCGCAGGCGGAGTGTCCGCGGCCCCGCGCACCCTGCGCAGTGGCCGCCACGTCGCCACGGCTCCCGCTACGACGGTCGTCACGACGATCAGCGCGATCAGCAGGCGGAGCTGCGTGTCGTCGACCACGCGCAGCAGCACCGTCCCGGCGACGATGCCGCCGAACGCGGCCGGCACCAGCTTCACCAGGTACGAGCGCACCACGTGGCGGCGGAAGTACACGATCGCGACCACGTCCGCGACGATCAGCAGCGGCAACACGATCGCCACCGACGCACGAACCGGGAACGCCGTCGCCATGATGGGCGCAACGACCGTTCCCAACCCCGGCAGGCCGGTCTTGGTGATCCCGACAAGCAGGGCTCCGCCCATCAGCGACCCCCACTGCAGCACCGTCAAGGGAAGCAGGACGCGGTCCTTTCAGCGCAGGCCCACGGCCTGCGGGGCCGGGGAAAACCGGGGTAGGATCGGCCCACCGCAATGTTGTTTCTGCTCGGAGAGACGCTGCAGCAGGTCTACGGTCCGTTTCGCCTGATGAGCTCCCACTTCGTCGTGGCCGGCGCCGCGCTGGTCCTGTCCTCGCTGGCCACCTGGATACTGCTTCCCTGGACCAGCGGACTTCTGCCGCGCGATCGAGGTCGGGAGTTCGCGGTGGACAAGGAAGCGGCGCTCGGCAAGCCGACCGGCGCGGGGCTGGTGTTCTGCCTCGTGTTCGCGGTCGTCGGCGTGCTCACCGCGCCGCTCGAGCTCGCCTATCTGGGAGTGCTGGCCTGCGTGACGCTGGCCATGGCCGCCGGCTACCTGGACGACCGCAGCGCGGGCGGCTGGCACGAATACCGCAAGGGACTCGTCGACCTGGGGATCTCGCTCGTGGCCGCCGTGCTGCTGTGCAACACCGAGCCGGCGGAGATCTGGCTCCCCTTCACCACCACGATCATGACCGTGCCTCCCGCGGTCTGCATCGCCGGCGGCACCGTCCTGATCTGGGCGGCCATCAACGCCACCAACTGCACGGACGGCGTCGACGGCCTGTCCGGGACGCTGGCAATCCAGGCGCTGCTCAGCCTGGGCGGGCTGCTCTACTTCGTGCTCGGCAATGTCGACATCTCCGCGTACCTGCTGCTGCCGCACTACGCCGACGGCGCCAAGTGGGCGATCCTGTCGTTCGCGATGGTGGGCTGCCTGACCGGTTACCTGTGGTACAACGCGCATCCCAGCCAGCTCCTCATGGGCGATGCCGGATCACGGGCGGTGGGGCTGCTGCTCGGCATCCTGGTCATCAAGTCCGGAAATCCGTTTCTGATCTTCATCGTGTCCGGCGTGCTGCTGGTCAACGGCGGCACCGGGTTGATCAAGGTCGCGTTGCTGCGCTTCCTGCGCATCTCCATCTTCTCCAAGCTGCGCTTTCCGCTGCATGACCACATGCGCAACAACCTGGGCTGGTCCAGCCCCCAGGTCATGGTGCGTTTCACGCTCGTGCAGATCATGTTCACGCTCGTCTCGCTGGTGGTCCTGATCAAGGTGCGCTAAGTACCTCATCAAACTGTAGTTTGGGGGTGCGTAGCTACGCGACTCGACTTCAAGCGCGCTGTTCCAGCGCGCTTGAAGCGCGTGTAACGACCTACTGGCACCCGTCGACATCAGTTTGATGGGGTACTACGGCCTTCTGCCCGGTGCTCCGCGGACCCGGAGGCTCCGTCGAGGCTCTCCAGGGGCGCACCGCAGTGAGGGCAGACGGCACCCCCGGACTCCCCGTCGCCGCCGTCCTTGCGGCGCTTGGCAAGCTCCTCGATGAAGCCGGAGCTGACGATCCCGGTCGGCACCGCCACCAGGCCGATGCCCATCACCGCAACCAGGCCGCTCAGCAGCCGCCCCCAGCCGGTGACCGGAACCACGTCGCCGTAACCGATGGTGGTCAGGGTGACGACCGCCCACCACAGCGACGACAGGATGTTCGGAAACTTGTCGGACTGCGCCTCGCCCTCGATGTAGTACATGAGGATGGAGGCCACCAGCAGGACCAGGGCGGTCATCATGACCGTGATCAGCAGCTCGTCGCGCCGCTCCCGCAGCACCTTGCCGAACAGCGACACGGACCGCAGGTAGCGGCCGAGCTTCAGCAGGCGGAGGAACCGCGCGATACGCAGCACGCGCACGAAGCGCAGGTCGACCCCGATCAGGAACGGCAGGTAGAACGGGACGATCGCCAGCAGGTCGATCAGCCCTGCCGGCGAGACCGCGAAGCGCAACGCGCCGGCCAGCCCTCCCTGCCCCGGACGCCGGTAGCGGGCGGTCCACAGACGCAGCAGGTACTCGACCGTGAACAGGACCACCGAGACGGCCTCCAGCACGTACAGCACGCGCTTCAGCCCCGGAGTCACCCACGGCAGCGTCTCGATGACGATGGCCAGCACGTTGAGGCCGATCACGCTGATGATGGCGATGTCCACCACCGCGCTCACCCGATCGTCATCGCGCGCGCGCTCCAGCACCTCGTACAGGCGCTGCCGTATCGGCACAGCCATCGTCCTCGTTGCCTGGTTCCGGGTTGACTGTAAGTCCTGGCGTGTTTAGCGTAAACACATCGCTATGCAGACGATCCTGGCTACGCTCACGCTGGTCGTCGAGAAGGTTCCCCACTTCGCGGTCGGCATGCTGCTGGTGTTCGTGGGCAAGCTTTTCTACAACCTGACGACCCGCTACCACATCGACCACGAGATCGCGGACAACGGCAACGACGCCATCGGCCTCAGCTTCGGCGGCTACCTGCTGGGCCTGGGATTCGTGATTGCGGCCGCCGCCCGCGGGTCCGGGGGAGAGATGCTCACGGACCTGGTCAACCTGGTGGTCGTGGGCGTCATCGCCATCCTCCTGCTGCGCCTGAGCGGCATCATCAACGACCGGCTGGTGCTGCACGCGTTCTCGACCGAGCACGAGATGGTGCAGGAGCGCAGCGCCGGTACCGGCGTCGTGGTCGGGGGCATGACCGTGGCCACCGGCCTGATGATCTCCGGCGTGATGGAGGGACAGAGCGCCAACTACCTGGCGCTGTTGCGTGACATCGCCATCTACTGGCTCGTCGGCCAGGCGTTGCTGGTGCTGGACGGCCTGGTGTTCCAGGCGATCACCAGCTACGACGTGCACGGCGTGATCGAGGACGACAAGAACGTCGCGGCCGGCGTGAGCTTCGCCGGGTTCCTGGTCGCGCAGGGCGTCATCGTGCGCACGGCGGTCGCCGGCGCCGGCAGCGACCTGGGCACCGAGGTGTTGATCACGGCGGTGATCGCCATCTGCGGCCTGATCCTGCTGGTGATCGGCCGGGTGATCGCCGACCGGGTGTTCCTGCCGCGCGCCGCCCTGTCCGACGAGGTGCGGGCCAAGCGCAACACGGCCGCCGCCGCGATCGCCGCCGCCAGCTTCATCGTCGTGGCGCTGATGTACTCCGGAGCCGCCGACCCGAACGTGGTGCTGGCACCGCTCGCGGAGGGCGCTGCCGCACCGTGATCCGCCCTCGCCCGGCCGCCGGAAAGATTGCCTGCGGCATCGTGATCGCGAGCATCCTGCTGCTGGTGGCCGACGATGCCTTCGCCCGCCGCATGGGCGGATTTTCGGGCGGACGCTCGTTCTCCAGCTTCGGCTCCTCGCGCTCCTTCTCGTCGCGGTCCACCCGCTCGGCATTCGGATCCAGCCGCCGCACCACGACCACCCGCAGCACCCTGTCCGGCACGCGCGGCGTGTCCTCGCGCTCCAACACCAGTGGGGTCAGCCGCTCCCAGTACGAGCGCTCCCGCGCCGCCGGCACCACCTTCCAGAACCGCTCACAGGCCGAGTCCGCCTTCCGGCAGCGCAACGCCGGCCAGTTCCCGTCCCGCTACGCCACCCAGCCGTCCACCCGGCCGAACCACATCCCGCAGAGCACACGGGTCGACGGCCGCAACGTCAACGTCACCTACAACGCCGGCCTCGGCGGCTACGGGTACCTGCATCCGACCCTGGGCACCTGGATCCTGTACGACGCGATGACCGACGCCGTGATGATGAGCGCCTTGATGAGCCGCGGCGGCTACTACTACGGCGGGGCCCCCGGCACCTACTACGGAGGAGGCGGCAGCTTCTTCACCGGCCTGATCGTGATCCTGCTGATTCTCGGCGTCATGATGGCTGCTGCTCGGTTCTTTCGGCCGCGGTAGCTGAACGCACGCATGCGGAGAGCCTGAGCATGAGCGGGCGCACCCCGCCCGACGCCGGCAACCGGGGCCGCGGGTTGCTGGGCGGGCTGTTCGGGCGCCGATCCCGGGCCGAGCCGGAACCCACGGCGGCCTCCACCGCCGATCCGCGCTTCTGGCGGCAATTGCGCGGCGGCGCGGTGACCCTGCGCGATTTTCAGGCGATGGCGGCGGCGGCCGAGCGCGGCCTGGACGCCGACGGACTCGACTTCCAGATCACCAGGAAGCGCGCCATCGAGGTGCGCTCCGCCGCCGACACCGTCATCGCCGAGTACCTGCTGTTCGATCTCACCAGCGCCGATACCATCGAATTCCTGCTGGCGATCATCCACGGCGACGCCCTGGAGTTGCGCGCCTGTTTCATCGCCGAGGGGCTGGCGCCGGGCTCGCGGGCGGCGGTGATCGACGCCGGAGGCGCCTGGCTCTTCGCCGAGCCCCCGGACCCGAGCCGGTTCGTCCCGGCCGAGCTCGAGTTCGCGCGCTATCCGGCCGCGCCTCCTCTTCTGGACGCCGACGGTAATGAGGTCGAGGCGGAGTTCGTCGGCCATGAACGTGCCCTGTACGGCGACTACGCCGACCGCGACGGCAAGCGCGTCCCCGTGATCCTGGCCGAGTACGAGACCCGGGCCGACGTCCCGAACCCGCTGCTGCTGATCGTCGAGGAGGGAGGCCTGGACGGCAGCGGCGACTCGATCCCGGAGGGCGGTTTCATGACGGTGCTCATGGGCAGCAGGATCGACCGAAGCGACGTGGAGGTGTTCCCGGAGTGAGCGGCTCTCTTTCCTTCTACAGCGACAACAGCTCCGGAGCCCATCCGGAGGTGCTGGCCGCGATCCAGGCGGCCAACCACGGGCATGCCCTGGGGTACGGAGAGGACGAGCACACGCGCCGTGCCGAAGCGGCGTTCGCCCGCCACTTCGGCGACGGCGTGCAGGTCCTGTCGGTGGTCACCGGCAGCGCCGCCAACGTGGTGACGGTGGCCGGCTGCTGCCAGCCCTACGAGGCGGTGATCGCCACCTCGGTCGCGCACCTGGCGTGGGCTGAGTGCGGCGCGATCGAGCGCCTGGTCGGCTGCAAGGTGCTGGAGGTTCCGCACGTGCACGGCAAGATCGACCTGGAAGCGGTGCGGCGCCTGGTGACCGCCGAGCCCGACGTGCACGCCAGCCGGCCGCGCCTGATCTCCATCACGCAGGCCACGGAGGTGGTCACCGTGTACACGCCGGCCGAGATCGAGGAGATCGCCGCGCTGGCCCATGCACACGGGCTGCTGCTGCACGTGGACGGCGCCCGCATCGCCAACGCCGCCGTCAGCCTGGGCATGGGGCTGCGCGAGTGCACCCGCGACCTGGGCGTCGACTTGCTGTCCTTCGGCGGCACCAAGAACGGGCTGCTGATGGGCGAAGCGGTGGTGGCCTTCACGCCGCTGGCCCACCTGAACTACGTGCGCATGCAGGGTCTGCAGCTCCTGTCCAAGATGCGCTTCGTGTCCGCGCAGTTCAGCGCCCTGCTGGAAGGCGACCTGTGGCGCCGCAACGCCGCGCACGCCAATGCCATGGCCGCCCACCTGGCCGCGCGCCTGCGCGCCGAGACCGACGTGGAGATCCTGCACCCGGTCGACGCCAATGGGGTCTTCGTGCGGCTGCGGCCGGAAGTCATCGAGGCGACCATCGGCCGTTTCCCCTACTACGTGTTCGACAAGGAGCAGGGCGTGGCCCGCCTGATGACCACGTGGGACACGACCAGGGAGTTCCTCGACGGCTTCGTGGATGCCGTCCGCTCCGTACCGTAACCGTCGTGTGATGGGGGTTTGCGCCCCATGAGCGCCGAAGTCCCCGCACCGATCAAGGAACGGTTGTCGGCCACCGGGGTCGCGGAGCGTGACATCCTGCACGCGGTCAGCTCCGATCTCTGCCTGGACGGCCGCTACGGCGAGGACTGGGCCGTCGCCACGCCCGACGCCCTGCACATCGTCACCGACGACGGCGTCGACCGCCTTGCGCTCGACCGTATCGGCCCCGTGCAGGTGGAGAGCCTGGTCTCGGGCGGGCTGCTCGCCGCCGGCCGCCGTGAGCCGGATATGGCCGAACGGCTGCTGCTGCGCTTCAGCAACAGCCGCGCGCGACAGTTCGGCGCCTTCGCCGGCGCCGTCGCGGCGCTCCAGATGGGCGACGAGGCCCCGGCGGTCGAGGAGTTGCGCGAGCAGACCTGCCCCACCTGCGGCCTTCGCTATCCCGATCAGGAGCGCGCCGTCTGCCCGCGTTGCATCGACAAGCGCGGCCTGTTCGCTCGCGTGCTCGGCTACCTGCGCCCGTACCGGCGCCTTGCGGCGATCGTCGCCGTCACCATGCTCGCCTCCACGGCGCTGAAGACCGTCACGCCGCTGCTCTCCGGCCGCGTGCTGTTCGACGACGTGCTGGCTCCGGCCGGGCGCTACCACGGGCAGGTACTTCCGGTGGTGCTGCTGATCGTCGCCGTGACCGCCGCCGGCGTCGGTGCCCAGATGCTCTACCAGCGGCTCAACGCGCGGATGTCCGTGCACATGGTCTACGACCTCAAGTCGCAGATCTTCACGGCCCTGCAGCGCCTGTCGCTCGGCTTCTTCGCCCGCAAGCAGACCGGTGGCCTGATGGTCAGGGTCAATCACGACTCGATGAACCTGAGCGGTTTCTTCATCGACGGCCTGCCCTTCTTCGTGGTCAACCTGGTCCAGATCGTGGCGATCGTCGCCGTCATGGTCGCGCTGCAGCCGGGGCTGGCGCTGCTCTTGCTGCTGCCGGCGCCCGTCGTCGTCCTCATCGTCAAGCGCGTGTTCCCGAAGCTGTGGCGTCTGTTCGGCCGCCAGCACCGCTCGCTCGCGATCCTGAACGGCGTAGTCGACGACTCGCTCTCAGGCGTGCGGGTGGTCAAGGCGTTCGGCCAGGAGCAGCAGGAGATCGAACGTTTCAGGCCTGCCAACGACGAGGTGCGCGGCGCCGAGCTGCGCACGCAGCGGACACTCGCCACCCTGTTTCCGTCCGTCGCCTTCCTGACCCAGATCGGCGGCTTGATCGTCTGGGCGGCAGGCGGCTGGCAGGTGATCGGCGGATCCCTCACGCTTGGGGTACTGATCACGTTCGCCACCTACTCGGCCCTGCTGTACGAGCCGATGCGCTTCATGACGATGGTGGTCGAGTACTGGTCGATGGCCATGAACTCCGCGCACCGCATCTTCGAGGTGGTCGACGCGGTGCCGGAAGTCGCCGAGCGCACCGACCCGGTGGCGCTGCCGCACATGCATGGCGAGGTCGAATTGCGCGGCGTCACCTTCGCGTACGAGCCCAACAAGCCGGTGCTGCACGATATCGATCTGACCGTCGATGCAGGCGCGGTGCTCGGCCTGGTCGGGCACACCGGCGCCGGCAAGTCGACGCTGATCAACCTGATCACCCGGCTGTACGACACCGAATCGGGCCGGGTGCTGATCGACGGCATCGACGTGCGCGACCTGCGCATCGCCGACCTGCGCCGCCAGGTGGGGATCATCCTGCAGGATCCCTACCTGTTCGACGGCACGGTCTCCGAGAACCTCGCCTACGGCCGTCCGGACGCCACTCACGCCCAGATCGTCGCCGCCGCCAAGGCCGCGTTCGCCCACGACTTCATCGCCCGGCTCCCCGACGGCTACGACACCCGGGTCGGGCCCCGCGGCCACGGCCTGTCGGGCGGGGAGCGGCAACGGCTGTCGATCGCCCGCGCCGTGCTGATCGATCCGCGCATCCTGATCCTGGACGAAGCCACCTCCTCGGTCGATTCCGAGACCGAGGAGATGATCCAGCTCGCCCTGGAACGGCTGATCCGGGGCCGCACGACGATCGCCATCGCTCACCGGCTGTCCACCCTGCGCATGGCGCACCGCCTGGCGGTCCTGGAAAAGGGACGGCTGGTCGAGCAAGGCACCCACGACGATCTGGAAGCCGCCGGCGGGATCTACGCCACGCTGGTACGCAAGCAGCGCGATGCGCTCAAGGTCATCGCCATAGGGGCGCAGCGATGAACGACGACCGGCGCGACGGCGACGACAGGACGGAGGCAGCCGCCGAGAAACGCCGCCGGTCCCACCGTACCCGACTGCTGAAACCCGCCGAGCTGGAGCTCGATCGCACCTCCGGCGGCTTCGTCACGCTGACCGTGCGCGGGGAGGAGCCCGAGCGCTACCAGCGGATCAACGCCTTCCGCAGCTTTCCCTTGAGCGCGGCCGACCAGTACATCTCGCTGCGCGACCGCGAAGGAGACGAGATCGGCATCGTCGAGTCGCTCGAGGACCTCACGCCCGCGCAGGCGGCGCTCCTCCGCGACGAGCTCGACCGCCGCTACTTCACGCCGCTGATCGAACGGGTCGAGTCGCTCAAGGAGGAGTTCGGCTACTCCTACTGGACCGTGGACACCGCTGCCGGCCGGCGCCGCTTCACGGTGCAGAGCGGCAAGAACAACGTCACGATGGTGGGCGAGAAGCGGCTGGTGATCGTCGACGTCGACGGCAACCGCTTTGAGGTGGCCGACTACACCCGCCTGGACCGCTCGGTCCTGCGCACGCTGGAAGGGCTCCTGTGAGGCTGCGCTTCGACCTGCCGGCCGACGTCGCCGGCGAGGTCACCGAGGTTCTGGCGGGCGAGGAGGTCCGCTACGCGGTGCCGGCCGACCTGACCGCGGACTCGCGGTACGGCGACGGCTGGACCGTGGTCGGCGCCACGCGGGTCGCGGTGCGGCCGGCAGGCGTTTCCGGCTGGCGGACGGTCGCGCTCGCCGACGTGGAGCGATTCCAGGCCGACGCCATGGTCGGCTGCGGCCGCCTGATCGCCGAGCCGGCGGCGGCCGGCGGGCACGACGGCAACGGCGCGCGCACGCTGGCGCGCTACTCGATGCGCCACGCGCCGCGCTACGCGACCGTCGCGCGCGCCCTCAACCAGTTGATCGAGGGAAAGGAGCCGCGCTACCGCGACGCGCCGGACGAAGGGATCTGCCCGACCTGCGGCCGGCGCCGCGAAGGGGGCACCCGGGTCTGCCGGGCGTGCACGAGCCGGGCGGCCATGGTGCGCCGGCTGTGGGGGGTCGCGCGTCGACAGCTCCGCTGGGTCATGGCGGCGATGGCGCTGTTCACCGGCCACACGCTGCTGGCGCTCCTGCCACCGGAGCTCACCCGTATCCTCATCGACGACTACCTGACGCCACGCCGAGCCGAGCTGGTGGCCGTACTGGCGCTGATCGGTGCGCTGGCCCTGGCCTACGGTGGCCACGCGTTGCTGGCCGCCTTCAGCCGCCGGGCGACCGCGCGGGTCGCCACCGGCCTGTCCCGCGATCTGCGCCGGATGGTGTTCACGCACGTGCAGAAGCTGTCGCTGGCCTACCTGAGCACGCGCGACGCCGGCGACATCCTCAACCGGGTCAGCCGGGACACCCGCAAGGTCCAGACGTTCATCAACTTCTGGCTCACCGACAGCCTCGCTCAGGTGCTCACGCTGATCGGCGTGGCCGTGATCCTCTTCCTGCGCGAGTGGCGCCTGGCGGTGCTGGTGCTGGTCCCGGTACCGGTGGTGGTCGTGCTGACGCACAGCGTGTGGAAGCACGTGCGGACGCTGTTCCGCCGTGAGCACCGGATGCTCGACAAGGTCGACACGTTGCTGCAGGACATCCTGGCCGGCATCCGCGTGGTCAAGGCGTTCGGCCGCGAGCGGTCGGAGGTCGGCCGCTTCCGGCAGCGCTCCGCCGAGCTGCGCGACGTCACGCTGCGCAACGAGCGGACCTGGGCCGTCCTGACGCCGACCTGGACCTTCGTCATGCGCTTCGGGGAGTTCCTGGTCTTCCTGGCCGGCGGCTACCTGGTCCTGGGAGCGGAGATGAAGGTGGGCGAGCTGGTGCAGTTCGTGCAGTACGCGATGATCATCTACGGGCCGCTGGCCATGATCGCCGGCCTCCCCAAGCAGTTCGCCGAGTCGATGAGCGCCGCCGAGCGCGTGTTCGAGATCATCGACGAGCCGCAAGAGGTCGCCGATTCGGCCAGCTCCAGGCGCCTGTCGATCGACGGAACGGTCCGGTTCGAGGGGGTGGTGTTCGGCTACCAGAGCCACGAGCCGGTGCTGGAGGACATCTGCCTGCAGGTGGATCCGGGAGAGATGATCGGCATCGTCGGCCACTCCGGCGCCGGCAAGACCACCCTCATCAATCTGTTGATTCGGCTCTACGACCCCGACGAGGGACGGATCACGATCGACGCCGTCGACCTGCGCGACATCGAGCAGCGCGACCTGCACCGTCAGGTCGGCGTGGTCCTGCAGGAGACCTTCCTGTTCGCCGGCACCATCGCCGAGAACATCCTCTACGCCAAGCCGGACGCGACCCGGCGGCAGGTCATCGACGCCGCCAAGGTCGCCCGCGCCCACGACTTCATCTGCGCTTTCGCGGACGGCTACGACACCCTGGTGGGCGAGCGCGGGCAGCGGCTCTCCGGCGGCGAGCGCCAGCGGGTCGCGATCGCGCGCGCCATCCTGCACGACCCCCGCATCCTGATCCTGGACGAGGCGACCGCGGCCGTCGACAGCGAAACCGAAGAGATGATCCAGGAGGGCCTGTTCGCCCTGATGCGCGGGCGCACCACCTTCGCGATCGCCCACCGGCTGGCCACCCTGCGCAACGCCGACCGCCTGGTGGTGCTGGACAAGGGCCGGCTCGCCGAGGTCGGCACCCACGCCGAGCTGATGGCCGCCGGCGGCATCTACCACGGCCTGGTGCAGTCGCAGCGCCGCATGAACCGC
>JAPPNY010000108.1 GCA_028818385.1 Spirochaetaceae bacterium
TCAAAACCATCAATTCACGCCTGTTCAACAACTTGTGAGTTTACGGACAGGAACCTGCTCGACCGCGAGCCCGAACGGCTGCATGAGCGCATCGACCTGGGCCACTTCAACGACGAGTCCGGCACCCTGCTGCACGTGGCGGTCAACGAGGGCCTGGAGGAGATGGTGGCGTTGCTGCTCGCACGCGGCGCCGACGTGGAGGCTCGCGACGACAGGGGCAGGACGGCTTTCTGCTGCGCACTCGAGCCGAGCCACGCCGTACGGTCCGCAGCCATCATCGACCTCTTGCGGCGACACGGAGCCCGGATCGACTCCGATGCAGTCGCCGATTGACTGGCGGGCGCGCCCGGGCACCGGCCGTCGTGACGCTGAGCGTTACTGTTGCGCCTCCGGCCGCATGCCGGGGAAGGTCCACCGAGTCAGGCTGGGGTCGGCCTCCGCGCATGGCGTGAGGAGCAGACCACGGCGCAGATGGCTCGGGCCTCCGGTCGGCTGGCCCTCGCCGGGCTCGGCGGCCAGGCAGTACGCCGTGTCGGCCGCGCTTTCCTCTGCGGCGTCCAGCCGAAGCTGACCGCCGTCCGTGAGCATGAACCGTTGCATCGGTTCGTCCGCACATGCCTTGAGGTAGAGTTCCGCCCCGTCCGCGTCGACGCATCGGTCGTAGGCCGGCATGTACAGGTGCCCGGCCGACGGATGGCCCATGGTGAACAGTTCGTCGTCCGCTCCGGGCTTGCAGGTGTGGGCGGTCAGCGCGCCTTCCAGATTGAGGCTCGCCCGGAAGCCCGGCACGTCCACGCAGTAGAATTCCGGCTCGTCCAGCGGGTCGACCAATTGAATCAGCGTCGGGGATGGTGGCGGTCCCGGCTCCCCCGCGCTGTCTTGCGTGGTCTGGGCACTGCCAAGCGCGGCCGCAAGCAACAGCATCGTGACAGACGCTTGAGCGCGAGTACTCCGGATGACGGCTCGGATGATGTCCTTCACCATGGTCGGACGGTACAACGGCGTCGACTGTTGTGTCAATTCAGCTTGACACATGATACTCATACCTGCTATCGTTTAGAAACATGCATCTCACTGTTCTCAAAGCGGTTATGGCCAAGCGGGGCAAGAGCCAGGCGGACATCGCAAGAGCTGCCGGGGTCAGCCGCCAGGCGGTGTCGCTGTGGTTCGCGTCCGAGCGCAACTTTCAGAATGTCCGCGTTGCCACGCTGCTGAAGCTGAGCGACTCGCTTGAAATCGATCCCGCCGAGCTCCTGGAGCCGCTTCCCGGCATGGACGATCCCGTGGCCGTGCGCCGGCTCGCCACCGAGTTCTGCTGGGACCGGGCCTACCCGGACATCTATCGGTTTCTGACCGCGTTGGCGGATGCCGAGCCGCGTGCGACGGCACGGTTCATCGAGAGTCGAGGGATCTATGCAGCGGCGGCAGTGCTCGGCCAACGGATATGGGATGACTACGCCGGCCTGAGGTCGCTCCTGCCACCGGTCAGGCGTACGGAGCTCGATACGGTATGGCGGATTCACCGAGATTTGACCCGGAATTAGCTGACCGCGTTCTGCCGCATCCGCTCCTGGACGCACTGCGTCACGTCTTCGCGCAGGGGATCGGCGACTGCATGCTGGTAGGCGGGACTGCGCTCGCCGGGTTCTATGCAGGTCATCGGCGCTCCGACGACCTGGACCTGTTCGCCGGCACGGCGACCGCGTTCCGGCAAGCCGTGCTGGCCGTGCGCAGCCTGGTCGCGCTGGGAACCGAGATGCAGGAGCGGAGTCACAGCAACCAGTACTACCGGGCTGTCTGCTCCAATCGGGAGTTGGACTTCACCGTCGACGTCGTCCTCGACCCACATGCCCTCGACATCGGCGGGACCAACCTGGCGGGCGACGTGATGGTGGCCGACCTGCCGACGCTGCTCTCGATGAAGGCCGCGACCCTGGTATCGAGGTGCAGTGAGAAAGACCTCTATGACCTGCTGTGGCTGTTCGGCGCGTTTCCCGACCGGCACTTCGCCGATCTCATCGAGCTCGGTCGTGAATTCGACGGCAGCGTCAACGGAGAGACGCTGCTCTACAGCATCGGCAGCGCCGACCTGGAGCAGGAGGCATGTGGGTTCGCGAGCGATTTCGGCACGTCGGCGGCTGCGGTGCTCACCAGCATCAGGGATCTCCAGCGAGAGCTTCTGGTCGCACTCGACCGGCACCTGACGACGCGCACGAAGGACAGGCTCGGCGACGTCGTGCGGCGGATGCGCAGGCTGTGACTCGTCCGGGGGCCGCCTCGGTGTAGACTGTGTGCCGTCATGGCTCACGACCTTCGCATCGGCATCATCGGGCTGGACTCCAGCCACACGATCGAGTTCACGCGGCGCTTCCAGGCTCCCGACTGTCCCCCGGAGCAGCGCGTCGCCGGCGTCACGGTGACCCGATGCATGCGCTTCGAGACCCCCTTTCAGGACCGCGCGGGCCTGGACGGCCGGCAGCGGGAGTTGGAGGGCTGGGGCGTGGAGGTCACCGAGGACTTCGACACCGCGGTCGCCGGCGCCGACGCGGTGCTGATCGAGATCAACGACCCGGGTCTCCACCTGCAGTACGTGCGGCGCTGCGCCGGCCTCGGCGTGCCGCTGTTTCTCGACAAGCCGCTCGCTCAGGACCTCGCCGCCGGACTGGAGATCGCCCGTCTCGCGGCCGAGCACGACCTTCGCATCTGTTCCGCCTCGTCCCTGCGGTTCGCGGCCGGGCTCCAGGACGCGTGCGCCGCTCTGCCGGCGCCGCGCCACGTGACCACCTTCGGACCCATCAACCGCGCGGCCGCCGGCAGCTCGATCGTCTGGTACGGCGTGCACGCGGTGGAGATGCTGGTCCGCGCCATCGGCCGCGGGGCGATCACGGTCGCGACCCACCGCTGGGGCGAGGACGCGATCCTGGTCGTCGACTATGCGGACGGCCGCACCGGCGTGGTGGAGCTGTTCGTCGGCAGCGGTTACGGCGGCGTGCTGCGCGGCGGCAAGGACGTCGTGCCGTACACCGTGGACCAGGCCGGGATTTACACGGCCATGCTCAGCGAGCTGGTGCCGTTCCTGGCCGGGGGCGCCTCGCCGGTGCCGCTGGAGGACGCGGTGGAGGTGATCGCCATCCTGGACGCCGCGGAGCGCTCCTCGCAGGCCGGAGGAGCGGCCTCGATGCCGGTCCGGCCCACGCCGGAGAGCCCGGCCGCGCAGGGAGCCCCGGCCTCGTAAGGGCGGGAGGGCGTCATCGACTACCCACGCGTGTTCCGCGTTCGCCAGCGGTTCGACGCGCCGCGGGTCGATGACGTCGCCGGCGCGGTCGAGCGTCAGCTCGCGGAGCTGTCGCTGGACGAGGTCATCCGGCCGGGGCAGAGCGTGGCGGTCGCCGCCGGCAGCCGCGGTATCTCCGACATCGCCACGATCCTGCGCACGGTCGTGACCGTGCTTCGCCGGCTCGGCGCGCGGCCGTACCTGGTGCCCGCCATGGGCAGCCACGGCGGCGGCACCGCCGACGGCCAGCGGGCGATCCTCGAGTCCTACGGCATCACCGAGCGGTTCTGCGGCTGTCCCATACGCGCCTCCATGGTCACCGTCGTCATCGGCCAATCGGAGGAGGGCATCCCCATCCACCTCGACCAGCACGCGTACGCCGCCGACCACGTGGTGGTGTGCAACCGCATCAAGACGCACACGCAGTTCTCGGGCCGGGTGGAGAGCGGGCTGTCGAAGATGCTCCTGATCGGGCTGGGCAAGCACGCCGGCGCCCGCGTCTACCACCGCGCGATCCAGGACTTCAGCTTCGACCGGATCCTGCGCAGCGTCACCGGCGTCGTCACCGCCCACTGCTCGGTCATCGGCGTCGGCATCGTCGAGAATGCCTACGGCCGCACCACCCGCGTGGCGGCCGCCCTGGGGCCGCGACTCGCGGACTTGGACGAGGAGCTGCTGGTGCAGTCGAAGCGGTGGGCGGCGCGGCTGCCGTTCGACCGGGCTGACGTGCTGCTGATCGACGAGATCGGCAAGAACATCTCCGGCACCGGGTTCGACGTGAGCGTCGCCGGCCGCAAGTACCTCGACCACGAGCCGGCGCCGGACGAGTACCCGAAGGTGCGGATCGTCGCGCTGCGCGACCTGGCCGACCTGAGCGGCGGCAACGCCGAGGGCATGGGCCTGGCCGAGTTCTGCCGCACGCGGCTGCTCGACAAGGCGGACCTCCGCATCACCCGCATCAACGCCCTGACCAGCGGCCACTACACCGGCGCGATGCTGCCCATCGACTTCGAGACGGACGCCGAGCTGCTGCAGGTGGTGCTGACCGAGATCGGTCTCACCGAGCCGCCCGACGCCAGGATGATCTGGATCCACGACACCCTGGACCTGGGCGAGGTCGAGTGCGCCGCCGCCTACTGGGACGAGGCGCGCTCCCGCGACGACCTGGACGTGCTCACCGACCCGCGGCCCCTCCCCTTCGACGCCGACGGCAACCTGCCGGATGACCTCGCGTCGCTGTCTCCCGCCGCCCACGGCTGAACGTCGGCCGTGCGGCCAGGTGCCGGTCTGCGGCGCTCAGCGACGCTCCAGGCCGCGCAGCACCGCGTCGAGAATCCGTTCGGCCGTGCCGGGCTCGAAGTGGGCCGAGCCGGTCTGCGCCTCGTAGCCGCCGGCGGCGAGATCGTGCCGGAACGGCAGGTAGCCCTCGTAGCCGTTCGCGTAGGAGATGACCAGAGCGTCCGGGAAGCGATCGGCCACGCGCAAGCCGAGCTCCGCCAGCACCTCGAAGGGCAGGGCCACCAGCGGCAGATCGCCGATCCGCACCTGCTGGATGCGGACGGCGAACGCGCGTTCCGGCCATCGGCGGGCCGCGTAGGCCAGGTGCAGCGCTTCCAGGTACTCGTCACGCGCCGCCCCGTCCTGTCCCGAGGAGTCAGCCCGGAGCCGGTCCGCGGCGGAATGCAGCCGGGCAGCGGGATCGCCGGTCAGGTCGTGGCGCACCCGTGCACGAAGCTCGTCCCAGGTCACGTCCACCCGCTCGGCGGCGACGGGGCGAAACGCCCGGTCGCCCAGCAGCACCGCGTGCGCCAGGGTCTCGCCGATCCAGCGCCTTGATTCGCCTAGGCGGCGCATCGGCACGACGTCGCCGGCCGCCGCCTGCGCGAAGAACACCGGGCAGCCGTACTCATCGCCCAGCGCGCCTCTCAGGTAGTGAACGAAGTCCGACGACACGAGCAGCGACGTGCTGTCGCCGTGCCGGTCACCGGTGACCGTGTGGCAGCCGAAGTGGACGAGCACGGCGCCCACGTCGCCGGAGCCGGCGGCGCGGAACCGCAGCGCCGTGAGGCGGTCGTCGGTGGGCGACAGCTCCGGAGCGGGGTCGGTGCCGTCCGGGTAGCGAAAGGTGGTGGCCACCGAGCCGTCGGGCTGGCGCATGCGCCGGTTGTAGTGGACCTGGGGCACGCGGGTGCGCAGCACCTCGACCGTACCCGGCGCCAGGCGGCTCACCGCTTCTTCGCAAGCCTCGACCACCTTGGTGGTCATCTCGTCCCCGTAGGCGGCGTCCGCGTCGTTGATGCCGTTCCATCCCACGTCCGGGCGATAGATCCGCTGCAGTCCTGCCGCCGGCGCGTAGTGGGTATGCGAGCAGGCAAGCATGATGCGCTCCACCGGGACGCCGGTCCGCTCTGCGATGCGGCCGGCAAGCGCCCGCGCCGCCGCGTCCTGCACGCCGACCAGGTCCAGGGTTACGATCAGCGCCGGCTCACAGCCGTCGGCCTGCCCGGCACCGGCCTGAACGGCGATGCAGCCGGCCAGTATCGGCTCGCTCACACCGGTCGACGGCCCGTCGCGGTTGACGTAGCCTCCCATCCACACCGGCCGATCCGGCGTGATGTCCCTCGTTGCGCACCCGAACTTCAGCATGTGCCCATGGTAACAGGCGGGCGCCAGCGCCGTACGAGACAGTGCGCCGGGTCGACCCGCGGAGGTGGACCGTACGATGATGCCTCATGCGTAACGGCGATCTGCTGTCCACCGCCGGCAGCCAGTCGGCGACCAACGAGGGCGGCAACAAGATCGTCACCGTGGGCCGCCGCACGCACGTGACGTGGCAGGACGTCACCCCGGAGGGCTACTTCAACCGCGTGCGCACGCTGGACCTCGACAGCGGGGAGTGGTCTCCCACCTGCACCCTGGGCAGCGCCTACGACGACCACGCCCGCGCGGTGCTGGTGGCCGACGCCGACGGGTTTCTGCACGCGGTACTGAGCGGTCACAACACGGCCTGCACCTACCGGCGTTCACGCGCCGCCAACGACGCGTCGGCGTGGACCGATCCAGTGGAGATCGCCGACGGCACCTACCCCTGCCTGGTCTGCGGGCCCAACGGGAACCTCTACCTCGGCATGCGCCACGGCGCTCAGAACGGCCTGGAGCTGTATCGCCGGCCGCCCGACGGACCGTGGCACCACGTCGGCAAGGTCATCGACCGGCTGGCCGAGTACCCCGGATACGCCTGCTTCGCCTGCGGACTCCGCTTCGACGGCGACGGCGTCCTGCACCTGGTGTGCGACATCTACGAAGGCACCCACGAGCAGCGCGGCATCCACCAGGCGATCGTCTACCTGCAGTCCCCGGACGGAGGACGGAACTGGCGCACCTGCCGCGGCGAGCCGGCGCCGATTCCGGCCCGCCCGTGCGGCATGGACGTGCTCTGTCAGAGCACCGGCCTGCGGCACGAGTCGATGCCTCCGCCGGTCCTGACCGCGCAGGGCAGCATCGCGCTGGACCCGGAGGGCACGCCCCACGTTCTCTACCTCTACCACCTGAACCGCGCCGGCGAGATGATCCTGGCATCGCCGGACGAGTCGGGCATCTGGCGCCAGCGATCGATCGACGCTTCGCTCCGGTCGGCCTACCCCGGGCACCGCGCCATGTTCTGCCGCGGCACCTTCACGATCGACGCGGACGGCGTCTTTCGCGCGCTCGTCACGCTGGTGCCCGCCGATCACTCCGGGTGGGACGGTCACCTGCCGACCCGGCCGGGACTGCGCGGGATTGCCGGCGGCAGGGTGCCGGCCGCCGACCCGGACGCCGACAACCCGGTCGTTTGGCTGATCTCGCGCGATTGCGGCGCCACGTTCACGGTCCGGGAAGCCTTTCCGGCCGTGACGGAGGCGCGATCGCCCAAGTACGAGCTTCCGGTGTCGGGCGTTCCCTGGCCGGGAGGCCGCGGGATCCTCTACTTCGACCGCACCTCACGCCCGGTGCCGGGCAATCGGGAGGATCTCGGCTTCCAGAACCGCGTCTACTTCTGCCGGGGAACGGCCTGGTAGCTGGTTGACGCCGGGTCGGCCGGGTCCTACCGTCGCCGAATGCCGCTCGAGCTGATCGCCGACCGCCCCGGGCACGCCGTCCTGCGCGAATACGAGGACCCGCCGCTCGCGGCCGGCGAGGTGCGGATCGCGACGCAGTTCAGCGCGGTGAAGCACGGCACGGAGTTCCGCGACTTCCGGTTCGACTCCGCCGACGCCACCGACCGCTGGGACCCGGATCTCCGGCTGCACCGGCGCGGAGAGCCGGCGGTGCCCCGCTTCCCCAAGAAGCTCGGCGAGGGATTCGTCGGCATCGTCACGGAGGTCGGCGAGGCGGTCCGGACCGTGCAGGCGGGCGACCGGGTCTACGCGCACGGCAACGTGGCCGACACGCACGTCATCGCGGTGGAGCACTTCTCCCTGCGGACCGTCCCGGCAGAGGTTCCCAACCAGAACCTGGTCTACGACGAGGCGGCGATGTACGCCCTGGGCGGCATCCGCGACGGGCAGGTGCGGCTCGGGGAGCGGGTGGCGGTCTTCGGGCTCGGCGCCATCGGCCAGATGGCGGTGCAGATGGCGAAGCTGTCCGGAGCGCGGTGGGTGGCGGCCAGCGACCCGATCGAGCGGCGCCGCGCCGCAGCAGCCCGCCACGGCGCCGACGTCGTGTTCGACCCCGCGGAGGTCGACGTCGGCCTTGCGATCAAGCAGATGACCGACAGCCTGGGGGTCGACGTGTCGATCGAGACCTCCAGCTCGCATGCCGCCCTGTACGACGCCCTCCGCTCGACGCGCTTTCAGGGCCGCGTCGCCTCGACCGCCTACTACACCGGACCGGCGCAGGGCCTGCTGCTGTCAGGCGAGTGGCACCGCAATCAGCTCACGCTCATCTCCAGCCGGGCCGCGGCTCCGCCGCCGCGCGAGTTCAGTTGGGACGAGCGGATCAAGCCCGAGGTGGTGGCGCTGCTGGAGGAAGGCAAGCTGCAGGCCGGGGACCTGGTCGATCCGATCGTGCCGATGGCGCGCGCCGCGGAGGCCTACCTGGAGCTGAACCGGCACCCCGAGCGCTCGATCAAGCTGGGAATCGACCACACCCTGGGCGGCGCATGAGGCGGGTCACCCACAGCCGCCAGCCGCTCATAGAGCCGCGGCATCCGCTGGGGCCGCACGAGCTGCCAAGCACGCTCCGCTACCTGAACGACCGCTACTTCGACTTCGAGCGCGCGCTGCCCTACCCGCAGACGGAAGATCCCGCGGCGTGGCGCTCCTGGCGCGGCCGCCTGCGCCGCGCGCTGCGCCGCACGCTCGCCCTGCCGCGGCTCGGCCCGGTGCCATGCCCGCAGCCGGTGGTCCTGGAGACCGTCGAACTTGACGGCTACCGGCGCCACAAGCTGGCGTACGAGACCCTGCCGGGCAACTGGGCGCGCGCCTACCTGTTGGTGCCCGATGGTGACGATGAACCGACTGCCCCGCGGCCAGCGGTCCTGTGTCCGCATGGGCACGTCAACGGCCAGAGCCGAGCGGTAGCAGATCCGGAACAGGCGGCCGTCGCAAACGTCGGTGTCCCCTACGCACACGAGTTCGCCATTCGCGGCCTGGTCGCCCTGGCGCCCGAGCACGCCGGCATGGGGGAGCGCGGCGGCGGACCCGAGCACGACGCCAGGAAGAGCCCCGGGCCCTGTCAGGCGCTGTGGTTCCGGCTCAACCACGTGGGCTTGGACCTGACCGGCTTGCGCGTGTTCGATCTGATGGCAGCGCTCAACCTGCTGGCGGCGCGTCCCGACGTCGACTCCCGGCGCATCGGCTGCGCCGGCCTGTCCGGGGGCTGCTGGCTGTCGCAGGTGCTCACCGCGCTGGACGGGCGCGTGCGGGCGGTGGTGCTCTCCGGCTTCTTCACCACCTTCGTGCAGACCGTCTGGCACAGCCACTGCATCTGCCACCACCCCTTCGGCATCGGCCGCCTGTGTGACATGCCGGACCTTTCGGCCCTGATCGCGCCGCGGCCTCAGTTCGTCGAGTCGGGCGAGTCGGACACGAGCTATCCGTATCAGCCCGCGTTCGACATGGTCGCGG
Source organism: Spirochaetaceae bacterium (assembly GCA_028818385.1). The sequence goes on from JAPPNY010000108.1 coordinate 9,382, forward strand.
ACGCGTACGCGCTGCTCGGCGCGCGCGACCGCCTGGGGATCCATCGGTACGCCGGAGGGCACCTGTTCCACGGCGGAGAGTCGATACCGTGGATGGTGCGGCAACTGGATGGCTGAGGGCTGACAGCGGATGAGCGAAGGTCGTACGAGCGCGACGCCGCGAACGATGATCGGCGCCTACGGGACGTGGGCGGCGGGCCTGATGGGCCCCGGTCCCCCCACGCACTCGTTCCGATCCGACCGGTGGACGAATGTCGACGAGTGGCAGCCGGCGGCCCGCGCACGCCTTCTGGAGCGGATCGCGCAGCCCGACTGCGGCAGCCCTCCGCACGCGAGAGTCAGCCGGCAATTCACCTACGACGGGCTGCACGTCGAGGAGCTGGAGTGGCAGCTTCCGTACGGGCCTCCCACCCGCGCGCTGTTCCTGAAGCCCGCGGGCGCGCACGGCCCCCTGCCGGCCGTGCTTGCCCTGCACGACCACGGCGGCAACCACTACTTCGGCCTGCGCAAGATCACCCGCACCTCCGACCGGCCCCACCCCGACATGGTCCGGCACCAGGAGCTGGCGTACGGCGGCGTGGGCTGGGCGAACGAGATCGCCAGGCGCGGCTACGCCGTGCTCGTCCACGACGCCTTCTCCTTCGCCAGCCGGCGCGTGCTCGCGGCCGACCTGCCCGGATACGCCGTGCACTCGATGATGGGCAGGGTGCGCCGCATCGCCGACGTCGATCCGTCGGAGTGGCACGGCATGGATACCGCTCCGTGGACGGTGTCAGACGAGGAGCCGGCGAACGAGATCGAGGCATACAACCGCTTCGCCGGCCCGCTCGAGAACCTGATCGCCAAGTCCCTGTTCTGCGCGGGTACGACCTGGCCCGGCGTCTTCAGCGCCGAAGACCAGCGCGCGCTGGACTACCTGTGCGCGCGGGAGGACGTCGACCCGGACCGGGTGGGCTGCGGGGGGCTGTCGGGCGGCGGGCTGCGCACGGTGTTCCTGGCCGGCCTGGACGACCGGATCCGTTGCGCGGTCTGCGTGGGGTTCATGACCACGTGGCGGGACTTCCTGCTCAACAAGTGCTTCGTGCACACCTGGATGGCCTACGTGCCGCTGCTCCCGCGCGAGCTGGACTTCCCCGACATCATGTCCCTGCGCGCGCCGCTTCCGACCATGGTGCTGAACACACGGCAGGACGAGCTGTATACCCTTCCCGAGATGCAGGCTGCCGATGAGACGCTACGCGCCGTCTACCGCAAGGCAGCGACGCCCGAGCAGTACCGTTGTTCGTACTACGACGGTCCCCACACGTTCGACCTGCCGATGCAGGACGAGGCGTTCGCCTGGTTCGACCGCTGGCTGGAGGCCTGAGGCGACCGTCGTCAATCCGGTACGCGCGCGGCCCACACCTCGAACCAGTCGTCCTCGCTCGAAGACTGAAACACCACCCAGCGGCTGTCCGGGGTGACGCTGGCGTTCGCCTCGAGCCGGTGGCCGAGCACCTTGGGCGAGCGCATCATCGTTCGGTACTTGCAGATCGGCGTGGTCCTGACCGTCTTGTCCGGTTCCCGCATCAGGTCGGCGTCGAGCGACTCGGGATCCAGGTGATAGCTTCGATACATCTGGTCGTAGTCCTGCCAGTACTTCTCGTCGTCCAGCACGCTTTCCTCGGGGAGCACGTACTTCCAGACGGTCTCGGCGCCGTTCGAGATCGGCGCGGGCGGCACGGTGCCGGACAGCACGGGCAGACCGGTCAGATAGAACGCCGACCAACGCGGTTCCACTCCCTCATCCAAGCGCTGCTGCAGCAGCGCCTGGAGCTCGGGCGGAAAGCTGTTCACGTCGAAATCGTAGCCCTCGCCAACGACGAACTGCTCGTTCGGCGCGATGTGCGCATGAACGGAAAGACCGGTGTGGGGAGGGCACGCGAACCAGCGGTTCTCTCCGGTCTCGAGATCGATGCGCGAGATGCACTGCACGTGCGGCGAGGCGAGCTGCTTCGTGTAGATCCGCTTTCCGTCGAGCGCCCAGTGGTAGTACCCCTGACCGTGCCAGCGGGCGCGGACGCCGTCGTTGCAGTGATCGAGCCACTCTCCGGTGTCGAGGTCGATGATATGCGCCCCCGACAGGAACAGGTTCGGCAGCACCGGATGCGGGTTGCTGTGCTCGAGGTTGAAGCGCCTTCCGTCTGCAAGGACGTTCTCATGGGCGACGGAAACCTGGCCCGTTTCCAGGTCGATCCTCAGCATCTCCTGGTGACCCGGGCCTTCGTTCTTGGAATCCTGGAACTGATTCGGCGTCATGGTCTGCATCAGCTCGTAGTTTTCCTTGCGCGGGCAGTAGTAGTACCGCTCGGAGGCGTCGAAGCTCGCGAAGTACGGGTAGCGGATCGGCTCCGACGGCACGACACGGCGCCGCTCGCCGGTGTCGATGTCCACCTGGATGATCGCCCACGTATCTGGGTCCGAAGGGTCCAGCACGTTCACCCGGTGGGAGTAGCGGGCCGCCGCGAAGTGCACGCAGCAGCCGCCGTGGTGCTGGAAGTACGCGGTCAACGACTCCGGCACGGCGGGGATGGGACCGAGGTCGCGCACCTCGCCGGTGATCATGTCGCGCGCCCACAGCGACCGGGTCCCCGCGGCGATCCCGGCCCTGATCTCCTCGAACCCCATGAAGACGGCGTAGCGGCCATCGAAGGTCATCAGGTTGTTGTAGAAATAGTTGTTGCGGAAGTGCATCTTCCGGTCGGGTGACAGGCGGACCACGCGCGTGCCGGTGAGAGGGTCCTGCCAGCTCTTCTCTGCCCAGTCGAAGGTCAGCTCCGGTGCGATGGGTACGTTCATGGGGACTCCTCTCGCGTCGCGTTGTCAGGGTGACCCGACCGTGCTCCAATCTTACCGGACGGGAAGATGACGGACAGGAACGGTGCACTGACGTGGATGGACGAACCGTATCGCTTCAAGGTTCTCCATGAGGGACGCCTGCTGACGGCGTACAACAAGGGAAATCCCCAGTACGGGGACTTCTTCAAGGCGTTCCCGAACATCGAGCCGGTGCACACCCTGTCGGGCCTGCCGGTTACCGCATCGGGAGCCGCCAACTTCAACCACCACAAGTCGATCTTCCTGGGGCTGGGCCGGCTGGGCGGGCACAACTTCTACCACGACTGCTATCCGCCGTTCGCGGCGTACCGTCCGTTCCCGTCCGGGGACATCGTCCAGGTCGATGCGCACGTACGCGGCGAAACGGATGCCGTCGTCCTGGCGGCGCGTAACGAGTGGGTTCCCAAGGTGGACGTACCCGCGCCGCTGCGGCAGTTCTTCGCGCCGGCCCAAGGCACCGACGGGAGCGAACCGGAACGCGTGTGCACGGAGCGCCGCACCGTCCGCTTCGCCCTGGCACGAGGCTGCTACACCATCGACGTCGACTCGGAGTTCGAGGCCACCGACGGCGAGCTCTACTTCGGACAGGACGGGCACAGCTACCTCGGCGTACGCGTCGCCGATGCGATAGACGAGGAGGACGGCGGCCTGGTCACCGACTCCGCCGGCCGCTCGGGGTGCGACGCCATCAACGAACAGGTGGCCGACTGGGTCGACTACTCGGGCTCCCTCGGCGAGCACGCGGTGGGCATCGCGGTCATGAACCACCCGGCCAACCTGCCGACCCTGTTTCGGGCGCGCGCCTACGGGTTCTTCGGCCCCAGCCCGTTCTTCGCCGCCGATCACCGGTTGCCGGCGGGCGAGAGGCTCCTGTTCCGCTACCGCGTCGTCGTGCACGACGGCGACGCCTCGGCCGTCGACCTGCCACGGCTGTTCGACGAGTTCCGGAGCGTCTCCCGGCTGTAAGGGGCGCTACTGCACGCGCGCGGCCCACACCTCGTACAGCCCCTGCTCGCTCGCCGACTGGAACACCGCCCAGCGGCTGTCGCGGGTGACGTGCACGTTGGTCTCGAAGCGGCCGGCCCTCATCTTCAGCCGCGGCATGCTGCGGAAACGGCAGATCGGAGTGGTTCCGACCACGTGATCGGGGTTCTCGGCGATCGCCTGGTGCGCCTCCGCCTCGGTCTGGAACTCCCGCACCTCCGGCCATAGCGTCCGTTCGGGCAGGTCGAACTTCCAGATGACCTCGGTGGCGGACGCGCTGTTGTGCAGCCCGTCCCACGGGTGGGTCGAGGTGGGACTCACGTCCTGTCCCAGGCTCTCGATGAGGCCGACGTCGACGACGCTGAAGCTGCGCCCGTCGCCGGTCATGAACGACTCGTCGGGCGCCGGTGTCATGTGGATGGAATTGCCCACGTGCGGGCGCCCGATGTAACGGGTCGCGCGCTCCCGCTCGAGGTCGTTCACGTAGATGGCGTGGCACGCGAAGGGCCAGCCGTGCGAATAGACCCTCGCGCCGTCGGCGCTCCAGTGCTCGTGGGTGCCGCGCGAGCGCAGCTTTCCCTGCAGGTCGAGCCAGCGGCCGGTGGAAAGGTCGACGATGCGCTGGCGCTGCATGTCGACCGGGCGCCGGTAGCGCTCGGTGAAGTAGTAGCCCTCCTGGCAGCACATGAAGAGTGACGGGTCCACCGGATTGGGGTTGGGATGGCCGACCCAGAACTGGTCCGTTTCGACGATCGTGTCGACGGCCCCCGTCTCCAGGTCGATCCGGTACATCAGATTGGGGCCGGGCTCCGAACCCAGGATCGCCGACCGCTCCAGAGGCGTCGTGCCGGCAGGCAGGTCGCGGTCCTTCAGCGCTTCGTAGGCGAACGTGTAGCGGTCGTCGGCCGTGCACTCGGCGAACACGACAGGCGGCAGCGGGCGGTCGGGCTCGATGCGGGTCTTCGTGCCGTCGTCCAGATCGATGCGCACGATCTCCGGGCGGTCGCCCGAGTGCTCCGCCACGTGCAGCAGATGCGACTGCGGCGAGACCGCCCAGCCGGCCAGGCCATCGCTGCCGTCGTCGAAGACCCGGTACTCGTGGACGCGCTCGGCGTGGCCGCTTTGCAGGTCGATGGCCCAGAGGCAGGACGGCCGGCGGCCCTCCGGGTCGTCGCCGCGCAGCACCAGCAGGGCGCCGTCGCGCGTGAGCGCGGTCGACCGGAAGTAGCTGATGCGCACGTGCAGCCCCTCCTCGGGCACCAGGCGCACCACCTCGGTTCCGGTCCAGGGGTCCTGCCAGCGGCTGCCCGCCCTGTCGAAGGTCACCGGCAACATGGCGACAGGGTAGCAGGTTGACGGAAGGGCGGCCCGCTCCTACGGTCGCTTGCGATGAGGAACACCGATTCGCCCGAGGAGCGCTTCGCGCAGGATGGTTTCGTCCGCATCGAGCGCTTCTGCTCGCCCGCCCAGGTGGCGGAGGTGCTGGCCGAGATCGATCGCTACATCGCCGAGGTGGTGCCGGCGATTCCAAACACGGACGCCTTCTACGAGGACAAGAGCAGGCCGGAGACCCTCAAGCAGCTCGTCCGCCTGGCCGATCACGACCCGTACTTCCATGACCTGCTGCACCGCGGCGCCATGCCGCAGATGGCGGCGTTGCTGCTCGGCGAGGAGTCTCGGCCCATCAACCAGCAGATCTTCATCAAGCCGCCCGGCGGCCTGAGCAAGGCAACTCCGCCGCACCAGGACGGGTTCTACTTCCACCTGGAGCCCTGCTCCGCACTGACTCTGTGGCTGGCGCTCGACGACGTGGACGAGGAGAACGGCTGCCTGCACTTCGTGCGCGGCTCGCACCTGCGCGGCGTGCGCGACCATCAGCGCACGCAGACCCTGGGCTTCTCGCAGGGGGTCCCGGACTTCGGCAACCGGAAGGATCTGGCTGACGAGGTGGCCTGCCCGGCCGCGGCCGGCGACCTGATCGCCCACCACGCGCTGACCATCCACCGCGCCGGCGCCAACCGGGCGGCCGACCGCCAGCGCCGCGCGGTCGGCATGATCTACTACGGCGCAAGCGCCCGCGAGCGCACCCAGGAGCACGAGGCCTACCAGCGCGAGCTCGCCGACGACCTCCGCAAGGCCGGGAAGATCTGATGGAGGGCCGCCGCAGCGACCGGCTCGTCACCTACGTCGAGATCGCGCCGGCGACCGACGCCCATCCGCGCAACGATTCGGCGTCGATCGTGCAGCTCGACGACGGCAGCCTGTTCATGGTCTGGATCGAGATGCATGCCAGCGAGCTCGGCGGCCACGACGAGGCGCCGTCCAGCATCGCGTCCATGCGCTCGACCGACGGCGGCCTGACCTGGGGCGAGCATCGCATCGAGCAGTCGCCCGGCGGCGACATCCACAGCGTCTACAACCCCAGCCTGATCGTCCTGCCGGGTGGCGAGCTGTTGTTCTTCTACCTGCAGTACAACCAACTGGCGTGGAACGAGCCGTTGCAGGCATCCGGGTGCCTGCGCCGCTCCGCCGACGGCGGGCGCACGTGGGGCGAGGAGACCCGCATCTGGGACCACGAAGGCTACGGCTGCGCCAACCACACCTTCACGCGGCTGGCCGACGGGCGGCTGCTGAAGTCGGTCGAGTACCTGCCGGTGTGGGGCTCCTATCCCGCGATGAGCTCGCGGTCGGGCTGTTTCGTGAGCGATGACGACGGCCGGACGTGGCGGCCGCCGGCAAGCCTCGTGCAATTGCCGCTGCGCGGGACCATGGAGAACCACATCGTCGAGACCGCGCAGGGCGGGCTGCTGATGTGCATGCGCAACCAGCTCGGCTCCGTGTTCCTGAGCCGCTCCACGGATCGCGGCGAGACCTGGAGCCTGCCGCAGACCTCCGGGCTGTCCTGCTGCGAGTCGATGCCGAGCCTGACGCGCATCCCCACGACCGGCGACGTGCTGCTGATCTGGAACCACTCGGCGTTCGACCCCACCTACGACCACTCCGGCAAGCGCACGCCGCTGACCTGCGCGGTGTCCACCGATGGTGGAATCACCTGGGGCCCACCCAGGGATCTGGAAGACGATCCCGGCATCGAATTCACGAACGTCGCCTGCTCCTACACGCGTGAGGGGAAGGCGGTCGTCACCTACCTGACCTCGCAGATGGAGAACCCGGAGCATCCGGGCAAGCTCGGCCGGGCGGCCATGTCGCTCAAGGGCGCCATCTTCGACATCGAATGGCTCTATGCCTGAAAGGAGCTCGAACGATGACTGAGACCGGGACCGAAACGACGCACCCTGCCATCAACACGGACCCCGGCAAGGGATACCGCCGCAACGGCTACGCGGTCGTCCGCCGCATCTTCGACGCGGATCGCGTGGCGCGGCTGCTGCCGATCTGCGAGCGCGTCCTCGCCCAGTGGCGGGAGCGCCCGTTGAGCGACAACCCGCCGGTCGATTCGCTCGCCAACTACATGCGCCACCTGAACAACCCCGCCTACCACCGCGGCCGGCCCGAGGACCTGGCCGCCGTCCTGGACGCCGCGGCGGCGCCGGCCGTGCTGGACGCCGTCGACCAGGCGCTGGGCGAGCCCTCCGTGTTCACCAGCACCAGCATGTACTTCAATCCCGTCGGCGAGCCGCTCGACGGCTTCTGGCACAAGGACGGGATCGGCCCGGAAGCCGACGATCCGCGCGACCACGCCACCGGCAGCGGCCTGCAGGTGCAGGTCGCGCTGGTGGCGAGCGAGGACCTGCAGGTGGTCCCGGGCTCCCACGTGCGCGACTTCACCGACGCGGAGCGGCACATCTGCGTCGACGACGGCGGCGCCAACCGGCGCTCCAACGACATGCCGGGCGCCGTCCGCCTCGCCCTGCAACCGGGGGACGCCGTCCTGTTCAACCAGATCGTCATCCATCGCGGCCGCTACCACCGCGAACCGCCGCGGCGCACCTTCATGATCAGCTTCCGCAAGCGGCGCGTGACCGAGGCCACGCTGGCCCGGCGCGGGCTGGACCAGTACAGCGACCAGCCGTGGTTCCTGGCCCCCGACTACCTGGACGGCGCCGCGCCCGAGACGCGGCGCTACTTCTCGGAGCACACCGCCTTCTATGCCACGCAGTGGCGCAGCAAGCTCGCCGAGATGCTGAAGTACCAGCATCTGATCCAGCACCTGCACGACACCGGCAGCCCCTACCCGTTCGCCCCTCGCGAAGCGGCCGACTTCGCCGATTAGCCTTCGGGCGGAGCGTCGGGAGCCGTTGACGGCGCTGAAGCGACGGCGACTCCGCTCGTCGCTCGAATACACGGCGCTGGCCGCGCCGGCACTCATCTACCTGCTGCTGTTTCACTACCTGCCGATGGGCGGCGTCGTCATGGCGTTCAAGAACTACAAGTTCAACCGCGGCATCTTCGGCAGCCCGTGGGTGGGATTCAGGAACTTCGACTACCTGTTCACGTCCCAGGACTTCACGCTGCTCATGCGCAACACGATCGGCTACAGCGTCGCGTTCGTGGTCACGACCACGGTGTTCGGCGTGCTCACGGCGGTGCTCCTGTACGAAGTCTCCAACCGATCCGCGGTCAAGTACTACCAGACGACGATGTTCCTGCCGCGCTTCCTGTCCTGGGTCATCGTCGGCTTCTTCACGTGGCTGCTGCTCAATCCCGTGATCGGCGTCTTCAACAAGCTGCTCGCCGCCGTCGGCGTGGAGCCGGTGAGCTGGTATACCGAACGCCGCTATTGGCCGTCCATCCTGATCCTGGTGAACTTGTGGAAGTGGATCGGCGTGACCATGCTGTTCTACTACGCCGCGCTCACGGGCATCGACCGCGGCCTGTACGAAGCGGCCGACATGGACGGCGCCGGCCGCCTGCGCAAGATGACGTCCATCTCGCTGCCCCATCTGACGCCCCTGATCACCATCCTGGTCATCCTGTCGCTCGGCAATCTCATCAAGGGCGACTTCGGCCTGTTCTGGCAGATCCCGCGACAGGTCGGCTACCTGTTTCCCGTGACCGACGTGATCGAGACCTACGTGTTTCGCGGCGTGGTCTCCGGCGACATGAACATCGCCGCCGCCGTGGGGCTGTTCCAATCGGCGGCCGGGTTCTTTCTGATCGTCGTCGCCAACCTGGTCGTCAGGCGCATCGCCCCCGACAAGGCCCTGTTCTGAATCTGCATCCCCATGCGCCAGCCGTTCCTGCACCTGCTGTTCATCTCGATGTCACTGCTGTTCGTCGTGCCGTTCCTGCTGATCGTCTCGGTGTCGCTTTCGGACGACCAGGACATCGCCGACTTCGGCTATCGATTGATACCGGCCCGCATCGACGTTTCCGCCTACACCTGGGTGTTCCGCGATCTCTCCACGGTGCTGCGCGCCTACGGCGTCACCGCGTTTCAGGCCGTGGCCGGCACGGCGCTGGGCGTCCTGGCGATGGCGCTGGCCGGCTACGTCCTGTCCAGAACGGACTATGCCTGGCGCCGCATCGTCGTCTTCATCGTCTTCTTCACGATGGTGTTCTCGGGCGGCCTGGTACCGACCTACATCATCGTCACGCGCTGGTACCACTTGGGGAATACGCTCTGGGTCTACATCTTTCCCGTTCTGGTCAACGCGTTCTTCGTCATCATCATGCGCACGTTCTTCGCACAGTTGCCGGAGGAGGTGTTCGAGTCCGCGCGCATCGACGGTGCCCGCGAGATCACGATCTGCCTCAGGATCGCGCTGCCGCTGTCCACGCCCGCCCTGGCGGCCATCGCCTTCCTGTTCTTCCAGGGCAGGTGGGACGAATGGTACAACACGCTGCTCTATATCCGTGACAAGGAACTCTATACGCTGCAGTACCTGCTGCAGCGCATCCTGCTGGAGTTCGACTACGTGCGCGAGATCGCCGCGCAGTCGCCGGAGATGGAGTTCTATCTGCAGACCGAAGAGATGCCGCTGGAGTCCATGCGCTATGCGATGGCGATCGTGGCCGCCGGACCCATCCTGCTGATATTTCCGTTCTTCCAGCGGTATTTCGTGCGAGGTTTGACCGTCGGCTCATTGAAGGGGTAGCATCCGAGGCATACCCGCGCCCCACAGGAGGGTTCCATGAACCTGCGCAAGCTGATCGCGCTCTTCGCCACTCTCATCATGGTGTCCGGCACCGCATTCGCAGCGCCGACGGAGGAAGCGGCCCAGGCCCAGGAGGTGACGCTCAACTGGCTGGGCATCGGGCCGGGCATTCAGCGCGACGCCGAGGATGTGTGGGCGCTCTGGAACGAGGAGCTGCAGAGCTATCTGCCAGGCGTTACCGTGGAGTTCGAGCTGCATCCTCCGTACGAATACGCTGACCGGTTCAAGCTGGCGATGGCGGCCAACGAACAGATCGACGTCGCCAACCGCATGTGGATGATGAACTTCTTCCAGGAGATCGACCGCGGCGCACTGATGCCCCTGAACGATCTGCTCGACGAATACGGTCAGGGAATACTCGATGCCGTTCCCCAGTTCGCCATCGACACGGTCACGTTCGACGGCAACATCTACAACATCCCGACAAGCTGGGCCGCCGACTGGAGGCCGGGATTCCGGTTCCACAAGGAGCTGGCAGACAAGACCGGCATGGAGGAGAAGAGCCGCCGCATCGCCGATTCCGAGCTCGGCACGCAGGAGGTCTACGATCTGCTGGAGACGTACTTGAAGCAGGCGCAGGATGACGGGGTGCTCGGCACCGGGATCAGCCCCACCCTGTTGAGCTGGGTGTGGGGCAAGGGATACGAAGGCGTCGCGCGCGGCGTCTCGATCAGGCAGGACGGCAGCGACTTCGAGCTGGTCAACATCTACGAGACCGACAGCTTCCGCACCGTGATCGAGGTGGCGGCCGACTGGTTCGCCAAGGGCTACATCAGAAAGGACTACCTCGGCACCGACATCCAGGAGCTCCGCAAGGACGACGGCAAGCCGCTGGGCGAGGGGGCGGTCGTGTGGGTGCACCTCTACGATCCCACCAAGTCCGAGGAAGAGACGGCCCGATACGGGATTCCCATCGTCGTGTACTCGGGAGCCCGGCAGGCGTTCGTCGGCCACAACCCCGGGCCGAACAACCTGGCGATCCCGACCACCGCGAAGCATCCGGAGCAGGCGATGCAGGTCATCAACCTGCTGTTCACCGAGCCGGAGGTCTACTTCCGCCTGACCTACGGGATCGAGGACACGCACTACAGGAACCGCACGGAGCACGACTTCGAGCCGATCGGCTACACCGGCATCCAGGGCTCGGAGGACAGCCCGTACGGGCTGTATCCGTGGGCGGTCGGGAACTTCCAGGACCTCATCCTGTGGCCTCCCGGGACCGACGGCAAGGCGTGGAAGGAGCGTCAGTACGCCATCACGGCCGACGCCCGCACCTCGCCGCTGGTCGGCTTTCCCAAGGACGTGTCCGGGCTGACGACCGAGATCTCCCAGATTCAGGCCGTGGAGCGGGAGATGGTGGACTCGCTCCTGTCCGGCGCACTGCCGGACTGGGAAGAAACGTACGAGACGTTCCTCGAGAAGCTGCGTGCCGCCGGAGTCGACCGCGTACGCGAGGAGCTGCAGAGCCAGGTCGACGCCTGGCGGTCTTTGTAGAGGTACGCGCGGTACCGATCCGACCCGCCGCGCATGAAGCACGCGCCGAACGTCACTCCGTATGATCACGTGCGGAGTGAGCGGAGCGATCCTCACTCGAAGAGTGACGTTTCGGCGCTTCCCGGCAGGGCCGAGGCGTCGTTCCGCTACGACATTTCGGCCGGCACCCTGACCCGAGCGCCACAGCCGGACCATCCCTGCCTGCTGGTGACCGCCGACCTTCTCGGCGACATCGCAGAGAAGTGCCGGCGACACCCGTGGGCTGATGAGAACCTGCGCTCCATGAAGCGTTGGGCTCGACGATGGCAGCCGCCGGAGCTGGGGCGTTTCAGGATCGAGCGCAAGGGCTTCACGTGGTATGGCCTGACCCCCAGGCAGACCATCGAGGAGCTCTGGCAGGCGGCGCTGGTCTGCAGGCTGACCGGCAGCCGCGAACTCCGTGACAAGGTGCTGACCTACCTGCGTCGCATCGCCGATCCGGGCAGCGGCTATCCGACGACGCGTTGGGCCACCGACTCGACCGCGTACGTGCATGAGGGGGAGTTCTTCACCTTCTACCTCGCCGTCTACGACCTCATGTACGAAGACCTGAGCCGGGACGATCACGCTGCCATCGCCGCGACGTTGCGGTTGTACCTGCGCACCTGCGAGGCGTGGCACGACGGGGGGACCGGCAACTGGTCGGTAACGGCAAATACCGGGGCGATCCTGTCGAGCCTGGCGCTTGGGGACGTGGCGATGTTGGACCGCTTCATCAACACCGGCAGCGGCTTCGTCGACCAGCTCTCGAAGGGTGTCATGGGGGACGGCTGGTGGCTCGAAGGGGCATCGAACTACGGCTACCTCGTCGCCCGCTATTTCGGGTACGCCGCCGAGGCCTGTCACAACGCCGGAGTGGATCTCTACCATCTCCGAGTGCCCTCCCGTCCCGGCCACTTGAGCCATGACGACTGGGCGAACGGGTGGATGGGGATGAACTTCGACGGCTGGGGACCTCCGGGCGGCCCGGACCGGGGGCTGAAGGACCTCCACGACGGCCCGATCCCGCTGATGGATCAGCACGGCTGCGTCGTCGCCAACAGCGACTCGCACAAGCTGGCCCCGGGCGACCTGTACGAGCTGGCCTACTATCGGTACCGCGACCCGGCGTACGCGTGGATCCTGGCGCGCACCGATCGGATGGCGTGACAATCCCTGGTCTGGGGCGTGCCGGAGCTCCCCGACGCGGCCGATCCGCGAGCGGGCTCCGCGCACGCGGACAACGTCGGGATCACCGCGCTGCGCTCCCAGGCGGCGGGCCGCGGCGCCGGCGAACAGATCCAGGCGTACGTCAAGTGGGGGATCCACGGGGGATGGCACGGCCACTTCGACCGCACCGCGCTGCTCGCGCTGTCACGGTACGGCACGGAGTGCTTCTCGCCTCTGGCGAGCTGGTTCGGATACGAGAGTCCGCTTTACAAGGCATGGGTGCAGCCGTCGATCAGCCACAACATGGTGGTCGTGGACGGACTGCAGCAGGAGCCGGTGCCTTCCGAGCAGCTCCTGTTCCACGCGGGTCAGGCGCTGCAGGCGTGTGTCGTGGAGACACGTGCCCGCTGGGCGCAGAAGAAGCCATGGGACGTGCGGGACCCCGGCGACCTCGATCCGCACAACCTGGGGAAGATGATCGACTACGGCGAGGCGGCGCCCGTTACCCAGCGCCGCCTCGCGGCGGTCACGGACGACTACGTCGTGATCGCCGACTGCCTGCAGGCGCCGGGTGCCCACACCTACGACTGGCTCATGCATCCGGTCGGTTTTCTGGGCGCCCGTGCGGAGGCGTTACGGTCGGTCCGGCACAGCGATCGGCTGCTCGACGATCCTGCCGGCAGCTACTGCCACATCACCGATTGCGATTGGTTCGAGGCGCGCTCGCCGCTGGCGCACGAGTTTCAGGACGGATCGACCCGGCTCACCGTGCACTCGGTATGGCCCACCAGTCTGAGCGGAGCGCTGGGCACCTTCCCGTTTCCCGCCGCAGACGTGTCCTGGCGGATCGACGGCGACGGCCGCTACCTCGCCGATGGCGGCTTCGTGGCCAGTGCCTTCGACGACCATGCGATCGACGTCGACGTCACCGGCACGAGCGCACTGCGCCTCACCATCGCCGTCGAAATGAGGGCGGGGATCGCGCTGCGGGCTCATGCGCTCGGCGACCCGCGCTTCGTGACCGCCGACGGCGATACGGTCCATCTCGCCGACCTGCCCCTTACCATCGCGGGTAATGACGGACCGATACCGGACTCCGAGCCGACTCGACTCATTCCCGGAGCGCATGATCGGCAGCTCGATCTGACGCGGGCCGGAAGCCGCGTGGCCGTCACGGTCGACACGACATCGCTCGATGCGGCGAGGTTCGTCGCAAGCCTCGCCGTCGATGGGCAGTTCCGGGACAAGGCGGCCATGCGCAGGACACTGCTGCTGCGTCAACACGGCACTGAAGCCCGCTTCCTTACCGTACTGGAGCCGTTCCGCTACTCGGCCGCCATACGGCAGGTACGAGCGTCAGGACCCGACTGCGCCGAGGTCTCGCTCGCTGACGGACGAATGCATAGTATTGAGCTCAGCGGCCTGGAGGCCGGCACGGATCTGCGGGTGTCGCTTCGGGAACATCAAAACGGCGCGCTGGTCCGGGAGGAGACAACAGCATGAGCGAACCGATCCCGCCGGGAATGAAGATCGCGGCGCAGATGAGCGCCGAGCCCACCAAGTCCGACTTCCGCTTCGTACGGCAGATGGGCATCGAGTACGCCGTGGCGTGGACCGGACCCGAGCACGCCGGCTACGACTACTACGCGAGCCGGCGCGAGCTGTTCGAGAAGCACGGGCTCACGATCTACGGCTTCGGCAACTCCGGCGTACACAACCAGGACGCCATCGTTCTGAACCTGGCCGACCGCGACGCCAAGATCGCCGAGTACCAGCGCCACCTGCGGGCGCTCGGCAAGGCCGGCATCCCCTACACCACCTACGCCCACATGGCCAACGGCATCTGGACCAGCGGCCGTGAGGAGACCCGCGGCGGCGCGTCGGCGCGTGCCCTGAACATGGAGGACGACCCGTGGGGCAGGTGGCAGGACCGGCGCTACCACCTGCCGCTTTCGCACGGGCGCGAGTACTCGGAACAGGAGATCTGGGACAACTTCCGCCACTTCATCCGCGAGGTGGCGCCGGTCGCCGAGGACGCGGGCGTCCTGATCGGCATTCATCCCGACGATCCGCCGCTGCCGATGCTGGCGGGCGTGCCGCGCTGCATCTTCTCGAGCTTCGACGGCTACCAGCGCGCCATGGAGATCGCCGACAGCCCCAACGTCGGCATCTGCTTCTGCGTGGGCTGCTGGCTGGAGGGCGGCGACCTGATGGGCAAGGGGGCGATCGAGTCCATCCGCCACTTCGGCGCGCAGGGCAAGATCCACAAGGTCCACTTCCGCAACGTGAACGCCCCGCTTCCGCACTTCGTGGAGACCTTCGTGGACGACGGCTACGCCGACATGTACCAGGTGATGAAGGAATTGCAGGCGGTGGGCTTCCGCGGGGTGCTGATCCCGGACCACATCCCGATCATGAGTGAGGACGGCCGCGCGGAGACCGCCTACACGATCGGGTACATGAAGGCCCTGCTCGCGCGCGCCGAGGCGGAAGTCCCCTCCACGCCCTGAGGCGTGCGGGCTCCCGGGCGTCCCGCGTTCACGCCTTGCGGATACGCTAAAGAGAGGGACTCTCTTCTCCGATATACCAAGTATACATGGCAAGAGAGAGAATACGTGTTGCAGACGAGGTGTGGGTGGCCACGGCACTCCTGCACAAGCAGCATCCGGACCGGGATGACTTCACCGTCGCCGAGATCAGCCGGCGCGCGGCCGCAGAGGCAAACGGCGCGGGGCCGCTGCGCCCGGGCTTCGTGGTGCATGCGTCCCAGCACTGCGTCGCCAGCAAGGCGCCCAATCCCGGACGCTACCGGATGCTGATCGAGACCGAACGCGGACGCCGCCGTCTGTTCCGGCCGGGCGACCCCTACCACCCCGACCGCCGGGGCGGGAAGACCGTCCCGCGCACGGAAGAGCTTCCCTGGGGATACCGCGGCCTGGTCGAATGGTATAACTCCGACTACGTGGGGACCGCCATCATCCCGATTCCGGTCGACCCGATTCTGTCGCTGGTCGACATCGGCAAGTCGCTCCGCTCGACCGAAGCGGCCGACACGCTGGTGCGGCGTCTCCGGGAGTCGAGCCGATGAGCCGGATCTTCTGGGACACGAACCTGTTCCTGTACCTGCTGCAGGGCTTCGGCGAGCCGTCCCGGCGGGCTGCGGACCTTCGCCGGCGCATCCTGGAGCGGGGCGACGAGCTGCTCACCTCCGCGCTCACGCTCGGCGAGGTGCTCGTCCACCCCGTCGAGCACAAGAACGAGACCGTCCTGGCCGAGATCGAGCGCGCGATTCCGGCCGGCGCCGTCGTGCTGCCGTTCGACGCGCGCGCGGCCCGGCGTTTCGCCGAGATCCGCGCCGCCTGGCAGATCTCCGCCTCGGACGCGGTGCAGCTCGCCTGCGCATCGGTGGCCAACTGCGACCTGTTCATCACCAACGACGACCGGCTGAAGCATACGCACGTCGAGGGGATACACTTCATCCAGTCGCTGCAGCGTACGGTGCTGTGATCCTCCATCTCGACGGTTCCCGCACATGGTCCTGCGCCGGCGGCGAGTGGCGGGCCGGCGACGACGGCCGCATGGCGCCGGTCGACGCCTTCGACGCCAACACCGAGCGCGGCATGCAGGGGTGCCGGTTCGCGTTCGCGACCGACACGTCGTACCGGGACTTCCGCGCCACCTTCCAGGCATGCCACGACGTGGCGCACAGCGACATCGGCCTGATCTTCCGCGCCCGCAACCGCTGCGACTTCACCCTCCTGCACTTCCCCTGCTGCGGCCAGGGGTACCGCGCACAGCATTTCTGGACGGCGCTGTCGCGCATGGACGCGAGCGGCTGCCTGCGCGTCGACCAGCTCGCCATGGTCAACCGGGTCGCCTCGAGCACCCGGATCTGGCACGACGTGGAGGTTGAGGTACGCGGCGGCGAGCTCCGCGCCCGGATCGACGGCCGCGGCGTCTTCGAGCACCGCGGTCTGCCCGACGGGGCGGGCTGCGTGGGGCTGTTCGTCTTCGGCCGCGCACGTGTCCGCGATGTCCGCATCGACGGCGAGCCGGCACCGGGCGCCGGCTGGGACGACTCGGTCGAGCAGCCGGCCAACTGGTTCTACCCGGTCGAAGACGCCGCACACGGCGTCTGGCAGAAGCCGCAGACCCTGCTGCGAGCCGGTGACGGCGAGCTGGCCTTGACCTACAACGCCAGCCGGCCGGGACCCGCGGGCACCACGAACCACCTGATGACCCGCTCCGCCGACGACGGCAGGACCTGGAGCGCACCGGAGGTCACCGGCACCGTGGACGACGATCCGTGGACGGTCCGCGGCACGCTGCACCGGTTCCCCGACGGCCGGGTACGCCAGCTCTCCATGAACCAAGACGGCGCGTTCGCGCTGGCCGACGTGTCCGACGACATCCGAACCATCGGTTCGACACGGCCC
This sequence comes from Spirochaetaceae bacterium, assembly GCA_028818385.1. Next base: position 26,479 of record JAPPNY010000108.1, read on the forward strand.
CTCGATCTGGGACCCGTGCCCGACGGCATGGCCGGCCTGCACATGGGTCCCCAGGTGTTCGCAAACCTCGCCGATGGCACCGTCGTCATGTTCCTGTACGGCGGCCACCAGTCCGGGCCCGGACACGATCTCATCCACACCTGGGGCGCCTGCCACTGCCGCGCCTACACCTGCCGCTCCACCGACAACGGCGCCACATGGTCACCCCTGGTCAACATCGACCACGCGGTCAACGGCAAGGGGGAGCCGGTCCCCGGGTCTCTCGACCTCACCGAGGTGTGCGGCGCCGAGACGGCCGGCGGGACGATGGTCGCGTTGATCCGGCCGGTCTACTCGCCCTGGATGTGGGAGACGTGGTCCGATGACGGCGGCCTCACCTGGACCCCGTGCATGCGCGGCCCGTTTCCCGGCTACGCGACGCCCAACATGCTCCGGACCAGTTCCGGGGTCCTGCTGGTCGCCCACCGGCTGCCGATGATGACCGTGCACGCCAGCTTCGACGCCGGCGCAAGCTGGCAGGGGACGATCATCGACAGCTCGATCTGGGTCATGGGATCGATGCTCGAGGTGCGGCCCGACCTGGTGCTGTACGTGTACTACGACAGCTTCGAGTCCCGGATGCGCGCCCAGTACCTGAGCGTCGCGGACGGCACGCTGACGCCGGTGCGGCGCGACCAGATCGACTGACCGCCGCCTCCCGCAAGGAAAGGAGCAGCAGATGGACGCAGACACGGGGACGCGGCTCCGCATTGCGGACGGGTCGGGCTGGACGTTTCTGGGCGGCAGGTGGACGGAGGACCCGGACGGCGCGCTGTGTCCGCCCGACGACACCGCCGTCGAGCACCTGGCGGTGCGCGACGACGCCGTGTACGGCGACTTCGAGGCGACCTTTCGCTTCCGCCTGCGCGCCAGCAATCCGGTCCGGTTCCTGTTCCGAGTCCAGGACAGCCGCCGTTTCTACGCCTTCGACATCCCGTTCGGCGGCCAGCAGTTCCGTTCGCGGGCGTGCTGGGCGGGCATGGTGGTCGCCGACGGCACACCGCTGCAGCGCTATCTCGGCTTCGGCATGGTGCCCGGCCTGTGCGCGGTGCAGGCCGGATGGTACGACGTGCGCGTGCGTGCCGCCGGCAGCCGCCTGCAGGCGTGGATCAACGACATTCCGGCTGCCGACGTGGAGGACGACACCTACCGCGCCGGCCGGATCGGTCTCGGCTCCATCCAGACCCCCTACCCCCAGGCTGCCCGGTTCGACGCGTTCCACGTCCAGGGCACGCCGCATCAGCCCGTGCCCTGGGACGGGCTGGCGCCGGCCGCCCCGCACTGGATCACCCCGTGCCGGGAGGTCGACCCCGACACCTACCAAAGCTACGCGACACTGCTGAAGAGCGGTCCCGGACACGCGACGCTCTACCTGACCTTCGGCAACCCCAACTTCGGGGAGACGCGACGGGCGGTCCTCATCCGTACCGAGGACGGCGGCAGGACGTGGGGAGCTCCCGAGCCTGCACCGCGGGACGGCAGACTGGCCGGCGCGTTCGTCCGCCGTGACGGGACCTGGGTGAGCGTGCGGGTCGACCAGGATGACGCGAGCGCACCGCTGCGCTCCTACGAGTCCTCGGACGAGGGTCGGACATGGCAGGGGCCGACGGTGACGGCGATCGCCGGCGGCTGGCCTGCCGAGTGGCAGGCTGGAGGACCGTGGCCGCCGGTGCGGTTGCGCGACGGATCCCTGGTCATGCCGATGATGGTGAGCCCTCGGGACGAGCCGATCCTGCCGACGCAGTGCCAGTACGTGGCGGCCATGGCTCTGCGCAGCGCGGACGACGGCCGCACCTGGTCGGCGCCGGTGCTCTGCGACGCGGATGCGCGCCAGCAGCACCTGCCGCCCGCGATGCTCCGTTACGCCGCGCGTTACTACGAGGTAGCCATGGACGAGGCCGCCCCCGGCGTACTGGTCGGGATCGGCCGGCCGGACCGTGACCCCTACATGTGGCAGCTTCGCAGCCAGGATGGCGGGCGCACGTGGCAGCCGGCCACGATCGGCCACTTCCCCGGCTTCTGCCCGTCGCTGACCGCGACGCGGTCGGGAGCGCTGGTGGCCACCACGCGCTATCCCCACTTCGCCGCGCACCTCAGCCGTGACGGCGGACGCACCTGGTCGCCGCCGGTCATCGTCGACTACGCGATCTGGGCGAACCAGCACGCGGTCGAGATTGAGCCGGACGTGGTGCTGGTGACCTACATGGGCGACATCATGGAGCACGGAAAGGCCGACAGCCGGATCGCACGCCTGCGCGTCACCGCCGACGGGCTCACGCTGGACAACTGATCGGTTGCCAGGTCCCCATCGGGCCCGGACAAACGAAGGGCCGCCTGCTGCCGGAAGACAGCGGGCGGCCCTTGCGGTTGCGTTCGAACGCCGGACCGGCGGCGCGGGGCCGCCGGCTCGGCTCCCGGAGCTCCCTAACTGGAAGCGGTCTTGTACAACTCGATCAGCTCCTCGGCTCCGAGGTTCCTGATCTCATCCTGGAACGCCGCGAACTCGCTCAGCGGGCGCTTGCCGGTGATGAACAGGATCGACTGCTCCTGGGCGTACGTGTCCAGGGCGGTCTTCAACTGCGCCTCGCGGTCGGCTTGTTCAGCCGTGAAGTTCGTGATCGGCTCCGGCCGCTGCGGGGTCGAACCGTCCGCCACGTACTGGCGCGCCTCGACCTCGAACTGCGTGTAGTCCGGGTCGCTCTCGATCGTCATGTTCGCTTGCATGCGCGGGTTGTCGATGCCGACGATCGGGACGTTGGCCAAGCTTGTGCGCACGCCGAACTTCTGCAGGAACCACTCATGGTCGGCCAGCGTGCCTTCGGGATTGTACGGGGTCTTGATCTCCGGCGTGAGCCACCGGTACTTGCCGTCGACGATGTCCCAGTATTCGCCGGGCGGGCCGAAGAAGATGCTGTAGCTGTTCTCTTCAACGGTCATGAAGTCCATGAATGCCATGATCTCCGGGATGTGCTCGGACTGCGACGAGATGAGCTTGACGTAGCGGTAGTTGCCGTAGGGCATGGTATTGCGGGAGCGCGCCCGCGGGCCGCCTTCCACCAGACTGGGGATGCGCAGGGCGCTGAACGTCCACTCCTTGCCGGGTCCGTAATCGGGGAGGTCGAACTGCGTGACCGGGCTGAACCAGTTGCCCGACGCCGACCACCACCAAGTGAAGAACGATTCGTGGTTGGCCAGCGACTGGCTCCACTGGTCGTAGCTCATGGTGAAGGTGTCCGGGTGCAGCAGTCCCTCCGCCCACAGGCGCGAGAAGTACTCCATGAAGTACTCGTACTCGGCATCCAGCGGGCCGTACTGCCACTCACGGTTGGTATGGTTGAAGTAGATGCTCTCGTCGGTGTTGAAATTCGCCCCGGCCATGAACAGCAGCACCGAGCGGTCGCCGGTCTGCCAGGCGTTGACCGGATAGGAGTCCGGGAACTCCGCCTTCAACATCTTGAACGCCTCGTAGAGATCCTCCCACGTGTCTCGCGGCAGGTCCATTTTTTCCCACAGGTCTTCGCGGTAGGCCAGCGTCAGAGAGAACGGAATCGGATCGGCGTTGTAGCTGGCGAAGCCGTACTTCTTGCCGTCCTTGGTGACCATGTTTGCGAGCGGCTCCACCTCTTCCATCAGCTTCATATAGCCCGGGAGCAGGTGCGCGTAATCCAGGATGTTGACGAAGAGCCCCTTGTCGCCGAACGCGTCAAGATCCGCTTTCGTGAGCGTCGAGGCGCCAGGATTGAATATGTCCGGCAGGTCGCCGGTGGCCAGCATGACCTGATACTTGGCGTCGATCTCACCGGGAGGTATCTGGATGTCGTTGATCTCGATATTGGTCTGTTCCTCCAGCCAGATGAACCCGGGATGGCCGTCATCGGCGAAGGCGTAGTGGCCGATCGTGGTGTGCTCCGCAATCGTGTAGTCGACGGTTATCTTCTCGGCAAGTGGCAGCGTGACCTGGTCCGGGATGGCACCGGCACCGCTGCCGTCCTCCTGGCCGGCAGCCCAGGCGCCTGACGCGGCCAGCAGCAAAACGCCGAGCGCAGCAAACGTGCGCGCGAATGTCTTCATCGTGATCGTCCTCCTGTGGGAAGCGCCGGCGCGCTCCCGTTGACTGAAGTGTCCTGCCAGTGTACCACACCGGCATGGGAGTGTCGCGGTGACGGAGGCCCTTCACGTCGGCAAGGGGACGCTCCTTGTCCACTGACACTCCCGTAGCGACGGGTACAGCGGGCCGCGGCCGGCTGGCGCAGATCCTGCACGACCTGCCGCGCCAGAAGAGCCTGTACCTGATGACCGCCATCGGCCTGGGAATGGTGGTGCTGTTCCAGTACCTGCCGATCTACGGCATGCAGGTCGCCTTCAAGCGGTTCAGCCCGGTGCACGGCATCTGGGGAAGCCCCTGGATCGGCCTGGACAACTTCGAGGCGTTCCTGACCGGTCCGTACGCCGTGCGCCTGATCAGGAACACCATGTGGCTGGGGTTCCTGTCGATCGTCTGGGGGTTCTGGCCGCCGATCGTGCTGGCGCTCCTGCTCAACGAGCTGCGCCTGACCAGCTACAAGCGGGTGGTGCAGACCATCAGCTACCTCCCGCACTTCATCGCCCTGGTGGTCATCATCGGCATGATGAAGGAGTTCTTCTCCTACGACGGCCTCGTCAATCGGGTCGTGGGAAACCTGGGCGGCGAGCAGACCAACTTCTTCATGGAGCCGGGCTGGTTCCGGCCCCTATACATCGGATCGGCGGTCTGGCAGGGCATCGGCTTCGGATCGATCATCTACCTGGCGATGCTGGCCGGCATCAATCCGGAGCTCTACGAGAACGCCACCTGCGAAGGCGCCAACCGCTGGCAACTCGCCTGGCACATCACGCTGCCGGCGCTGCTGCCGACCATCATGATCCTGCTGATATTCAACACTACCGGTATCGTCAACGTCGGCTTCGAAAAAGCATTCCTGATGCAGAACCCCGGAATCTATGAGACCGCGGACGTCATTCAGACCTACGTCTACCGCGTGGGCCTGGCCGGCGGTCAGATCGGCTACGGCATCGCCGTGGGAGTGCTCAACTCCGCGGTTTCGTTCATCTTCATGGTCGCGGTGAACTACGTCAGCCGCAGGACCACGACCTACAGCCTCTGGTAGGCCGGGACGGAAGATGACGGGAAAAGCCAACTGGTTCGACGTGCTGAACGTGATCCTGCTGTTCGCGTTCACGCTGTTGATGCTGTTTCCCTTCTACCACGTGCTATCGCTCTCCACCAGCAGCGGTCCCGGGTTGGCGACCGGACATGCCGGCTACATCCCCGTCGGCTTCAACCTCGACGCCTACCGCATGGTAGTGGAGCATCACGAACTGCTCCTCTCCTACTACAACTCGGTTCGGTATGCCGTGGTAGGCACCGTGATCTACCTGCTGGCTACCTCGCTGGTCGCCTACCCGCTCGCCATGCGCGGCTTCTGGCTGAACGTGCCGTGCACCCTGGTGTACGTGCTCACAATGTTCGTCTCGGGCGGTCTGATCCCCACCTACCTGCTGTACCGGGCGCTCGGGCTGCTGGACACGATGTGGGTCATGGTGCTTCCCGGGGCGGTGACCGTGTTCGGCGTCATCGTGTTCCGGACCCAGTTTCGGAGCGTCAGCAGCGAGCTGCGCGAAGCCGCCTACATGGACGGGGCCGGCGACTTCCGCGTCCTGTTCCGGGTCATCCTGCCCCTCTCCAAGCCGATCCTGGCCACGTTCGCGCTGTTCCGCATCGTGGAAATCTGGAATGACTTCTTCACGCCGTTCATCTACATGAACGACGACCGGCTGCAGCCGCTGACCGTGCTGATGCGCCGCCTGCTGATCACGCTGGAGATCACGGACGTGAGCCGCGACCGCAGCCTGCAGGACCTGCTGCTGGAGGTGGAGCGCGACCCGGTGCCGATCCAGGCGTTCCGCGCCGCGTCGATCATCGTCATGGTGCTGCCGATCATGTGCATCTACCCCTTCATCCAGCGCTACTTCGTCAAGGGCATCATGATCGGCTCCCTCAAGCAGTAACACCGCCGGCACTCTTGGCGCGCTTCACACCTCCGGCCGATCGGCGCATGATCGCCCGATGAACGCCACGCACCCGTCGATCTTCCTGGGTGCCGAGCCCGGACCCAGCCGGCGCTCCCTGGGGCAGCTTCGCGACACGATTGCCAGTCCCTACGGCGCGCGCCTCTGGGAGACGGTTTGGCAGGGCGCCGAGGACTCCGTCGGGACGGACCCGCTGCTCCCGGGCACGGCGCTCCGGGGCCGGCCCGCCGAGCAGATCCGGCACGCCAACGCGGACAACACGATCTGCCAGGCGGTGGTGCGGCGGTTGCTGCGCGACTCCCTGGTCTACCTGATCACCGGCGAGGAGCGCTTTCGACAGGATGCGCTCACCCAGATGGAGGCGCTGTTCGACCGGAAACGCTGGCCGCAGTGGCTGGATTTCGCGCACGAGATGTTCCAGGCCGACCTGCGCACCGGCCAGCTCGGCGCCGCCGTGGCGCTGACCTACGACTGGCTCTACGAGCACCTGAGCGCGGCCGAGCGGACGATGATCGTCGAAGGGCTCGACCGCTGCGCCATCCGCCCCTATCTGGCCACCGTCCCGACCGATCCGCACTGGCTGACCCGGCCCAGCAACTGGATGACCGTCGTCGTGGGCGGGCTGGGCATCGTCGGCATGGTGCTCGGCTCGGACCACGACCGATCCGACCTCCTGGTCGAGATCGGGCAGCCGCGCATGGAGCACTACCTGACCGTCCTGGGTCCGAACGGCGAGTTCAACGAATCGGTGGGGTACTCAGGCTCCCTGCAGTACCCGGTCAGGTACTTCGCGGCGCGCCACTCGGCGACCGGCGGACAGGAGGACCGGCTGGCGGCCCACCCCTTTCCGCAGTTCTGCCGCTGGCTGATGCACGTCACCGTGCCGCCGGGCCACACCATCCCCTTCGGGGACTCCCACGCGCAGGGGCCGCTCCTGATCGGCTACTTCGGGCCGATCGCGTCGGCGGCCCGCGACGGGCTGCTGCAGTGGTTCATGGAGACGTACGGGCTCGTGCACGATCCCGCGACCGACCTGACCCAGGTCGACGTGGTGGACCTCCTGTGGTACGACCCCACCCTGGCCGCCACACCGCCCGGCGGCGATGCATCCGACGCACATGACCTTCCGCTCGGCGCCGCCTTTCCCGGCTGGGGAGGCCTGGTCGCCAGCCGCTCGAGCTGGACCGATCCGGACGCCGTGGTCGTGCACGGCAAGGCCGGCCGCGAGCCCATCCACGAACACCAGGACGACGGGCAACTCGTCATCCACGCCGGAGAAGCGCCGCTGATCATCGATCTGGGCTCCCCCTCGTCCTACCCCGCCGACTTCTTCGGCGAGTTCCGCGCGCGCTACTACAACGCCAGCGTAAGAGGCCACAACCTGCTGCAGATCGGCGGCCGGGAGATGCGGTTCGAGAAGCCGCTCGAAGGCACGTTCCTTCACTCGACCTTCGACGGGCACGGCGCCGCGTGGTCGATCGACCTCACCGGCGCCTACCGCGACGTGGTACGGGTGCGCCGGCACGTGATCCACCTGCTCCCGGACCTGGTCGCGGTGCTGGACGAGTGCGAGCTGACACGCGCGGAGCCGGTGACGCTGCGGTGGCACACCGCCGACCGCGCCCCGATCGACGCCGCCGGCAGCTTCCGCGTGCAGGCCGCCGGTCCGCGCGGCCCGGTGCGCCTGCTCGGCCAGATCTGCGCGCTCTCAGGCTGCACGGCCACGTTTCGGCGCGACGAGCATCAGTACCAGGCGCCCTACGACCGCACCCGGCTGGACGAGCCGCTGGAGCAGCGCCGGGAGAGCTTCGTGGCGGCCGAGACGAACGCCAGCCGCTGCCGGCTGCTGACCCTGTTCATGGTCGTCCGCCCCGGCAGCGCCCTGCCGGCGTGGCCGCCTGCGCACGACGGCGACACCTGGCGGATGCCGGATGCCGGCGCCACGGTCACCGTGTCCGCGACGGACCTGACCGCCTCGACGGCCGGCGGCAGCGTGCGCGTGCCGCTCGCGACGTGATGGAGCCCGCCATGACGATGGAGCGCTGCTTGTCGGAGCTGGAGGCCGACCCCGGCCTGCTCGACGAGCGCCGGCGCGAGGAGCTCGCCGGCAAGGGCTTCGCTCTCTTCACGGGCGTCATCGACGCCACGTGGCTGGAGCTGCTCCGCACCAGGTTCGAGGAGATCACGGCCGCGGAAGGCGAGCGTGCCGGCCTGGAGGTGCATCAGGAAGCGGGCACCCGGCGGCTGGCCGACCTGGTGAACAAGGGCCGGGCGTTCGACCGCGTCTGGTCGCATCCCGTGGTGCTGGCGGCGGTGCGCCACGTGATCGGCGCGCCGTTTCGGCTCTCCTCCCTCAACGCCCGCGACGCTCTGCCGGGCGAGGGAAGGCAGGCGCTGCACCAGGACTCGGACTGCCGCGCCCTCCCGCTGACCGGCTGCAACTCGATCTGGATGCTCGACGACTTCACGGCCGACAACGGCTGCACACGTCTGGTCCCCGGCTCTCATCGCCTGGGCCGGCCGCAGGACCTGCTGGACGACCCCACCGCACCGCACGCGAAGCAGGAGCTGGTGGAGGCGCCGGCCGGCAGCGTGGCCGTGTTCAACTCGCTCACCTGGCACGGCGGGACGCTCAACCGCACGCGCGACACCCATCGGCGCGCCATGCACTGCTTCTTCGACGTGCGCGAGCGGCCGCAGCAGACCGACCAGCGCGCCTATCTGCGGCCGGAAACGGCCGCGCGCCTGACCCCAGCGATGCGGTACCTGCTCGACATCGACTGAACCGGCGCTACGCCGAGCCGAGCGGCACGCGCCAACCGGCGCCATCCGCGCCGGAGACCGTGAGTGTCTCCTCGTCGACCGCCACACGGATCCTGTCCGGTCCCGCGCCGATCGACCATCCCCCGTCCTCTTCCGTCCAGCGGACCGGCGCGGCCGGGCGGCCGGCCATCACGGAGAACAGCGTCAGAAACACCACCCGGTCGGTGTGCAGCGACGCCTCGACGTAGGGGTGGCCGTCCTCGAATTTCGCGCCGTAGCAGTCGCGGTCGTACGGCGGGTGGTACCGGTGGCGCGCCGCGGCCACGGCCGCCTCGCCTGCCAGGCTCATCACGCGGCAGACCGCCGTCGCCTCCCGTCCGGCCACTGCAAAACTCCCGTCCGCTTCCGGGGTGCACGGGTGGGCGGTGTGCCAGCGGAGAGACACGTCATGCGGATCGCCCAGCACCGCCTCGTCCAGCACCGCCACGGTGCCGGGCAGCAGGTGCACGAGCGTGCGCACGACGCTGACGGCTCCCTCGTAGATGCCGGTCAGGTCGAACCGGCTCCAGGCGCCGCGGGCCGGATCGCAGTCGGCCGCGGTCATCTCCGGCACCGGATCGCCCAGCTCCCGCGTGGTGGCGCCGTCGAGCATCAGCACATTGTGGCCGGCGGTCCCCTTGCCGTAGTACTTCCCGCGCTCGCCCCAGGAGGCATAGCCGCCGCTGGAGCCCAGGTCGACGATCAGGTGCTCGCTCCCGGAGGCGATGCAGACCTGACCGGCGTCGTAGTCCATGTGATAGGAGGAGGTCTCGCCGCGCGCCCGCATCGCCTCCCAGCCGTGGGCGGCCTTGGCGGACACCAGGCAGGCCGAGCCCGCGGGGTCCCAGTCGGAGCGGCTGATCACGCTCTTGCCGTAGGCGTCCCAGGTCATCGCCAGCGGCCACCGCCCGGCCGGCTCCCGTACCTCGCCGGAGACCGCCAGGGTCAGCAGCTCCAGCGCCAGGTTCGGGTAGCCGTTGACCGGCTGCAGGCGGCGGTAGAACCAGCGCAGCACCGGATCGTCGCAGAGCTCCGCGATCATCCCGATCTGCACGGCGTTGGGCCGCGCCTCCCGACCGCAGTCGCCGAACGGCACGATGTCCCGCGGCAGCACCACGTGGCAGGCGTACCAGCGGCCGAAGCGCCCCAGTCGCTCGCGGAGCTCCGGCTCCAGGACCGCCTCGCCGCCGGCCGCACTCCGGCCGCGGTGGTAGCGGAGCGCCTCGAAGAAGCGGATGGCGGTGAGCACCGAGGACGCGTAGAACGGCGACTCGTTGAACTCCCCGTCCGGGCCGAGCGTCTGCAGGTAGGTGCGCTGGTAGGCGGTCGCGGCCTCGACCAGCTCGTCGGCATCGTCGATCTCTTCGGCGAGCGCCATGCCGGCGGCGCCCATGCCGCCGACGATGTCCCCGGTCCAGTTGTTGTAGTTGCCCCAGTGCGTGTCGCGCGTGCGGCTGTCCCGGACACGCTGCAGCGCCCGCTCCCCGATCCCGGCCAGCAGCCAGGCGCGCTGGTCGGGCCGGAGCGCCGGGTAGAGCCAGTCGTAGGCGATCGACAGGTGCCCGAGGTGCGATCCGATGCGGTGGTCGGCGATCACCCCGCGCTCGGCGTTCACCGGATGCCGCCACTCCGGCCACGGCTCCGGGTCGAACATCCATTCGAGTTGCCGCAGCGCGTCGTCGCGATACTCGGGGCGCTCGGCGATCAGCCAGGCCAGCGCAGCGTCCGTCACCCGCTGCAGCGCCGCCTCCGAGAGCACGTAGTCGTTCTCGTGGCGCTCGATCACCCCGGCGGATCGTCCCGGCATGGGCGTGCTCGGATCGTACGGGGGCAGCGCCGCCCGGCGCTCGACCTCGCCCTGAAGCGTCTGCCAGAGCTCGCGCCCCGGCCCCTCGGCCACGCCGCGTCGCAACTCCTCCAGCGACAGCAGTCCCGGATACGAGCGGGCCGTCACGTGCAGCCGCGGGTGCTCGGGGCTCATCCGTTCCACCGTGTCCGGATCAGGACGCGCGGGCGGTTCGCGGTACGCGCCAGCGGGCGCCGGCGCCGCCGGTGACGTCGAGCGTCTCCTGGCCGATTACCACGCTGACCCGGTCCGGTCCCGCGCCGATCGCCCACCCTTCGGCTTCCTGCCGCCAACGGAGCGCGTCTCCCGGACGGCCGGCGACCACGGAGAACAGCGTCAGCAGCATCACGCGGTCGGCATGCAGGGACGCCTCGACGTAGGGGTGGCCGTCCTGGAACTTCGTGCCATAGTAGTCGCGGTCGTACGGTGCGTGGTACCGGTGGCGCGCCGCGGCGTAGGCGGCCTCGCCTGCCAGGCTCACCATCCGGCCGGTCGCACTCGCCTTCCGGCCGTTGACGACGAAGCTCCCGTCCGCTTCCGGCTCGCACGGGTGGGCTGTGTGCCAGCGGAGCGATACGTCGCGTTCTTCGTCCAGGACCGCTTCGTCCAACACGACCACCGTGCCGGGCAACAGGTGCACGAGCGTACGGGCGACGCTGACGGCTCCCTCGTAGATGCCGGTCAGGTCGAACCGGCACCAGGCGCCGCGCGCCGGATCGCAGTCGGCCGCGGTCATCTCCGGCACCGGATCGCCCAGCTCCCGCGTCGTGGCGCCGTCGAGCATCAGCACGTTGTGGCCGGCGGTCCCCTTGCCGTAGTACCGCCCGCGCTCGCCCCAGGAGTAGCCTCCGCTGGAGCCCAGGTCGACGATCAGGTGCTCGCTCCCGGAAGCGATGCAGACCTGGCCCGCGTCGTAGTCCATGTGATACGAGGAGGTGTCCCCGCGCGCCCGCATCGGCTCCCAGCCGTGCGCGGCCTTGGCCGACACCAGGCAGGCGGACCCGCCGGGGTCCCAGTCGGAACGGCTGATCACGCTCTTGCCGTAGGCGTCCCAGGCCATCGCCAGCGGCCACCGCCCGGCCGGCTCCTGCACCTCTCCTGAGCGGGCCACGGTCAGCAGCTCCAGCGCCAGGTTCGGGTAGCCGTTGACCGGCTGCAGGCGGCGATAGAACCAGCGCAGCACCGGGTCGTCGCACAGCTCGGCGATCACCCCGATCTGCACCGCGTTCGGCCGCGCGTCGGGATTGCCGTCCCCGAACGGCACGACCCCGCGCGGCAGTATCACGTGGTAGGCGTACCAGCGGCCGAACCGGCCGACCCGTTCGCGCAGCTCCGCATCAAGGCCCGCTTCGCCGTCGGCGCGCCGCCCCCGGTGATAGCGCAGCGCCTCGAAGAAGCGGATCGCGGTGAGCACCGACGCGGCGTATCCCGGCGACTCGTTGAACTCGCCGTCCGGTCCGAGGGTGTTCAGGTAGGTGCGCTGGTAGGCGATGGCGGCCTCGATCAGCTCGCCGGCCTCGTCGATCTCGCCTTCCATGGCAAGGCCGGCGGTGCCCATGCCGGCAGCGATCACGCCGGTCCAGTTGTTGTAGTTGCCCCAGTGCGCATCGCGCGTGCGGCTGTCCAGCACCGGCTGCAGCGCCCGCTCGCGGATGCCGGCGAGCAGCCAGGCGCGCTGATCGGGCCGCAGCGCCGGATGGAGCCAGTCGTAGGCGATCGAAAGCTGGCGCAGGTGCGAGCCGATGCGGTGGTCGGCGACCACGCCGCGCTCGGCGTTCACGGGGTGGCGCCACTCCGGCCAGGGCTCCGGGTCGAACATCCATTCGAGCTGCCGCAGCGCGTCGTCGCGGTACTCGGAGCGCTCGGCGATCAGCCAGGCCAGCGCCGCGTCGGTCACCCGCTGGAGCGCGGCTTCGGACAGCGGGTAGTCGTTCTCATGCCGCTCGACCGCCCCGGCCTGCCGTCCCGGCAGGGGTGTGCCCGGATCGTACGGCGGCAGCGCGGCCCGGCGTTCGACCTCGCCCTGCAGCGTGCGCCAGAGCTCGCGCCCCGGCCCCTCGGTCACGCCGCGTCGCAGCTCCTCCAGCGACAGCAGTCCGGGATACGAGCCGGCCGTCACGTGCAGCCGCGGGTGCTCGGGGCTCATCGATTCGCCACCCATCGGCTCAGGCGACCGCGATCCGGTACATCGTGTTGTCGGCCGTGAAGGAATGTTCGCGCGCAAAGTAGCGCGGCAGGTAGAGCAGGATGTCGCCCGAGCCCCGCTCCTCGCGCGCGTAGAAGTTGGACAGCGTGAGCCGTTCCAGCTCGCCCGGCTGGCGGTCGTCGATGGTCGTGACCGTGTCGCGCACGACCAGGGCGGTGTCGCGCTCTACCTCGGCGATCACGATCGGGTAGCGGGGGCTGTTGCCGCGCGGGTTGCCCTGGCACAGGTTGCCGAGCCAGAACAGCCGGCCGTCCGAGTGGTCGAGAAGCTGCGAACAGGCGCTGGGCGAATGGAGCGGCGCGCCCGTGGTATCCGCCCACGGCCGCACGTTGCCGAACGTCCAGCCGCAGTCCTCAGAGATGGCGTACCAGCGGTATCCCGGCAGCTCCGGCCGCACGTCGTTGGAGCCGCGCATCACCATCAGCACGCGGCCGGGCGCGAGCTCGGCGATGCTCGCCTCCAGGAACCCGCGCGTGGATCGCTCCGGGTCGCCGATCACGCGCTCGGACAGTCGCCAACTCAGGCGAGGGCCGCCGTCCGCCCAGCGCCCGTGCAGCACCGCCGAGTCGTGGAAGGTGAAGCCGCCTCCCTTGTTGAGGAAGGTGCCGTCCGGACCCACCGGGCAGATCTGGCACGGCACCAGGATGTCGCCGGCATCGCGTCCGCCGCGCAGCGTGAGTGGCAGACACGTCAAGTCGCCGAGCATCACCCCGTTCCGGCCACGCCATACGCCGGGCAACGGGTGGTCCGGGTCGAACGGCACGCCGTCCCCGTCGCTGCCGGCGTGCACCACCGGTTCGTCGACCAGGTCGGTACGCCCGCCGTCCTCCGACACCGCGTAGTGCAGCGCCCACTGCCGCATCCCTTCCAGCGGCTCGTCGGTGGGCAGCACCCCCTCCACGCGCACGGTGACGTACCGGTCGGTGGAGGGGTCGACGTGGCCCGCGCGCGGATACCGCCGCCACATGCCGCCGGCGCGCTGCTCGCCGGTCGCCACCTCGGTCACCGGTCCCCAGGTGGCGCCGCCGTCAGCGGAGCGCCGAAACAGGGCGATGTCCGCGGTATCGGACCGGGAGTGGTGGCTGTGCACGCTCACCAGCTCGTGGCCCGCGGCGCGCGTGTAGTAGGCGCCGCCGGCCACCCCGACGCCGGGTCCGGGGGACGGAACGAACACTTCTTTCGAGACGACCCTCATGAGGTTGACTGTACGCGACAGACCCTCGCACCGCCAGGGATCGCCCATCCGGGCCGTGCGCCCAAAGACGTGCCCGTCCGTCGTTTGACATGCGAGACACATGTGAACATGCTATTCACATGCACAAGATGATTCAGATCCGCAACGTGCCGGAGTCGCTGCATCGCAAGCTCAAGGCGCGCGCGGCGATGGCCGGCATGTCACTCTCCGCTTACCTGCTCGAACAGATCACGGCTCAGGCGGCGGTGCCGACACCACAGGAAATGACGGCTCGGCTCGAGCGGCTGGAGCCGGTGACGCCGAGAGAGGGCGTCGTCGAGGCACTGCATCGGACGCGCGACGAACGGTGATCGTCGTCGATGCCTCGGTTGTCGTGGAGATGCTCCTGCACACCGAGGCGGGGATTCGGATCACCCCGCAGATCCACACCACCAGTGCGACCGTGCACAGCCCCCATCTGCTCGATGCCGAGGTCGCGCACGTGGTCCGCAGGTATGCACTGGCCGGGGAAATCGACGCGGAACGTGGCGCGGAGATGGTGGACGTCTTGCGCGACCTCGTCATCTATCGGCACGATCACCGGCCTTTGCTGGGCCGGGCTTGGGAATTGCGCCACAACGTCGGCGCGTATGATGCGCTCTACGTGGCGTTGGCCGAGGCGCTGGATGCGCCGCTGCTGACTGCCGACGGCCGCCTTGCCGCCGCGCCCGGGCATCGCGCCGAAGTGAGGACCATTTGACACGCCGAGAGAGGCGGCTCAGACGTGCGGGTTGATCACCAAGCCGCCGTCAATCAGCAACGATTGTCCCGTGATCATGCGGGCGTCGAGTGAGGCCAGGAAGGCGATGGCCTTGGCCACCTCGAACGGCTCGACGACGCCGCCGAGCGGTGTGATCGCCTTGATCTTGGCCTCGTCCAGCACGCCCCTGGCCACCGCGTCATCCAGGATCGCGGTGCGCACCCAGGTTGGCGCGACGGCGTTGACGCGGATGCCGTGCGCGGCCCACTCGACGGCAAGCGAGCGCGTGAGCGCCTCGATGCCGCTCTTGGCCGCGCAATAGGAGGCGCGCAGCGGGAACCCCAGGTGGGCGCCGACCGAGGACATGTTGACGATCGCCGCGGTATCGGAATCGCGCAGCGCCGGGAACGCGGCCCGGCAGCACCGGAACGTGCCCGACATGTGGACGTCCAGCATGCGGGTCCAGGACGCGTCGGTCATCTCCGCCGCGGGCGCCCGGTCGGTGATGCCGGCGCAGTTGACCAGCACGTCCAGTCCGCCCAGCTCGTCGACCGCCGCCGCGATGGCAGCGTCCACCGCCGCGCTGTCGCGCACGTCGGCGGTCGCCGGGATCACCTGCTGCGAACTGTCGGCCATCGTGGCCCGCAACTCCTCCGCCGTCTTCCGTGCCGCGTCCGCGTCGCGGTCCACGATCGCCACGGCCATGCCTCGACACAGGAACTCCCGGCAGGTCGCCAGGCCGATGCCGGCCGCCCCGCCGGTGACCGCCGCCGCGCGACGTCTTCTGCTGTCGATCGCCATGCCGGATACTCGCCTGCACGGTACCCTCGACGCCACCGTCTCTGATACCCATGATCCGTTGACCGTACCTACTTGTAGAACTATAGGTGGCCACGTATACTTACTCCATGGCTCAGGTGACGGTGTACCTGCCCCAGGACGTGCTGGACGCGGCGCGCAAGCGGGCAAAGGAGCAGAACAGCAGCCTCTCGGCATGGCTCGCCCGCCTGGTTCGCCGGGAAAGCGTGACGGAATGGCCCAGGAGCCTGATGGACCTGTTGCATCACGGCAGCGCAGACCTGATCGAGCCCGAAGATCCGCCCCCTGAGGATGTCGAGACGTTGCGGTGACCTGGCTGCTCGACACCAGCGTCTGCATACCGCTGATCAATCGTTCCGATACCAACCTTGCCGCGCGGCTGCTCGGCCACACGCCGGGATCGATCTGCCTCTGCAGTGTCGTCAAGGCGGAGCTCCACTTCGGGGCACAGAACTCGCGCCGAATCGCCGAGAACCTGCGCCGCCTGGAGACGTTCTTCGGGGCGTTTCCGTCGCTGCCGTTCGATGACGACGCGGCGAAGCACTACGGGACCATCAGAGCCCAGCTTCGCCGGGAAGGCCGTCCGATAGGAGCGAACGACCTGATGATCGCCGCGATCGCGCTTGCCGGTTCCCTCATGCTTGCTACGCGCGACGTGGAAGAATTCGAGCGAGTTCCGGGGTTGAAGGTCGAGGGGTGGTAGCTGATTGACAACAGTGTTTCAGCACGAAAACGAGAACAACCTGGCACGATCGATGTCGAATCGAATCGACATGACTCGACCCGGCGTCCCTTCCAGGTACGCGGCGCCAATCACATCGTCCGGAAGCTGAGATTTCCCTCCCCAGCTCATCGTGTGGTCGAGGCTGTCGCCGCTGACCGGATCGCTATCGCCCATCGTGAAGCCTGGAACGGGTTTGTCTGCAACATCCAGAAGCTCGGCACGAATCGAACCGCCAGTGGCGTCGGCGTTGATACGCAGCTGACGATCGGCCCAACTGATCGGGTGGGTTTTCAACACCCCATGGATGTGGACCGGTTCGATCGCTGCCCAGCGATCGCGTTTGAGTGTGGCCAATCCGATCCCGCGCTGCGTCTCGCCGCGACCCGCTTGATACAGAATGTAGATGTCGTCGCCGACCTGGATCGGGTTTGCCGGTGTGATGAGCAGTTCGTCCCAGGTGCCCGGTTCGCCGACGGTCAACATGGACTGGCGACCGGCCGGCCGACTCCAGGTGCGTGCATCCCGGCTGAAAGCCAGTTGGCAGTGGATGTGCCGAAAGTCCCTCGATTCGCGGCGATTGTACTCGGGAAACAGAGTGCGCACCAGCGCGACGTATCCGCCCGAAACCTTGATCGATGCGCAACGGTCAAACTCGGTGCCGGGCGCATCCTCGTCGTCGGGCACCAGCGCCATCTGCGGGTACGGGATCTTCTCAAGATCGCGTGCGATGCTGATGCCCATGGTTCGGAATTTCGGGCCAATGCGCGGACGCCACCACAGTATCCACGCGTTCAGGTCTTCGTCGAACCCGTGAACGGTAGGCCCGTCCATGCACAGCGCGTGGCTCATGATGGGTCGCGGCCGGCGGGTCCAGGTAAAGCCGTCTGGCGAGTCGCAGAGGTAAAAGCCGCGCCCGTTGGGATCGTCCTTCGGATCCGGGCCGCCCGGCCACGTGATGGCTTTTTCGCCCGGTTCGCGGGGGTGGCGTTCCGAACTCAAGGACAGGTAGCGGCGGTTGGGATCGCCGTCCCCCGGATTCTTGAACACGTTGGCGTTCGGGCCGTCACCGCCGGCCGGAGGAAAGTCCACCAGGTTGTTGCGGGTGCTTCCCTGCCACCGTACGACACCCAGCTCCGGCTTTTCCCAGGTCAGCGCGTCTGCCGAAACCGCGTAGGCGCGGCGATAGTTCCACGCCAGGTGCGGGTATTCGTCGTAGAAGCTGGGGTCGTGACAATGGTACCACAGCTTGAATACCTTTTCATCGCGGTCGTAAAGCAACCCGTTGTGCATCCACACGCCCTCTCCTTCCCAAGGCTTCCGGGCCTGGACGACAGGCTCTGGATGCTTCTGCGGCTCGCACAGCGCCCGCTGCACGCCCTCCATCCTGCGAATGTGCAGGTCGTCGATCAGAAGGTAGGTCACCGGCGGATAGAATCCGGTCTCCACATGCCGTTCCTGCCAGTCGCTCGTGCATGTTGCATCGGACATTTCCGTTGCCTCCGTGTTCAGGGGAATGCGACAGCGCCACGAATCCAGGACGAACGAATTCGGAGTGTGTTGCTGGGCTGCGTGCAGCGTCAACCCGCCGGCGGCCTCACGCGAACTACTCCTTGAGCGCCAGGTAGACCGTGAGCTTCACGCGCGGCGCGTCGCCGCGCACGTCGCAGCGCAGCCGCAGCCAGCCGCCGAAGTGGCGGACCTCCAACTGGTGGAGCCCGATACCGGGGACCGCCAGCGCCACCCCCTCCTTGTCGCACCAGCCGAGGCCGTCCGGGGACACCTGCGCCTGCACCCGGAACGTGGTGCCGGCATCCAGCTCCGCGACCCGCAGGAACCAGGTCGCCTCGCTCGCCCAGCCACATTCCATGGGCTCGGTGTCGAACGCCTTACCGTAGGTCTCGTTCTTCTCCAGGACGGCGGCATGAAAACGGCGCAGCATCTCACCAGTCCACGCTGACCAGGACCGAGTCCAGGAACAGGAAGTTGCGCACCGGCAGGTGCGTGCGCACGTCGATGCAGAAGTTCAGCAGGCGGTCGCAGCCGTAGTACTCGTGGTCGTACACGGGCACGGGCAGATCGCGCAGGTCCATCGTCCGGTCGTTCACGCGCAGCTCCACGTTGCGGCGCGCGTCGGTGTCGAACGTCCAGCACAGGTAATTCCAGTTGATCTTGGTCGGCACCTCGTTGTGGCAGAGGGAGAACGCTCCGCCGGGCACCTCCTCCCAGTCGTCGGGATGCACGGTGTGGTAGTCGGTCGGCGTCGGCATGCCGGCGAGCTGCATCTTGGTGGTCACCTGCAGCGAGGTCTTGTACATCCACTTCCGGACGAAGTTGCCCTCGAAGTCGGTGTTGACGTAGCGCAGCGCGCAGTGGTGGCGCTTGCCGTCCGGGCCGTCGTTGACGTCGTTGCTGAAGCAGAAGTCGCCGAACATCGCCTCCACCGGGTGGTAGTTGCCGTCCCACTGCTTCGGGCCGGTGAGCGACGGGTCGAACACCGTCTCCGCCTTGTAGGTGAACCACGTCTCCAGCCGCACCAGCCCGCGCCGCACGTAGCTGACGCGCTTGATGAGCTGGTTCATGTGGTTGACGCGAGGCCGGGTGGCCAGCTTCAGCGAGTAGACTCCGTCGAAGCTTCCGTGCGTGCCGATGTCGAAGAAGGTGCAGGTGGAGAGCTGCGCCGGCCGCAGGTCGCGCACCAGCGGGCGGATGTTGTCGAGGTTGTTGTCGTGGTTGCCGACCAGCTCGCACCAGCCGTTGATGCCCTCGTCGAAGTCGTCGAAGAACAGCACCCGCGGAAGCGGATCGAACTTGGCCAGCCGCACGTCGCCCGCGGCGGTGCGCGCGGCGCTCACGTCAACCAGCGCGGCCAGACCGCCTCCGCCAGGAAGAGCTGAGACTGGCGGGGGCCGCCGGCGCCCCAGGCCGTCCAGCGGTCGTCGGGCGAGAACACCGGGTGCGGATGGATGCAGCGCCACACCGTGTCGTGGCGCGCCAGCGGCCGCATCTCGATGAACGGACCGCGCTTGCGGAAGATGCCGATCCAGCGGTGCGACTGCGGCCAGCGGTAGCCTTCCGGCCCGATCGCCTCGGGATCGCGGCGCGCCGACGAGAGGGGGCCCTCGGCGGCCTCCCCTTCCCCTTCGTCCACGAAGCGCTCCAGGTCGCCGCGGCCCTCGAACCACAGCGGGCCGGGGTCGGCGGCGTCGCCCACCCAGAGGTCGGCCTTGGAGTTGCACTTGAAGTGGATGGGCTCGCGGCCGGGGAAGACCCAGCGGCGATCCACGCGGCCTACCAGGTCGACGTCGATCATCTCCGCGCGGCGCACGGGGCTCACCGGGACACCGTCGCGGTCGTGCTGGGTGTAGGTGAACAACTGTGACTCGACGTGGTTGTTCGGCGCCGGGTAGTAGTGGTTGACCATCTCGAACGGCTGCTGCGCGAAGATCGGCAGCGGATCCTGCAATGGCACCAGCCGCTCCAGGTCGACTCGCATGAACCACATGGTCTTCAGCCCGGTCGGCTGCGTGCGCGTGTAGCTGCCGAAGAACAGGTAGGACGGATCGCCCCGGCAGATGAACAGGTGGCTGTCGGCCGCGGCGCGATTCTCCGCGCTCGGGCCGTGGTAGACGACCGCCTGCCGCCCCTCCTGCAGGTCGCACAGCACCACCAGCGTCTCGCTGCCGTGCCGGTAACGGTTCTCGTTCCGCGACGGCCACGTCGACGCGCCCTCCGGCCGGCAGCCCAGCACCAGGTAGCGTCCGCAGCTCGACAGGTCGGGACCGCCCAGGGCGCCGCACCCCGGCGGCGACTCGGCGACGACCTCCTCGCGCAGGGTCTCGATGTCCAGGCAGCAGACGCGCTTCCCGCGGCTGTAGTAGATGCGCCCGCGCACCGGGTCGCAGGTCAGGCCGCCCGAGCCCGCTCCCCCTCCGGGCCGATGCTCGATGCCGGCCAGCACCGGCGGATCCTCGGAGTCGGTGAGCTGCACGATCCTGCCGGAGCCGGTCTCCACCGCGTAGATCTGCCCCTTGCCCGTCCGGTTGGAGGAAAACACGTACCGCTCCGAACCGCCGACGAACCCCTCCTGGTTGTAGTAGGGATGCACGTTGTGGCACGGCGCGTCGGTGAGCTGCACCACCTTCACGCCGGTCGCCGCTTCGCGGTACTCCCGTTTCTCCGACCGAAGAACGTCACCCTGTGCCATTCTCAGAACCCCTCGCTCATCATACCGTGGACGCGGCCCCGGCGCGGCGCACCGACTCGCCCGTCGGATTTGGGTATCGGCTGCCGGCGTGCGTATGCTGGTGGTGGAGGTAGTGAACGATGCTGACTGACCAGGCGAACGTCACCCGAAGGCCGGCGCGGTGCCCGCACTGCGGACGCGCCCTGACGACCCCGCGCGGGGTCCAGGCCAACTACGGCCCCGATCGCATCTGCAGCGCCTGTGCCCTGGTGCCGGCGACGACCTCTGCCGCGCCCAGCCACTCCGTACGAGCGCACGTCGAAGGGATGACCGAGCTGCAGAAAGCGGGCTGAGCGCCTGCGCAAGGGCGGGAGGGGAGAAGCCTCCCCTCCGCGCCGATAACGTCGACTACCCGCCGACGACCGCCTCCCACTGGGCGCGAGCCTCATCGGCCTTGTGCGCCCATTCGGCAAGGAGCTGGTCGCCGCCCCGCTCCTTGTACTCCTGCACGAACGCATCCCATTCGGTGGCTACGTCCTTGTTGCCGAGCAGGAAATCGACAAACCACTTGGTCCTGACGTCGATGAGCGCACTCTGGATCTGAGCCGCCTCGTCGGACAGCGAGATGAAGTCCATCCACTGCGGCAGGGCTTCCCAGCCTTCGCTCACGAAGTTCTCCCAGACCTCGACCGCGTTTCCCTGTGCCGCATAGTAGTCCCGCGATCGCTCCCAGCGCACGTCGATGTAGTTGAGATGCGCCTCATAGTAGCTGCCGTACGTCTCATACGGCACGATGCCGGCGTTGTAGTTGGTGGTGTTGTAGAACGGTTCGTACATCACCCGCATCGGATCGACGTCGTCGACCGTCTTGCCCATGTAGAAGTAGCCCTTCATCGTATCGAACAGCTTGCCCAGGTCGAAGTCGCTGCGATCGTCCATGGTGTAATGGACACCCTTGACGCCGTACCACCGCATGTACTGGAACTCTTCGGTAAGCGTGTAGTGCAGCACGTCGAGCGCCCGTTCGGGATGCTCGCTGTAGACCGGTATGAAGTTGCCGCGGCGCACGAAGAACGGGACCTCGTGGGTCGTCGAATTGCCAGCGGGACCGCGCAGCGGATGCAGCATCTGCGGCATGTGCTGCTCCATGATCGCTTCCGGATGCGCCTGCTTGAACCTGTCCCAGAAGTAGAGGTACTGAGATGGACTGGGGCCCTTGACGGATACAGTATCATCACCGGCACCATCGCGAGCACGATCGTCGTCATGACCAACTGCTTGGGCGGGAGAAAGACACCTATATCCTCGACGAATCGCTGTCCGCTCGCCGTCGACATCACGTAGTACGAGTACTCCAGCACGCGGCGCAACAGGTATACGAACGGCATCAGCGAGGTGTCCTTCACGAAAATGAGAAAACTGTAGTAGTCGTTCCAGTGCCACACCGCTTCGAACAGGAAAATCGCCGCGAACATGGCCTTCGATATGGGGAAGACGATGGTGAAGAAGGTCCTGAACTCACTCGAGCCGTCGATCAGGGCCGCATCCTCCAGCTCCGTCGGCACGGTGTACGAGAAATAGTTGCGCATGATGATGAAGTGCCCGGTATTGACGATCCACGGCAACACCATCACCCAGAACGTGTCGATGAGCCGCAACTGGATCATCAGGATGTAGGTCGGGATCAGTCCGCCTGAGAAGAACAGGGTGAACACCATCAGCACGTTCAGCGTCCTGGTCCCCATCACGTATCGCTTCGACACGCCGTACGCGAACATCGCGGTGACCAGCACGCTCACCGTCGAGCCCACGAAGGTCTTCAGGAACGAGACCGACATGGTCTGAATGAAGATGTCCCGCCCGCCGACGATGATCGAGTAGTAGTACAGGAAGGACGGGCTGCGCGGCGGCGCGAACACGAACTCCTTCATGATGTACTCCTCGTAAGGAGTGATCGACACCACGAAGACGTACCACATGGGATAGAAGCATATGAACGCAAAGAAGCCCGCGAAGAGGACGAACGACACGTCCAGCAGATTGAAACCGAGCGCTCTCTTCAGCATGTCTCAACTCAGAAGATGCCCATGACGTTCATCCTTGAAATGAGCTTGTTGGTGACGATCACCGCGATCAGGCCGAGCACGTTGAACACCAATCCCAGAGCCGTTGCCATCTCGAACTTCCCTTGCAGGAGGCCCGACCGATACAGGTAGGTGGACAGGACGTCGCCGGTATCCCAGACCGCCGGATTGTACAGATTGAACACCTGGTCGAAGTTCGAAGCGAACAGATTGGCCACGTTGAGGATGAGCAGCACCGCGATCGTCGGACTGATGCGTGGCAGATAGATGTACCACATGAGGTGTCCGCGGTGTGCTCCGTCGCAGATGGCGCTCTCCATGAGCGAGGGATTCACGCTCGACAGAGCGGCCAGGTAGATGATGGTGGCGAAGCCGGCCGTCTTGATGATGCCGGAGACCACCAGGATGAACCGAAAGTACTCGGATACGGCCAACCAGTGCTGGGGCGCGACGCCGAACAGCCCCACGAACGCGTTGAACGCGCCGGTCGGTTCCGGATCCAGCATCTTGGCGACGATGGCCGCGAACACCACCCACGATACGAAGTGCGGGATGTATACGAGGGTCTGCACGGCGCGCTTGTACCATCCTGCCTGCAGTTCGTTCAGTATCAGCGCAAGCAGGATGACGAACGGAAAGCCGACGGCGATATTGTAGACGTTGATGAGAACGGTATTGGCGATGACCTTGTAGAAATACTCCTGCTGAAACAGCACGGCGAAGTTGTCCAGGCCGACCCATGGACTGGCCAGGATGCCGATCCGCATGTTCAGATCCTTGAACGCGACCAGCATGCCGTACATGGGCACGTAGCGGAACACGACCATGAATACGATGCCCGGCAGCATCAGCATATAAATGAACCAGTGACGGCGGACGTGCTTGACGACGTATTCGCGACGTCCGGCGATCCGTTGCCGCGTATCGGCGACGATCATCGGCGCGTGGAGCCGTGCGTCATCGGTGCGCACGCGGACCGACGTCGTTCGTCCCTGTGGCGGACGGGCCCGGAAGGAAACGTGCGGGGCAAGCCAGCGTAAGCACCTCCTCGACCGACGCGCGACGGATCGGATACGTTCTCCCGAGCCTGCCCCTACTCCACAGCCCTGTCAAGCTCTCCTGTCGAGCCGGCAGGACGATCCCACGCTCGGGTCCGTTGGTCGGGGCGGAACCCTCGATCAGCG
>JAPPNY010000098.1 GCA_028818385.1 Spirochaetaceae bacterium
CCGCCGTCAGTCGTCGAGGACGATCCAGTCGGAGACCGGGTCCATCAGTCCGGTGGCGGAGTTGCCCTTGTAGATCCGGCCCACCGGGATGGAGCCGTTCTTGAAGGTCACCGGAACGCCGATCAGACCGCCGGTGTCCCAGTCCTCGATGCCGTCCAGCGTCGCCTTGAGGTTGTCGCCGGTGAGCTCCATGCCGGCGTCCAGCGTGCGCTTGATCACCTCGTGCATGATCATGCCGGAGAACCACGCCTGCAGCGCGTAGGTGGGCAGGTATTCCTGCTTGGTCACCTGCTTCATCAGCCGCAGCGTCGCCGACTGCTCCTGCTCCCAGTAGTAGCGGTAGGGGAACACTCCCATGTAGCGGTCGGCGAGCGGTCCGAGCTGCCGGATGAGCAACGGCTCCATGGCCCAGAAGGTGCCCATGAACATGGCGTCCACGCCCGACTGCACCGCCTGTTTCATCACCTCCGGCCAGACCGTGGTGGCGTAGCCGTGAAAGATCACGTAGTCGGGGTTGGCGCGGCGCAGCTTCAGCACCGCCGGCGCCACGTCGACGCCCATCGGCGCGGTCTCGATTTCCTCCACGATGTCGATGCCCAGCTCCTTGGCACGCTCGCGGGACGCCGGGATCGGATCGAGACCGAAGTCGATGTTGGAGTAGAACAGCACCACCCGCGGCGCCGCGGCGCCCGCCTCGCGCTTGCCCGCGATGTACTCCAGCAGGATGCCGATCATGTCGGCGTAGGTGGGACCGGTCATGAAGTGGTAGCGGTACTTGTCGGGATCCGCCAGCTCGGTGGCCATCGAGGAGCCGCCCATCAGAATCCTGTAGCGGTCGTTGACCTCCGGCGCCGAGAGCTTGATGAAGGTGGTGGAGTCGCCGTAGAACGCCACCACGTTCTCCTCCTCGGCCATGATCTGCTTGAATACCGCGAGGGCCTGCTCCGGGACCGAGCCCGAGTCGTGCATCACCGTACGCACCGGCCGGCCGTTGATGCCGCCGGTGGCGTTCAGGTAGCCGACGTAGGCTTCCATTCCTACCAGGCCGAGGGTGCCCGCCTGGGCGTACAGACCCGTCAGCGGCGCGGCGCCGCCCCACACGATCTCGCCGGCGTCGGCCAGCACCGCCGCCGGCGCGAATGCCAAGCCCACGGCAACCGCCAGCGCGACGGCTGCACGGAAGCCCCGCCTGGACCGGACCAATCCGGACTGTCCTCTCCTCATTCTGTGCTCCTTCGCGTCCTCGGACGCCAGTCTCTGACCCTGCTCCAGATCCCGTACAGGCCGCGCGGCTCGGCGATGAGAAACACCACGATGAGCAGGCCGAACAGCACTTCCCGCAGCGGCGCCAGCATCACCGTGGCAACCGGACCGAGCGGCCCGGCGGCCCAGGCGAGCACCCCCAGAGTGATCGTCATGAAGATAGCGCCGAATATGGCACCCGGTACAGTTCCCAATCCTCCCACCCACGATCGCCGTCAGGAAGAACAGCGACAGCGAGAAGCCGAACTGCCCCGGCGCCACCACCTTGAAGAAGTAGGCCCATGAGCCCGCTGGCCACGCCGGCGTAGAACGAACTCACCCCGAAGGCCAGCAGCTTGTGGCGCCGCAGGCCGACCCCAGCACCTCGGCGGCGAGGTCGCGGTCGCGCATGGCGACGAAAGGGCCGGGAGTAGCTACCCGGCCTCGGACGGCCAAACTCTTCCACACCGCACCACCGCCCTGTAGGCAGGCGCCGCCAGAGGCGCCGGGGTGGTGTCCAAGGCCCACCCGCTCCCGCCGGGGCGCTCCTGGAGGCCGCCACGGTTGATTTCCCCGCAGCGGCGGGGGTGCGCAGCCGGCCGCCAGCTCCGCCACGACCTTGCAGCGCCGTGGCGCCGGCTTCACGGGTGGGGACGGCCGCCCGGTCGGTGGGGTATGCTGGCGCTGTCTGACTCGCGGGAGCCGGCGGAAACGCTGAGCCAAGCCGAAAAGACGCCGGCTCCCGCTTCTTGGCATTGGCGAACGGGCGGCGGGGCGCTGCTGGCCCGTCTTCGGTTCAGGATTCGGCCGGTGAGTCGGGATGCGGGCCGGTCTGGCGACGCTCGGCACGGCGGTCCTGCACGTGGAAGTAGACCAGGGCGCCGACCAGAAACCCCAGGCACAAGACGAGGCCGGCCAGCGGCAGCAGCACGCGCAAGGTGAGCATCAGCGGCCGACCAGGCGCACCCGCGCCTGCGCAGCGGCGCCGGCCAGGCGCTTGACGCCGCTGCTGTACCCCTGGTCGACCGGGCGCGGCTGGTCGAGGATCACGGCACCGGACACCGCTTCGATGGCGACCTTCGGCGGAGTCCGGCGCCGGCTGTAGTAAGTGACCGCGCGGTCCGACAATCCTTTTTGGGGGCGGGCGAGCCGGTGCCCGGATGCACCCGCTATCCGTCGACAAAACCCTACCCCTCCCCCGTTTCCCCTCGGCATGCGGCGCCATCCTCTATGAGCTGGGCGGCGCGTTCGACGCGGCGGTGCTGTTCAGCACGCTCAACGAAGGCCGGGACCGTAGTCCCGGCGACAGACGGAAACGCTTGGCGACAGCATCTCGATTCCGGTCGCTCAACGAAGGCCGGGACCGTAGTCCCGGCGACAGCCGTTGCGGAAGTTCGGCCACTTCTTGCGGTTCTTCTCCGCTCAACGAAGGCCGGGACCGTAGTCCCGGCGACAGGCGGCGTGCAGCCCTACGACCAGGACCTCAATTACTACCACGCTCAACGAAGGCCGGGACCGTAGTCCCGGCGACAGCTACAGAAAGGGGCCGAAGAAGTGGACCTGGAATGCTCTCGCTCAACGAAGGCCGGGACCGTAGTCCCGGCGACAGTCTCGCACCGGAGTGTGGCGGTACTGGCCGAATCCCGCTCAACGAAGGCCGGGACCGTAGTCCCGGCGACAGTGCTAACTGGCGAAAATCAGTGCTCCGGCGGGGGTTTCTGACTTTGATGCAAAGTGTGGAGCCCACGAACGAGTATAACGAAGGCTAATCCGGTCACTGAGGTCGCCGGGAAGAGAATGTGATCGAAATTCGTCGGCCAACTTGGAATATCGCGGCTATGCCTGCACCACAACTGAAGAATCACCGCCGGTTCGCAGACCGCTCAGAGCAGCCATGGCTCACCTATCACGTGGGCCTGCTTGCGGCCGACGCGGAGTCGCGCCTCTCCGATCCGACCGGGGAATCGGTACACCATGACCGAGTCGCGATCGCGGTCTATGACATCCTCGACCTCGCCGATCATGCGCGCCAGACGCTCCGGGGAAAGACGGCACTCGAACACCGAGAACTGTACGCGCTGGCCGTACCTTTCGCAGACCTGTGCAACCTTGCGCAGCCGAGCCGCTCCAATCCCGGCGGTATCCGCGATGTCGTAGGAGACCAGGACGTCCACGGCTACGGTGTCACGAATGGCGGATATGCCGGCAGATCGCCCCGAAGGTGGCGTGCAAGCAAGGTTGCCTGAACCGACGGCAGCGCCCAGCGCCCCACCCGCCGCCCGACGATACGATGCTCGAGCTCGACTTCCTTGTGCGCTTCCCAGGCCTTGATCAAGGCCGACCTCCCGCTGTCGCTCAGGTAGACCGCCCCTCCAGGGGTCTGAATAAAGCTGTCCGAGCAGACCTGCCGGCGGCGGACCAGCGATACGACGAAGCGATCGGTGAGGGGCCGCAACTCCTCGGCAAGATCGAGCGCGAGCGATGGCCGGCCTGAACGCGGGCGGTGGAAGAAGCCCATCTGGTAGTCGAGACCGACGCTCTCGATCGCGCCGATCAGCTCCATGACCACCAGGCCGTAACAGAAACCCAGCATGGCATTGACGGGGTCTCTCGGTGGCCGGCGGTTGCGCGCGAAGAAGCCAAGATTGTGGCCGGCTACTACTTGGGCGACTGCACCGAAGTAGATCCTGGCCCCATCGCCCTCGATCCCGCGCACCTTGTCCATGTTCCCGGCTGAGCCCAACCGTGGGACCCGGTCCATGATGAGCCCTGCGCAAGCAGCAAGCTGACTCGCGATGCCGGGATCCTTTGCATCGCGCGCCCAACGATGAACCACTCTCCTGCCGTTCTGCAGTTTGCCGCCGACAATCGACCGAGCCAGCGCGAGCGAATGGGCCTGGTCCGTCACCGCGCGGTATTGAGCCGTGCGCAGATGTACGTTGCCGCTGGTCGTTCCACCCACCACGAATCGGACTGCACCACCCTTCCGCAGGGCAGCGACGCGGACCCCACGCCGCACGCACGCCTCAAGCGCCTGCGAGGTGACCTGCGCTCCGCCGAGCATGACCACGGCATCAATCGCTTCGAGGGGGATCTTCTGACTCCCTTCGGGGGACGATACAAGCAGCGACCCACGACGATGCTGAACACGCGCCTGGTGGTCACGGACGTATACAGTGCTCAGGTACCGCATGCGAATACCACGTCGTTCAGGTAGTTGGTCACCCGCCGGGGAGTGCTTGTCGGGCCGGGGGAGGCAGTGATGGAGCAGCTGGCAGGCGGTGCAACGACGGTCGTTCGGAGCCGGCGGGAGCTTGCCGGACACGATCTGCGTTCTGATCTGGTCAACGACACGGCTCACCTCACGGCGCAACTCCGCCGTGAACTCCACCCGCATGCGGCGCCGCGGCCCCCCGTACCAGATGTCGCCGTCCGGTATCTCCACGTCGAGCATCTCTTCGAGACACAGCGCCTGGGCGGACTCGATCTCAACGGCATCGGCGCGACCCGACAGACCCAGGGCTTCCGACCAAAGAGGTATCGCGCGCAGCACCAACCTGCCCCGTTCGCGACGGTGTTGCCCGCTGTCGACGCGCCGGTGGGCGCGGGAGCCTCGGACCGTGTAGGAGTTGTCGTGCCATACGCCGTCGCAGTGGATCAACGCACACTGTCGGGGGCAGTAGTCGTAGTGCTCGATTGCCGAGATTGCAATAACGGGTACGTCCGAATCCACGATTCAGATGCGCTCCGCTCCGAACGCGCGGGTGGTATCCGCCGTGGCCCGCGGCTTGAACTGGACGGTCTGCCATCCGGCGTGTACGCCACATCGGTTCCAGCGCCTCTTCATGTCCGGGCTCCAGATGTCGAGCAGGGCATCGATAGCGGCACGGTCCAAGGCGGGGCTCCATGCGGGCCACTTGAACCGGTACTGGCGCCGGTTGGCGCGCGCGCTGACCCAGCCGCGCTGCACGGCGGATGAATAGGAGGACCGATGCTGGCTCGCATCGGTTCCGGTACCGCGCACCGGCAGCAGGGCGAGTCCGAAGAAGGCGAGCACTTCGACGACCGGG
>JAPPNY010000206.1 GCA_028818385.1 Spirochaetaceae bacterium
CTACGGACAGCCGTCTGCAACCAAGGGAATCCCCGGAGTTTTGCAAGAGGCTCATCTGTTGAGATCGGCCAACGCTTCGCGATGGCCTTCAGCGGGCCGCCCTCGAACCAATGGAGCTTCGATCTCCCCTCGCGCCTCGTGCGAATCAGCCCGGCGGCCTCCAAGACGTGCAGGTGTTGCGTGATCGCCTGCCGTGAGGAGTTGATGCCGTGCTTCATGGTCAGGCGTGCGCAGAGTTCGAAGAGCGATTGACCTGACCGATCGACGAGTTCATCCAGGATGGCTCGCCTGGTTGGGTCAGCGATCGCGCGATACACGTCCACACGACCAGTCTAAGGCAAGTGATTGCTTGCATGTCACGAGCCGACAATATGCAATCTCGTGCTTGCATGTCAACTGCCGCTACAATCCGTCGTCGCCGACGCTGAACGGCATGGCGCGCCGCACCATGCGGCTCTCGGAGCGCGGCGGCAGATCGGCCATGCAGCGCCTGACGGCGGCCGGCCGGTCGGCGGGGGGCACCTCGAGTATCAGGCCGGTGGTCTCAACGCTGCGAAGGACCTCCAGGTCGGTGCCACAGATGCCCTCCGGGAGCTCCAGCAGCAGGGGCCGGTCGATGACGCCGCAGACGCGCTGGATGTTCGCCAGCGTGTGGAAGGAGATCGGCGACTCGCGGATCGCCGGCCGGAACAGCAGGCCGTTGATCGCCAGCTCGCCGAGGGAACGGATCATCCCTTCGTCGGACCGGTGATCGACGGTGATGACGATGCCGAGGTCCGGCAGCGTCAGCAAAGCCGCCTCGGTGCCGGCGGCGTCGAAGATGACGTAGTCGCAGCCGATGCCGATCAGCGTCCTGGTCTGTTCCAGGGTGAACAGCGGCAGGCGTATACCCCAGATGCGGCCGGAGAGCGCCTCGACGGCGTCGGGCAGGGCGGGATCGTCGACGCTGGCGAGCCGCAGCAGAAAGGCGTCCGCGTCGATGGCGGCCAGCCGCGGATCGTCGGC
The DNA here is from genome assembly GCA_028818385.1 of Spirochaetaceae bacterium. The sequence goes on from JAPPNY010000206.1 coordinate 1,006, forward strand.
CAGCGCGGCCGGTGCCGTCTGTGCGATCAGCGCGAACTCGCCGACGCTCCTGCCGGTGGAAGCGAAGCCGGCCGGCCGCGGCGTGTGCTCGCGGACGCGGTCGAGCAGCTCGATGAAGCGGCTCATCCGAAGATGGCGATCAGCACGCCGGCGGCGACCGCCGATCCGATCACGCCGGCCACGTTCGGGCCCATCGCGTTCATCAGCAGGAAGTTGCCGGGATCCTCGTCCTGTCCGACCTTCTGTACCACGCGCGCCGCCATCGGCACCGCGGAGACGCCGGCCGCGCCGATCATGGGGTTCACGCGCCGGCCGGTGAGCACGCACATCAGCTTGCCCATCAGCACGCCGGCGGCGGTGCCGATGGCGAAGGCGACCAGGCCCAGGGCGATGATCTGCAGCGTCCTGGGGTTCAGGAACGCGCCGGCGCTCATGCGCGAACCCACCGACAGGCCCAGCAGGATGGTGACGATGTTGATCATCTCGTTCTGGGCGCACTGCGACAGGCGCTCCAGCTTGGGGACCAGCGCGGTGGCTTCCTTGAGGAGGTTGCCCAGCATCAGCATGCCGATCAGCGGGGCGGCGGCCGGCACCACCAGCGCCGCGGTCACGGTGGTGATGATCGGGAACAGGATCTTCACCCGGGTCGATACCGGCCGCAGGTCGGCCATGCGCACCAGCCGCTCGCGGCGGGTCGTCAGCAGCCGGATGATCGGCGGCTGGATGATGGGCACCAGCGCCATGTAGGAGTAGGCGGCCACGGCGACCGCGCCCAGCAGGTGGTCGGCCAGCTTGCCGGTCAGGTAGATGGCGGTCGGGCCGTCGGCGCCGCCGATGATCGCGATGGACGCGGCCTCGGTCTGGCTGAAGCCGAGTGCGCCGGCGCCGAGCAGCGTGGCGAAGATCCCGAACTGCGCCGCCGCCCCCAGGATGAACGTCTGCGGCCGTGCCAAGAGCGGCGTGAAGTCGGTCATGGCGCCGATCCCCAGGAAGATCAGCGGCGGGAACACGCTGGACTTGATCCCGAACACGTAGATCTGCTCCAGCAGTCCGCCGGGATCGACCAGGTCCACCCCCGGCAGGTTGACCAGCAGGGCGCCGAAGCCGATCGGCACCAGCAGCAGCGGTTCGTACTGGCGGACGATGCCCAGGTAGAGCAGGACGCCGGCCACCGCCAGCATGGCCACGCGCGCCAGCGTCAGCTCGGGCAGGCCGGTCGCCTGCAGGAACTGTTCGAACAGTCCCATCGGCCGCTACTGGATGGTGAGCAGGGGTTGGCCTGCCGCGCGGTTGTCGCCGGGGCTCACGTGCACCTCCGAGACGGTGCCCGCGGCCGTGGCGGTGACGTCGATGTCCATCTTCATCGCCTCCATCACGACGACGAGCTGCCCGGCGCTCACCTGCTCGCCGGCCGCGACCTTGACCTCCTTGACGGTGCCGGTCATCGGCGCCGGCAGCACGCCGGGTCCCGCCGCGGCCGGCGCTGGCGCCGGTGTCGGATGGGGCGTCGGCGAGGGAGCCGCGGGCGTGGGTGCCGGGGCCGGTGCAGGCGCGGCCGGAGGCGACCCCGGCGCGGGAGTGGCGGCCGCCGGAACCGATTCGGGCTCCAGCTCGACGCGATAGGCGGTGCCTTCGTGGGTGATGGTGAGGACGTCTCCGTCGCGGACGACCTCGACCTCGTAGAGGACCCCCTCGTAGCGGAAGCGGATCATGCTCATGATGCAGCCTGCCGCGCGACCGTCGCCGGTGCCGGCATCCGCAGGCGCCAGCGCGCGGCCTCCACGGTGTCGTAGGGACGCCACGCGGCGGCGCTCGGCAACGTGGCCGCTGCCTGCTCGGCGTCCCGTTCCGCGGCCAGATACGCGGCGGTTGCCGCGGCGATCCAGCCGGGGCTGCCCGCTCCGGCCGGTTCCGGGGCCGCTGCATCCGGGGCGTCGTGCCGCGTCTCGCGTCGGCCGGAAGCCGCGGTGAGCGCCGCCATCATGGCGCTCAGGAACACCAGGAAGACGAACACCACGCCCATGCCGAGCGCGGCGACGAACAGCGTGGACGGGGTATCCATGGCTGCTACAGGGGGATGTTGCCGTGCTTCTTCGCCGGCCGGTCCTCGCGCTTGCGGGCAAGCATCTCGATGGAGCGGATCAGCTCGATGCGCATGGCGGCCGGCTCGATGACGTCGTCGATGAAGCCGTGGCCGGCGGCGATGAACGGGTTCATCACCGTCTCGCGGAACTCCTCCACCTTTTCCTGCCGCTTGGCGGCGCGGTCCTCGGCGGCGGCGATGTCACGGCGGAAGATGATGTTCGCCGCGCCCTCGGCCCCCATGACCGCGATCTCCGCGCTCGGGAACGCCAGCACGCGGTCGTAACCGAGCGACTTGGAGGCCATCGCGATGAAGGCGCCGCCGTACGCCTTGCGGATGATCAGCGCCACCTTGGGGACGGTCGCCTCGGCGATCGCGTACAGGATCTTGGCGCCGTGGCGGATGATGCCGCCGTGCTCCTGGGTGATGCCCGGCAGGAAGCCGGGGACGTCGACCAGCGACACAATCGGCACGTTGAACGCGTCGCAGAAGCGCAGGAAGCGGGCTGCCTTGTCCGAAGAGTCGATGTCCAGGGAGGCGGCGTAGACGCTCGGCTGATTGGCGAACAGGCCGACGGTGCGGCCGGCCAGCCTGGCGAAGCCGACCACGACGTTCTGCGCGAACTCCGGCTGCACCTCGATGAAGGAGCCCGAGTCCACCGCCTCCGCGATCATCGCGCGCACGTCGAACGGCCTGCGCGCGTCGTCGGGGATCAGCTCGGCGATGCCGTCGGTGGCGCGGTCGATGGGGTCCGAGACCGGCAGCAGCGGCGGCGACTCCTGGTTGTTGAGCGGCAGGTAGCCCAGCAGCCGCCGCAGGCCGGCCAGGCACTGCGCCTCGTCCGCGAAGCGGAAGTGCGCGACGCCGCTGGTCGCCGAGTGCGGGGCGGCGCCGCCCAGGTCGCCGTGCGAGATCTCCTCGCCCGTCACCGCCCGGATGACCTCCGGACCGGTGATGTACATGTTGCTGATCGTATCGACCATGAAGATGAAGTCCGTGATCGCAGGCGAGTAGACCGCTCCGCCCGCGCACGGCCCCAGGATGATCGAGAACTGCGGGATCACGCCCGAGGACAGGGTGTTGGCGCGGAAGATCTTGGCGTAGCCGTCCAGCGACAGGACCCCCTCCTGGATGCGCGCCCCGCCCGAGTCGTTGATCTGGATGAACGGCACCCCGGATTCCAGGGCGAGCCGTTGCGCGTGTGCGATGCGCGTCGCGTGCATCTCGCCCAGGGTGCCGCCCACCACCGTGAAGTCCTGCGCGGCCACGAACACCTGGCGGCCCTCGATCTTGGCGCTGCCGGTCACCACGCCGTCGCCCGGCACGCGCTGCCGGTCCATGCCGAAGTCCGTGGAGCGCACCGTCACGAACGGCTGCTGCTCGATGAAGGAATCGGGATCCACCAGCGCGGCAATCCGCTCGCGCGCCGTCAGCTTGCCCTTGGCGTGCTGCGCGGCGATGCGCTTTTCACCGCCGCCGGCCTCGGCCTCCTGGCGCTTGGTCCGGTACGTCTCCAACAAGCGTTCTTGCATGCAGGCGAGAGGACGGGCCCGAGGGGGACCCGAAGCGAGGCGCAGTCTACCGGCAGACCGCGACGCCGGTCAAACTCGGACACCGAGTCACGAGCCGGTCGAGGTGTAGCGGCGCACGCCGAGGTGCCAGAGGCCGGCGACCAGGGTCAGAAAGACGAACCCGGCGAGCGGCGCGAGCCACGCGACGACCGCGGACGACCCCAACGGATCGGACCGGCCCAGCACGTGAACCACCGGGAAGTAGGTGACGGTGCCGATCGGCACCAGGAACAGGAACAGATAGCGGAGCGCGCGGTGGAACACCGCGATCGGGTACTGGGTCGTCTCCAATCCTCCCTTGGTGACGATGGCGAAGATCAGCAGGGTCTCGGTCGTCCAGAACGAGAGGGCGGCCGAGAGCATAATCAGCGCGAAGAAGGCGGCAACGCCGCCGGCGAATGCCCACAACAAGAGCGCGATGTCTCCTGCCACGGGGCCGCCGTCGAGAGCGGCGAGCGCCCACCCCAGTACCACCGCGGCCAGAAGCAGTCGGCCGATCGTCTCCGGTGCAAGCGCGGCGCCCAGCACCTGCAGCAACGTCGAGCGTGGGCGCAGCAGAACACGATCGAACGTGCCGTTCTCCTTAGAAACAAGCAGAATCAGGCAGTCTCCGGGACCAAGTTGAAGCCGAGT